>JAVJOO010000005.1:600000-782286 GCA_040216735.1 Alphaproteobacteria bacterium | reverse complement strand
CCGCCGCCGCCGCCGCCGCCGCCGCCGCCGCCGCCGCCGCCGCCGCCGCCGCCGCCGCCGCGACCGCCACCGTCTTGCCCGCCGCCTCGGCTTCCACTGCCGCCGCCGCCGCGAGATACACCGTTACCTTCGGGGCCGACCGTTGCGGTTCCGCCGCGACCGACAACAGCAGGAGCGCTTTCGTTTACGGCAGTTACTTCGATCTCTCCCTCGTCAACCTGCACGGTTGTTGAGTTATCGGCGCCCACGGTTACGGTGAAGTCGGTCCCTCGAATCCCGATTGTCGCGGTCGGCGTTACAAGCCTGACTCCCTCCTTTCGCATGCTTCCGCTTACGAAGCGAAAGACACCTTTGGAGAGATTCAAGCTCATTTTTCCAATTGAAGTGTCCGGGTCATATACGAACACATCGAGCGTGACTTTACTGGCGCCGCCTAACCGAAAATGGGTTCCATCCCTCAGCACGAGAGTTAGGGCGCCGTCGCTGACAGTCTCGACAATTTCGTTTTCCGTGACTTGGTCGCGAGAAAATAGGGCCCGTTTCGCCTGGCCATCGGGAGTTCCGTATGCGTAGAGGCGGACCTCTTCGACCGTGCCGATCCCGGCAGAGAGAGCAGAGTTCGAAAAGAGGGAAACCACCAGAGTCGTAAGTAAATGCAAAAAGGAAAACGAGCAGGGATTGCGTATCATCAACATTGCTTAACTCGCACCCTCAACCGGAAAAGGTCTTGGGGGAAAAGAGGAGGGGAGGGGAGGGGAGGGGAGGGGAGAGGAGAGGAGAGATTGACCGGGAAGGTTCATCTCGCCCTCTCCCGTGATGCAGGGATGAGCTGCGGACAAACCCATATGTCCAAATTTGACGGCTATCTAGACCTAATCGATCTGAATCGGTCAGGTATCTACCCCTAGAATTCCGCTGGCCAAAGGGAGCGCCCGAAGGTGCGCGCCAACCGTGATGCATCGCACAACAGTTTGTCTCTGGGCTTTTTCCAACCTCAATACATTCGGCTAATCTGCCTTTGTGGGGGGGGGGCGCCGATCCGCCTTGATTCATTAGAACCGATTCGGATGCGAATCGTTTTGAGTCGTGCCTCTTGCTATGGCCCGATCTCCGGACTGGCCCCCACCTACCCTGAATCGCAACGATATTCGGTGTGCTGTGTGTTGGGGGCGTGTCTCTGGGACAAGCCAGCTATGCAGATAGATCTTGCTACCTTGGCCGGACTCGTTGTCGGTATCTCGGTCGTTGCTATCGCGATCGCAAGCGGCTCGGACTTTTCGATCTTTCTCAACTGGCCCGGGTTCCTCATAGTCATTGGAGGGACGTTCGCAGCGACAATGATCAAGTTTCCTATTACGGGTGTGTTCGTATCCATGCCTGTGGGGTTTAAGGCTGCCTTCTCGAACGAACGCGAGCAGGCGTCGGATATCGTCGATCTTGCCGCCAAGATCGTTAAGCATGCCCGCAAAAATGGCTTGATTTCTTTGCAGAATGCAAAGGTCGGCAATCTCTTCTTGAGGAAGGGACTGCAGCTATGTGCCGACGGTAAGGACGAGGAGTTCATTAGGAAGGTCTTGACCGAGCACATGGCGCAAGAAATTCGCCGAGAGAAAGACGGCGCGCTCGTCTTTCATGCAATCGGCGAAAGCGCGCCGGCTTTCGGTATGTTCGGAACGCTTGTCGGACTTGTGCAAATGCTGAGCAACATGTCGGATCCCGCGACAATTGGTCCGGCGATGGCAGTAGCGATGCTCACCACGCTCTACGGAGTCTTGATTTCACAGCTTATTGCCTTTCCGATCTCAGAGAAACTCAAGCGTAAAGTGGGTTACAACCAGAACCTTAGAGAGCTCGTTCTCGAGAGCGTGATACAGATTCAGCAGTTGCAAAATCCGACCACGCTGCGAGACGTATTGGCACCTTACCTTCCATCCGAAACACGTACCGATCGTCGGCAAGAATCGCGCGATCGGAGAAAAGTCGCCAATGGATGAACGCTCGGACGATCTTCCGAGGTCAGACAATTGGCTGGTGACTTTTGGCGACCTCATGTCGCTTCTCTTCGCTCTATTCGTCCTGATCAATTCCTTCTCCGAGATCGATGCCGAGTCGTTCAAGAGGAACGCCGGGCCTATAGCGCAAGCCTTCAACAAGGACACCCCCAAGTTCGCGAATCTAGATGACTTGGCTGAGGCTGAAAGTGAGCTGACGGCGAATTCTGACGACCCAAATGACGTCAAAGAGAGCGAGGATTCGAATTCACAATCGGTCTTTTCTTTTGGCCGGGCAGCGTTGGTTAGTCAGGAGCAGAAACTACTATTCCACCTAAAGCGAAGCCTTCGACGTGAAAGTATTTCGGGGCGGATTGCTCTCCAACTCGAAGACGACAATATCCTCGTTCGACTGCCGTCAGACTATTCGTTTTCCCCTGGTAGCGCGCAGCTTAGTCCACAGATGCTACCGGCCCTGAACGCAATCGCCCGAACTGCCGCCTTCGACTCCGGCCCCATAGTCATTTCTGGACACACCGACAGCGATCCGATTTCGACTGATAAATTTGGATCTAATTGGGAATTGTCGTCCGCTCGAGCGATCAGCGTCCTTCACTATCTTGTTGGCACCGGATTGGTCGATCCAAATCGACTGACCGCGATCGGTCACGCCGAGACGAAACCGTTGATCGATGAGAATTTGCCGCAAGACAAGGCGCTAAACAGGCGCGTCGAAATACGGATCGCTCTATCTAGTCGATGAGTTTGAGCGCATTCTTGCTTGGTATCGTCTCGCAAACACATCGGGGAGCGCGGCGAAGGTTTCGGAATCAATTGGAAAACCTATTCGGTTTGGACAGAAAGAATCGTGACCGGACAGTCGCAGAGGTTATCTTGACGCTTCCAGACCGAAAATCCTCCCTGCCCTGGGTTGACCGGTTTCTGGGACAGGGGCGGGGTCGGCGTTTTTGCAGTCTCCCCATAACATCTGCGGCTGATTCCGCCCCGATCGTCTTGCGCGACGATGGAAAGAGTGGGGAGGGCAAACGGAGTTCGCTAGTTCGTCTCCGACGCCCCCGACCATTTATCGCCGCAACCATTCGCTCACAAAATCGACGAAATTGAACACCTTTCTGCGTCCCGTTGCAGTTAACGCAATCAGGACTCGACGTTGATCGACTGCGTCAGCGCTCTTGGCGAGAATTCCAGCCTCAATCATCTCATGAATTTTTCTGTGTGCAGTGGCGTAGGGAAGATTCGTGCCGGCACATACGCTTGTGATGGTCGGTGGGTACTTTGACGATTCGCTGGACAATACTTCGAGGATGATGCGCCACGAGCTGGAATCGACTAGTCCTCCAAATACACTCTCTCGGCCAGATTCAAGTTTTTGTAGAAACTCGAGAACCGTTGCTTCTCTGCTGAAGTCGTTGGCGGTCAAGCGAGACGGACGGCGCAACTTTCTGTTTCCCTCCGCCTGGTAGATTCGATCGATGGCCTCGGCGACCTTGAATTTCTCGACAGCGGCAAACGTCGTTTCAAGAAGGACTTCTGGTTGAATAGGTTTTTGCAGCAATGCTAAGGCTCCAAGGTCTAAGCCGCGCTTCGCGATGTCGAAGGCCTCGTGCCCGGTAACCAGGAAAAACGGAACCTCTTCGCCGATCAATCCCAAGGCCCGAAGGTTCTCGATCAGGCTGACCCCGTCCCCATTGGGGCCAAGGTGATAGTCTACAGCAATCGCTGCAATCGCGGGAGTTGCGGCGCGCGCCACCTCTGCCGCCATCCGTTGATTGGAGGCAACGAGTACAGCAAGGTCCGTGTCTTCAAATATTTCTTTAGCTTCTTCGAGCCAAGCAGCATCGTCGTCAATCAGAAGAACACTGTAGATTGCTATGGTTGTGTTCATTGTTTGACTGCCAGCTCGACGACACAGATGGGCACCCAACGACTTAGGCGTCGGGGTGGAAGAAGGCAAGTCGATTGTCGCTACGTAGTGGGGAGGCCAGCGCTATCATCGTCTCGAAGCACCGGAAAGCGCCTGACCCGGGGAACGCCAAAGGTTCAAAATGGCAGTGTCGCGGTCGCGAGTCGGGCCCGACCTTCCTCGAACGTTTGGAATAACTTGGTTGGTCGCGCCCCACGGGGTTTATCAGCGCGATCTCGCGCGAACACCCTGGTTTTTGGATTGGGGCCCCTGCGGCTCATGGGGCACACCGCAGGGGCTACACCGAGGAGGAGGTTCCGTCCGTGTTTCCCCGGTGACTTCGAATCTTGTTGGCCGTCGCGGGAGATTTCTTACCAGCTAAAGGCGACCCCCTGGAGAGCTGTCATGTTTCTCACATCAACCATTTCCGAAGAAGCGACGAAGAGTATTGCTGCCATGAATTTGTCGTCGACAAGTACTGCGTCCTCGCTTCGGTGTCCAAAGGCAAAATATCTGCCATGAACTTCAACCATCAAGTACATATGGCAAATGCTCTCGAATGTCGTATCGTGACGCGCAACGATAAATAGCTTCTGCGGGTTTAGTCCGAGCCGGAGAAGCAATACGTACTTCGCAAGAGCGAAGTCCTCTGAGTCGCCGCCGCCGGCTTCGAGGAACTCGTCGATAGTTGCCCAATGGTCTGCTTCGCCGTAGGTATCGTAGTCCGGAATGTAGGAAAATTCGTTGACGTAAAGGCTAACAGCCTCGACAAGGCCCACGGTTGCATCGTTTGACGCATGGCTATGGCCCCCCGACGCACTTGGGACTTGCCCAATAGCGCGCGCCAACCGCGAGCCGATTCGCTTTGCTACGGCTTCCTTTTTGGGGTCCAGCTGTATCTGAGGGGCTATTTCCGGTTCCGGTACCATATTCGGAAAGATTTCGCCGTCACCTGGAATGATTTCGGCAAAGCCCGGATTACCCACCGCCGAAAAGGCAATAAGCACCAGGAAAACGCAACACAGACGCCAAGAAATCATGCGTTACCCGACTTTCAGCATATCGCCTATAACCAGAATACGGTGATACGTTCGGAGTGCGCGAGCCACTCGCATTTCACCCACATTGGATGAAAGGTATTCGCGTTGGCCGAGGCAACAAAGCGTGGCTTTGCCCCCGAAGGACCCTGCTAAGGCAGTATTATCTGTGAAAACCCCCGCGCCGAACCTTGATGCCGAAGGCCACACCTATTCAAATCGGGTTCTTCGTTTGGTGCGCGCACGGCTGTCGTTTGCGAGACAGTCGCAATGTTCGCGAAGCGTATTTTTTGGTTTTCTTGCCTGGCGTTGCTCTATCAGCAATCGGCGGCGGCCGACGCCTTCGCGGCTGAATCCACGACCTCAGCGTTTCGCCTAAGCGGCTATGTCCAGCCGAAGACAGGGCCGGGAGTCTCTCGTTTGATTAAGGTGAACGGGACCGCTTGGTGTGTGCGGTCGGGCACAACGGAATGCCATTTGGAGAAACCGCCGGCCAGCCTCAACGCGCTATCGCAACATCCGACGGTCACGTTCAGAAAGGACTAATCGTTGTTTGACACGTTGCTTCAGGCGCTCGTTGTCGACGACGATAGAGCATGGTCGGACGAGCTAGCAATTTGCCTAGCGGACGAAGGCTTTGCGGTTCATGTCGCCCATAACGTTAAAGATGCCTTCGAAATCTGTCGAAAGCATACGCCGGACTACCTCTTGTTGGACGTCTCATTGGTTCACGAGAATGGACTAGACCTCGTGGACCGAATGCACGAGGTCGGCATGTTCGCTATTCAGGTTATTGTCATCACCGGGAACGCCGACCTTGCAGATGTTGTCCGCCTCCGTCGCCAAGGTATCGAGGACCTGATGTTCAAGCCTGTCTCTCCAGACGCCTTGAAAGAAAAACTGGGTTCGAGTCTTCGCTAGACCACTGCGCGCGTTGTCTGCAGTAGCTTCCCGCTTTCCCGCAACTGCGGAGTCGTCGATGCTCCTCATTACTTGGTCGTGTTAAATGCTCGTTGGATTGGGCCTCGTCGTCCTGATGGGCTTTGTATTCGGCCTCTATGTGCTCCATGGCGGAAGCATGGAGGTGATTCTGAAGGCCGCCCCAATTGAACTAGGCATTATCCTTGGAGCCGGCCTCGGTGCCACCATTATTGGCAATGACGTGCGCACCCTTAAGGGGCTTGCCTCGGGGTTTAGGCGAGTCGTCACAGGGTCGTCCGTAGATCGCGGCGATTATCTAGAGACAATTTTTCTCGTCGCCGGATTGATGAAAACCTTGCAAAAGAAGGGGGCCCGAGCGCTTGAAAACGACATCGAAAACCCGATGTCGTCGGAGGTGTTTGTTGCTTACCCTGGCGTACTCCGCGACCCGCAACTGCTCGGTCTGATTACCAACACGCTACGGCTATTGATCGTCTCATCGAATAACGCCAAGTGGCACGATGTAGAGAGCGTTATGGAGACCGCCATAGGGGCGGTTCATAAAGAACGCCTTAGACCCGTTATCGCTTTGGAGAAGCTCGCTGCCGGGTTGCCAGCCCTGGGTATCGTCGCGTGCATTCTCGGTATTGTTAAGACGATGGCGTCCATCGACTCGCCGCCGAGCGTGTTGGGCGCTCTTATCGCGAGTGCGCTCGTGGGCACATTTCTAGGCGTGTTTCTGGCCTACGGCCTTGTCGAGCCACTGTCTATCCGCCTCAAGCGAATCGTGAATCAAGAAATGGAACTGTTCCATGTGGTCCAGCAGATCATAGTTGGCACAATCGCCGGACATTCTCAGCCGCTCATTATTGAGGCCGCAAGAGCGTCAATTGAGCCATCCCTGCAGCCAAGCTTCGAAGATGTCTTCGACGGATTGCTAAAGTAGAGACTCTGTTACTCGACGGATCGTCTGGAATTTCATCGCCACCGAAGGCGCAAATGGCTGAACCATCGATTATCATCAGGAAAGTTAAGCCGCCGGAAGCGGAACCGAGCGCGGGCGCCTGGAAGATCGCATTGGCCGATCTGATGACGGCGATGATGGCGTTTTTTCTACTGATGTGGTTGCTTGCAGCATCGGACGAAGAAACCCTTTCAGGGATTGCCGAGTATTTCACGCCGGACAAAAGTGCCATACCGCTAGACGCGGGATCGACAAGCGTTCTGGGGGGGCGGTCCATCCTGGATACCGAAAAGCTTCCCGACTCGGCGAATACCGTGAACAAAGGAAAGCAAGAAGTTTCCACTTCTTTTGTCGGGGAGCCGGCAATTGTGCAGGTCGAAACCGAGCGGTCGATATTCAGGCTGTCCGATAACGCTGAGAGCCTAGTCGAGTTACGCCGGCAGGTCTTGAGCAAGTTGCTTGAGAACGGCGGCTTGAACGAAATCCTCGGACAGATTGAGTTCGTGAGAGAAGAGCAAGGCTTGCGTATTCAGATCGTCGATCGCGAGAACTCACCAATGTTCGCGCTGGGCACGTCCATTCTAGACGACAATGCGAAACAGTTACTTGCAGGTATTGCAGCAGTGATTAAGAATTTACCAAACTCTGTCGTCGTGCGCGGGCACACTGACGCCCGGTTGTTCGATAGTAGCCGGCCGGATCGCAATAACTGGGCCCTATCGGCCGAGCGCGCCGAGAGCACTCGGTTGTTTCTCGAGGCGAATGGGATTCGGCCCGAACGGTTCGCGAGGATTGAGGGACTTGCCGACACCATTCCTCGTTGGCCGGAAGACATCTACGATCCGCGAAACCGCCGGATCGCTATTCTTCTCCGTTATCTAGACGATCCGGACGAAGACGGAACGTCGGCTCGATGATCGCCGGTCGGTGCCGGTTCCCTGGCTGCAACCGCGGTGAACGAGCGTCGAAGCAACCGGATATGTCCATAGATGATACAATAGCTGTCGCGAGGACATCTGCCGGAATTTATGTTGGCGCCGCGGCGCAGGTTTCGAACCATGCCCTGTGATCGCTGGGTCCAAGGGGATGCTTTATGCAGGGGCAGCCCTTTGGACCCTTAAGATACCGCTATGCGCCGATACCGCTATGCGCGCAAAAACGTCGGCTCTCGATCTGATCGCGCGATTTCTTGGCGCCTAGAAAAATTTTGGGTTGCCAAGGACGCAATTTTTCCGCTCAGCCGTTATTGCCGTGCCAGGCAAGGCTGAGCCTATGGTCAAATCTGGGCGGGGGAGCGGGCAATGAAGAAGCTCAACTTTGACTGGAGCTTGTCGATCAAGTCATCGGGGTCAATCGGCTTGAATAGGTAGCCGTCCACACCCCTGTCGGTTGCTATCGAAGCCAACTCCCATTCCGATCTGCCGGTAACGACAATAAAGGAGATGCTGGCGATGCCCGCGTCCCTAACACGATTGATCAAATCAAGCCCATTTTCCCTGCCCAGCGCGATATCGAGGAGCACAAAATCCGGCCGAATAGACCTGCAATACCGTTCGGCTTCCGCTAGGGTTCTTGCCCAATGGGTAGTCATGCCCTCTTCATCTAGCCGCTGACCAAGCTCTTGTGCCCACGAATCGTCGTCTTCCACGATGAGCACCTGCATCGGAATGTTCATTGTCTGTCGGGACTCCTCATCTGGCCGCACTGAAAGCGTCTTGGCAGCTCAGTAGACTCGGTCTCTATTTCTGCAAATGCTGGGCATAAGAGAGTCAGGTCAAGTTGGACCATCCCAAGTGCCACTTCAGTTGGTCATTTAGGCTTATCTGTGTCTGATAGCGCAGCCAATATTCGATCCATTTTGGATGCGAATCCGGTTGAGTGCGCAGAGGTAGACGCGTCGTATCCGACTCGCCCCAGAGTTTGATTGGTCTCTATTCGTGAAATCGCTAGTCCTATCGCCCGTCCGCGTATCCCTTAGTCGGGCAGCCATCGCCATAGGATGCGTTGGGGCAACAATCTTCGCACAGGCTTTCCCCATCGATATGGGGGGGAATGTCCACTTCTTGACGGGCTCGATCCTAGCCTGGTTGTTTCTCCGTCTATACGGCCCATGGGTGGGAATAGCGTCTGCCGCGGCAGGGGCGCTGTCGACCATCTACCTTTGGGGGCATCCATTTGGTGCTATCACAACGGGCCTGGAGTTTGTGTTCGTCCTATCTGTCGTCGCGGTGCGAGCGCGTTACGCATCGCGAGCGCATAGGGTTTCCTGGCGGCCTATTGCGATTATCGCTTACTGGGCAGCAATAGGCATTCCCCTCGTCACCGCACTTTACACGACGCAACTTGACCTAGGGTTAGGTACTTCCGCTGCGATTGGATTCAAGCAAGCGGTCAACGGCGTTGCAAATATGCTCATTGCGGAAGGGCTGCTCGTTCTCGGTCTCGCGTATTCCCCTCGTTTCCGGAGATGGCGCCCGCGTAAATTGGGCGCCAGTCATCTCGTGCTCTACACGGGGGGGCTCGTCGTTGGAGTTGGCGCCTACCTCACTGTGGCGTTCCTTAGCGAATACCTTTTGACGAATCTGCACCAGGCACAAAAATTGCGTTTGAACGGCATTGCCGCCCACGCGGAAAGATCGTTGGTTTCCCAAATTAAGGCAGGAATTCATGCGATCGAGCTTACGGCTCAGGGGGGGCAAGAAATTATCGTGAAGGACGTAAGAGGCCTCTTTCGGCGCAGCAATGACGGGCAGTGGCTGGCCGTCAGTATTGATGGTCTGGATGGGGATCGACTTGTCGCCGATGTCAACGTGGGAGTGCGCAATTCATTTGTCGCAGGGGAATCTATCCAAATCTTCTATCTGGGCGAGTGGGCGATTGCGATCAGCGTGCCGATCGTCGATGACGTTCGGGTGATGGTTTTGTCCGCGGACGAAGCGGACGGGGTCCTGCAAAAGGGAACTGTCATTTACCCTGGCACGGCAACGTCGTTTGCCCTCGTCCGGATGCGAGATCTAGATGCCTTTGGCATCATGCGGGGAATGGAGCTTGGATTGGATTGGGTGGTCGGCGCGCCAAATGAAGAGCTTGCAGGGCGTGTCGCCGTGCTGGTGCCGTCCTCCGACTTGCTCTCTCGAATTTGGCAATTTCAACTGCGCTTAACGATAGCGCTATTTGCAATTTTTGTTGTTGCCGTTGCTATTCTTTCGATCATCGGTCGTAGGCTGAGCGACCAAACACGCTTCGTTGCGGAAGAGATAACTCAGCCGCAGACGCATTCGATTTCGCGCCAAGCTTCGGGGCCATTCTTGACGGTTGATGCCGAAATCTCAATCCAGGAGGTGAGGAAAGCCAGGAAATTGTTGGATGATGCGTTCAATGCTGCTGTTCTGGAAGGTAGAGCGCTCGTTCAGATGACGGACGAGATGCGCGTATACCTCATTCGGATCGTTGGCGGAGATGTCATGCTAATGAACCGACGATTTACAGAAGATTTCCAAGTCGAAGTGACCAAATCGAGAATCTTATCAGGCCTGGTTCGTGACAATATTGACGGTCCGGGGCACTGGCGATTCACACAATCGGAGGTCATTGGCGATCAAGAGCAGCTAATTACCTGGGACGTTAACTGTACGGATGAGGCGCGAGGGGCCTACACAGTGACCGGCGTCGACGTCACTGAGGAACGGCAGCGTCTCGAAAAGTCCGCTTTCGAAAGCAAGCTGGCCAGCTTAGGGACCTTAGCCGCCGGTTTCGCCCATGAAATAAATCAACCGCTGAACGTCATCATGATGGCGAATTCCAACCTTGCGCGCCGCCTCCGACTTATTGGCGGGGATGACGCCGCGTTGGAGAAAACTGAGAGAATAGGTCAGCAGGTAAAACGCGCATCGTCGTTCGTCCAGAACCTTAGGCGACTTTCCAAGGCCGCCGCGTCGAACTCTGGGGGCGAGAGCTTCCTTCTCTCGGAGACTATCGAAAACACGATTGACCTGGTTCAGGGGCAATATGCGCTCGAAGACATCGCTATTGAGCGCACGATTGAGCCCGGACTAATCGCTGTGGGTTCGGAGACGCTATTGGACCAGGTGATCGTCAACTTGCTCACCAATGCACACGATGCCCTGGTGCAATCTAAGCCGCAGAACCCGACAATTTGGCTGTCAGCACAGATGGTAGGAACCAAGATCCTGGTCGTCATCCGCGACAACGCAGGGGGCATCCCAAGTGACAAGATCAATCGAATTTTCGAGCCTTTTTTTACAACCAAGGAATCCGGAACCGGCCTGGGCTTGGCTCTTTCTCGTCAGATAATCGCATCGATAGGTGGCACCATCGATGTAACCAACACAGAGGTCGGCGCCCAGTTCACCCTGGAGTTGCTGCCTTCAGGGCAAGATTCGGGAGGGAGTAAAGAATCGTGAGTGCAACACGCGTTCTTATTGTAGACGACGAGTCCGAAGCTCTATTAGAAATGGCCGAAGGCCTTGGCGACTTCGACCTAAATTGCCTTGTTGCAAGTAACGCGAGCGTGGCTATCACTATGCTTAAGCAAGAAAAGAGCATCGGAGCGGTCATAACCGACTTTCGTATGCCGCGGGGAAACGGCGTCGAGCTGCTGCGCGCCGCAAGGGACCAGGGCTTGCTCGACGGCAAGAAGATATTCCTTGTGAGTGGTTATCTCGACGACGCGATTTCTGCACAGCTCGATGACCTGCAGTTGGACATCGCAATGTTTCCGAAGCCGTTGGACATTGAAGAAATAGCGGGCATTGTCCAGACGGCGCTCCGCTCCTAAAGTTCGCCCACCTTAGCGCTGTCCAAGGTGTTGGCGAAGCTCAAAAAACAAGCTCTTCATCGCCGTCAGGGTCGCTGATTGTCACGTCGCCCTTGTCGGCTAACTCTTTGGTCAAGAGGACTATTCGGTCTTGTGCGTCCTCGACGTCCCGCCGGCGCATAGGGCCCATCGCCTCCATATCTTCGCGCAGAATCTTTCCCGCCCGTTCGGACATGTTGCTCAAGAATAGGTTTTTCAGCGAATCGGAAGCGCCTTTGAGGGCCTTCGCCAAGATGTCCTTATCTACCGTACGAAGCACGATCTGCACGCCAGCAGGATCGAGCCGGGCCAAGTCTTCAAACGTAAACATCAGCGATCTGATCTTTTGCGCGCTATCTGGACGCTGTTGGTCCAAGGCGCCCATAAAGAAGCTCTCTTTAGACCGGTCAAAGCTGTTGAATATTTCGGCCATCATTTCGTGACTGTCGCGTTTGCTTGTCCGCCCAAGCGTCTGCATGAATTCTGTCCGAAGAGTCTCTTCGACTTGAACCAATACGTCCTTTTTGATCGCATCTACTGTCAGCATGCGAATGACCACTTCGGCTGAGAGCTCCTCGGGCAGTTCGCCCAAGACCTTCGCAGCATGTTCCGGACGGATTTTGCTCATGACTAAGGCAATGGTCTGCGGATACTCGTTCTTTAGATAGGTCGCTAGCGTTTGTTCGCTCACGTTGGCGAGTTTCTCCCAGATGGTCCGGCCCGCAGGGCCCCGGATATCCTCCATGATATCGCCGAGCCGGTTCGGATCGATAAACTTGGAAAGAAGGCGCTCGGTGCCTGCATAGCTGCCGACTAGCGCGCCGCCGCCCGCGAAGGCGCCGGCGAATTCCTGTAGCAACTCCTCGACGACAACGGCGCCAATACTACCCAAGCGAGACATCGATTTCGAGATTTCTTTGATCTCTTCGTCATCCATTCTCGAGAATAGTTTTCCCGCTCGGTCCTCGCCGACCGCAATCATGATGACGGCTGCTTTGTCCGGACCAACCATCGAACGCAGGTATTGCCGAGCTGCGGCTTGATCCTTTGCATGCTTATTCGCCCGCGATTGTTCAGCGGTCGTGCCCTGCAGCACTGGCATTCCGAGGTCGGCTTCCCTTTCAGCCATGTTCTCTTCTGTTCTGGGGCATGGGCGGTTTATTGGCTTCGCGGCAAGGCCCGAAACGGTTCTCAGAAAATAGTGCGCGGCTTGTCCTCGCCCCCGAGGCATTGCATCCAATTCGGATCAAAATGCTGCCACTTCTGGATAAATTGAGACCTATCTGTCCATTTTGGCTTCGATGAAACTGCTTCTCCTTGGTGTGACCCTTTACGGCTAAGGAGGACAGCTAGACGAGCGGCGATCAGGCTTTTCTGGACGGTCTGATAGTCGGCATACGGGAGGCGATATGAGAGAGGGTTCCGCAGTGTTTGAGCGGGCTGACACTGAGTGGCGCCATATAGTCACAAAGGTGACAAGTGTTATTAGTCGGGCCGGTATCCCGCATGTCAGCTACCGAACGGAAACTCGTCTTGCGGGGCGCTCAGTCGTGTCAGAAAAGACACTTGCGCTGGAAGAGTTCGTCAAGACCTTTGCATTGAATAGACAAGGATCCGACCAACTGATGTCTCTCATTGGCAAGCAGGTCGATGAAACTGGATCACTTCAAGGGCCTGGGGCGAACCTACAATCAGACGCGTGGTGACCGTCCTAGGTTGCTAAGTGGAATGGTCTTTACTCTAGCTGCCCCGTTGACCGGAGACTCCGGACCTCTGTTTCTTCTCGGTGGCGCAGACGCTGAAAAAACCATATTCGCGACTAGTGTAAGAACGCGCCAAAAATGAGAGCGGAAGAAAGAAACAGAAGGTAAAGAACAAAGGGCCCCATGATTCTACGGCGCAACTTTGATCAGCAGACCGACCGATTGGCGTACTCGAAGGCATTGACCCTTCCGTCGGCAGCAATTTTGGCGACTGTAGAGTTACCGCTTCTATCTGCAAAATTTCGCTTGCTCATTTGATACTCACTAAATGCCGAGGGTCGCGAGAGGGGTCGCCAATTAATGGAGCACACGCGGGTCGGCCCTGCCGACTACATAAACATCCAAACTGGTGAAGTGCTCGATCCCGACTTCAAGGTTTTCCCACCTAGTAGACCGTGGCGTTTCATAGTCAGTGTGCAGGGGGTGAGGGAGCTTCTTCGTTCTCATGCACACGCCACCGCGACAAGCAGCTTTGGAACCCTGACTGTAGAGGGAGATTCAAGCCTCGGGCGCACGCTTCGGCAGTCTTTGCCGCGAGCACTTTCGAGCGATCGTCTGCACCTGAAAGACAAGGGCTAGTGTTAGTTCGCAGTCGCACGAATGTTCACAGACTGCTGGCAGTCGTGACCCGGAAACTGGTGCTATTAGGCGGCGCTTCGGTAGCGGCGGCATTTGTTGCAGACTCTGGCTACCGGGATCTTCTGTTTCCGGCAACTACGACAGGAGTTCTTATTGGGTCAGCGTCTATATTCTTAGCGTTCAGGATCAACGTAGGGTATGGGCGATGGTCCCAAGGGCGTCAAATATGGGGTGGCCTTGTTCCCGCGAACCGCAATCTCGCTCTCTACGTCATCTCGATGATGCGTCTGTTCTCTGCAAATTCGGCCGATGATCGCGAGTTTAAACGGCGGTTCGTTTATCGACAGATCGGCTACGTCAACGCTTTACGCCTGCAGTTGCGACGCCAGGAGGGAAGCGACTGGGATGGGCAACTTTGGAAAAGAACAGTCAACGGAAGGGCCCTATTCTCCCCGGACGAAATGCATTGGGTGCAAGACGCTTCAAACAAGGCGCTCCAGATTCTGACGGTCCAGACGGAGAGCGTGTCCGAGTATTTTAAGGAAAGAGATCAGCTTGTCGTCGTCAAGATACTGGAGCTGATTTCGGACATATCAAGTCGTCAAGGTCAGGCCGAAGGTCTTAAGAGCACGGTCCTCGCTTGGGGCTACGCGTTTTACACCAAGATGTTGGCATATTGCTTGGCGATCGTCGTAATTCTGAGCGAATTGAATGCCTTCGCGATCTCCAACATTGTCCTTGTCACAATAGTCGCGACAATATTTCTGACCATTGAAGAAGTGGGACGAAATCTTGACAATCCTTTTGACGGTTCGTTCAACGACACACCGATGTCCAGTCTCTGCAGGACAATTGAAATCAACTTACTTCAGCAGATCGGCGAACCGTGCTCTCTCGAGCCATTGGGCCCAGTGGGCGGCAGGCTTGACTAGAGACTCCCAGGGAAACAATACCACTGCGCTTTCTCTTCGCTGCTTAGCTGCTTGAGGGGTGCTGACAAGTTAACTTGGCTTAGCGCAAAGAGGCGCCCGCAGTTTTGCTGATTCAAGCAGCGATGGTAGAAACCTCCCACGCCCGATCAGCTTGGGCTCTCATGCTCCGAAGAGTTCGTCGGGAGATCAGGTGGGTCTGGATATTGAAGGTGTTGTAGAAGGCAGCATGAGCGGCAAGGAATCGTTGGGCTGAGCCCTGCGATTTGAACTTCTGCTGCTTCCGCTCCCGGCGCCGGATCACCAGGTGGGAGTTTTCAGCGCGGTTATCTCACGAATGCCACCTGGCCAATGGCGGTTCGTCAGGTTCAAGTCCGAGACCACCGCGCCATACGACGCCAGCCCGTCCGTGGTGATTGTTTCGGAGTGAACGCTCTGGTTTTTCAGAAGTCTGCGCAGCGGCTTCAAGGCTGCGGCCTTGTTGCGGCGTTTCTGTACCAGGACATCCAGCACTTCGCCCTCGTCGTCGACCGCGCGCCAGAGATACATGCGACGTCCGGCGATCTTCACCACAATCTCGTCCAGATGCCGTCGGCCGGTGGGTGGATCTCGTCGCCGCCGAAGATCGAGAACGCCCCGGATATGGCGCACTGCCGCCCGGCGGCGTGCTGGGCTTAGTAGTTTCCCGAGAGCGCCTCGTTCAGGATCATCTTGTCCACCGTCAGGTCGGAGACCGCCTTGCGCAGGCGCGGATTCTCCTTCTCCAGGTCCTTCAGACGCTCGGCCTGGTCGACCTTCAGGCCCCCGTACTCCCGGCGCCAGCGGTAGTAGCTCTGTTCCGAGATCGCGAGACCTTTACAGATCAAGCCAATCTTCTCGCCCTGCGACAGCCGCACCTCGGCGTCCCGCAGCATCGCGATGATCTCTTCTGGTGTGTAACGTTTCCGGCTAATCTCTTCCTCCTTACAAGGTCAGATTAGCCGGACTCTCTCAATCATCCTGGAATAGTTTTTAGGGGGCACGTCACTCCTACAAGGTCAGATTAGTCGGACTCTCCCTATCGCCCCGGACCAATTTCTGGGATGCAGGTCACTGGCCAGTGGTAGGTCTGACCAGGCCCGCCTGAGCGAGTATGTCGCGCGCGATTTCGGTGCCACTGATCCAGGCAGCCTCTACCCGCGCACCGAGGCACCAATCACCGCCAAGATACAGCGTGCCACTTTCATCCCGCATGAAGGGCTTTCCGAGAGCCGCCGTCACTCGGGCATAGCGCCAGCGATGTGCGTCCACGTAGAGTGCGGCCGACGGGTCGACACCAATCCTCTCGCACAGCAGGGTCAGAAGTCGGCGGGATATCTCATTTGTGCTCTCTTCGAGGTGCGTGGCAGAGAACACAGGGCCAGCCTGCGCAACCCAGGTGGTCACCATATCCGTACGCCCCGGCTTGCTGCTGTTGCGCGCCACGAAACCCAAGGTGGCCTCCGGCGTGTGCTGAGAGACAAAGGGTGCGGCAGAATCAGCGGGAAACGCCGCCATTAGCGCCAGGCACGGTGCCATTTCGACCGCATCCAATGCGGCCAAAAACCGGTGATCGTCCCCGAGAAGCGGGGGTACCTGTGGCGCAGGTACGGCGACGACCACACGATCAGCCACGAAACACTCCTCGCCTGCAATCACTGTCCAGCCGGTGTCCGTCCGGCGGATTTCTGTGACCTCGGTGGCCAGGCGCAGGTCAAGCCCGGAAGCCAAGGCGCGCGGCAGGCCCGACATACCAGGCAAGCCAACATAATGCCTATCGAGGGAGGCGTCGTCCCAGATGGCCGCTGCATCGTGTTGTTGCTCAAGCAGCGTGGCAAAATCAGGCGAGCAAGCGGAGACGTATTGTGCGCCATGGTCGAAGCCGATTTCACCAACTGGCGTTGCCGCACGTCGCGTCGCCATTCGTCCGCCAACTCCACGCCCTTTGTCGAGGACGAATACGGTCTCGCCTGCATGATGAAGCGCCCGCGCACAGGTAAGCCCTGCCATGCCCGCGCCGACAACGAGTGTGCCGCTCATGAAAAACACACAGCATGCTGGTTCGCGAGGTCCATCTCGTCGACTGGAATGTCCCTGCTGTTGCTTGGGGCTAGATTGCCGCCTCCCATACTCTGCTACCAACCCCTCGTTCCGGGTCCACCTTTAAACGGGCCAAGGATGCGTTCGGTTATCCAGCCACCGTAGAAGTCGCCATGCTGAGGCTTGACCCTTTCATCACCGACCCAGCAGGCGGCAACTCTTGACGCGTAGAACGCCAGATGGTTGGCGATGAGACGGAATGCTGGAGTTGGAGCGGGGTAGCTCCAGGCTGCTCGTTTGGACAGCAGACCACTAACTTGAAGCGACCAGTATTCGGCGCGTCCCTTGAACTCGCAGTAAGTCGATCCTGGCGCCTTCACGATGAACTCGCCGACCACATCGCCGCGCGGTATATAATAGACCGGCGGGTGACTGGTCTCTAACACGCGATAGCCGGACCGCGTTTGAGCGACCACAGTGCCCGCGAACATGACCTTGAGCGTTTCGAGTACCGGTTCGAGCCGCGGCGGTCGCGGGTAGTCCCAAACTGATTCTTGGTCGAGTTTTGATTTGATCCGTATAGGAGACGACACTGCAGTCTCTCAGCTCGGCAGGTTCATGGTACGTCGGCTAGGCTGGCGACGATCAAAGAAGTGGCGGCAATGATCGTCAGGGGCGCTCGCAGGCGCGGGTACCATGAGGGGGTAGCGCCACGCATGCTGAGCCAAGCGTCTATCGCAAACACTGCGGCGAAACAGCCGGCCAACAGACCAGCGCCTATGGAAGGTGACGTCAGCAACAGCGCGGCCCAGCCCGCTAGCGACGGCACCACGCTAAGGCATAACAGGCCGGCTCTAGGGGTGCCATCGCCACCATGTTGCAGGGCCAACCCCCACTGAATGCCGCCCAGGAACGATAGAATTACGGCACCGTAAGCAACTAGCGCCGTAGTCATGGCCGCCTGCAAGGAATCATCGCTCACCGCTGCACCGGTGGCTAGGCCCACGAATGGGGTCAAGCCTAGCGTGCCGAGCACGGCAGCGGAGCGAGGCACGCGGGGCACCATCACCATGGCAGTCGCGCTCCGCGATAGTCCAAGAACTGACCACTGTCGCGTGGGGTGAGGCCGTCGATCACCGCCAGAAGTTGCGCCGCTGCTTTGGTTGGGGGGCTCACGTCTAGATTAGCCTTGGCGAATGGCGCTGATAGGGGACTAGCCACCGTGCCAGGATGTAGCGAGACGCAAATGGCCTCGGGTGATCGCCGTTTGAGTTCAATTGCGGCGGTCCGCACAATCTGATTGAGCGCCGCCTTGGACGCACGATAGCTGAACCAACCACCCAGCTTGTTGTCGCCGATGCTTCCGACTTTAGCCGACAATGTCGCGAACACCGCACGACCGGTTCGCGGCAACAGTGGCACGAAGTTCTTAAGCAGCAATGCGGGCCCGATTGTGTTGATCGCGAATGACTTCGCCATGTGGGCAGATGTGATCTGGCGCAACGCCTTTTCCGGCGTGTTGTCGCCGTCATGAAGGAAACCGGTAGCATCGATCATGATTCGGAACGGGTCGCCATCATCGGAAAGCCGAGCCGCGACGGCGCGCAAGGCGGCTTCGTCTGTTAGATCAAGGGCGTCATCGCGACGCGACAGGCGCACGACATCGGCAATATCGCGTCGCTCTGCAAGGGCGTCGGCGAGTGCGCCGCCGATCGCGCCTGAGGCGCCGAATACCAACGCCCGCGCGGCAGGTTGTTCTTCGGCTGGCATCACGACGTTCTGTCTACGCGCGCCTCGAATGCGGCGTGGTGGGCGGTAGCGATGACGCGTCCGCACCCACCGCAGCGGACGACCTTTTCGCCTGCGTGAAGTCGCCCGCGGGTTAGTTCTCCACAATAGTCGCACGGAACGTGCGTCGCGTAGAACCGGGCATAAGTCGCCCGCTCGTTATCATGGGTGACCATCGACTTTGCGACTAACCGCCCCACAGGTCGTCATGCGCTGCTGTCCCGTCGGCACGTCGATACAGGTCACGTGGAGAGAGCTGGTGGGCGCTGCCGAACGTCCAAGCGGTAGTGGCGACACCGACAAGCACCAAGAGATGAAAGGCCATAAGCTCGCCGAACCATGCCCACGTTCCGATGCCGACCGAAAAGATGATCGACCACATGACGGAAAGCATCGCCATAATCTGAAACCGCTGTGCCTTAGGAAGGCGGCGCAACGGGTTTCTATCCGAATCCATGACGACGCGGTAAGTGTTCTGCAAGACGTTCATTCTTCAATCCTCAAGTTATACGTTTCGCGCAGCTAACATGGGATACGCGGCAAGGAGGGTATTGGATCAGTGCGGCGTCGATCCCCACTAGGTGATCCAAGGCGCCGCCACCATCGTACATGCGAGTAGGTGACGGGAGATTTGCGCCGAGCGTCTTTCGGACTGCCGAAGGGTGGTTAGCTACGCGGGGTTCCGCGAGATCAGTTGCTTGGCGATGATGATGCGCTGCATCTCGTTTGTGCCTTCGCCAATGGTCATCAGCGGCGCATCTCGATAGTAGCGCTCGACATCGAACTCCTTCGAATAACCGTAGCCACCATGGATACGCATCGCCTCAAGCGAAACCTCGACGGCGGTCTCCGAGGCATAGTACTTCGCCATACCGGCCTCCATGTCGCACCGTTCGCCGCGGTCGTAGGCCTGTGCGGCGCTCTCTACGAGCAGGCGCGCCGCCTCGACTTTGGTCGCCATCTCGCCCAGCTTGAGCTGGATCGCCTGGTGCTTGCAGATTGGCTTGCCAAAGGTTTCGCGCTGCTGGGAATAGCGAGTCGCGTCCCTCAGTGCCGCGTTCGCAAGACCGACGCCACGCGCCGCAACATTGATGCGGCCGATTTCTAGGCCGCCGGCGGCCTGATAGAAACCCTGTCCCTCGACGCCGCCAACGAGATTGTTGGCCGACACCTTGTAGTTGTCGAACAGGAGTTCGGCCGAATCAATCGACTTGTAACCCAGTTTTTCGAGGCGCTTGGAGACAGTGAAGCCATCGCCCTTCTCGACGATGAAGAAGCTCATTCCCTTGTGCGCGGGCTTGACCTGGGTATCCGTTTTGGTGAGCAGGGCGTAGCATGTGCCTTCGATCCCGTTGGTGATCCAGGTCTTGGTGCCGTTGATGACGTAGTCGTCGCCGTCCCTGTCGGCACGCGTTCGGATGCCCTGCAAGTCCGTGCCGGCATTCGGCTCGGTGAGGCCGAGGCCGCCGCGCAGTTCGCCGGTTGCAAACCGCGGCAGGAAGCGCTGCTTTTGCTCCTCGGTGCCGAAACGCTGCACGAGCGTCGCCATGATGAGATGCGAGTTGAAGATGCCGGTCAACGCCATCCAGGCCTCAGTGATTTTGATGACCACCTTGGCGTAGGTCGATGCCGACATTCCGAGCCCGCCGTACTTCTGATCGATGATGGCGCCAAAGAGGCCCATCTCCTTCATCTGCTCAACGATCTCGTGCGGATACTCGTCGGCATGGTCGAACTTCTTGACGACTGGGCGAACGTCACGCTCCAGCCACTTGTCGATGGTGTCGAAGATCTGGGCTTCTTCTTCCTGGGTCAGACCTTCTTCGAATTGCTCTACGGCACTCATCTAATACCCTTTCGGATTACCGGTTCTATAAACGTCTTTATCTCAAGCTCGGATCGGTGCTGTGACTGACTGCATCCGTAATGTGCTGAGGTTCGTTGGTCGTGCGGCGTCGCGCGATGCGATGGCATAGAAGGAAGACCTCGTAGCTGGCGGTAAGAACCCAGCTAAAGGGGGCCACAGAAAAAATGTGGGCTAGCAGTCTGAGGTGCGGCACTTGGCGCCAGATCACAGCAAAGGCGCGGCCTCCCGTGAATATCACGCCCAGTTCATCAATCACATGAAAGCGGGAGAGGGCCTTGCCTCTTGTAATACCGGCAACTGGGTCATTGTCGCCCAGTGAGATGTCAGTCCACTCTACCGCGCCGGATCTAGTGGCACGCTTGTAGTAGGCGATCTCGCGTGCGCAATAGCTGCAACTACCGTCAAAAAGAACCTGGATCGGTGACGGGTATGCCTGAGACGATTTGCTATGGTCTTTCAAGGAGTTCCTCAATTTTCTCAGCCGACGGAACCGGCACTACAGGCGGAGGAGGGGGCGGATCCGTCATTGGCCGAGGGGAGGCTGCGAAGCCGCCATTAGTGACGGCTAGCTCGAGGCGAGGTTGGCTGATTGCGTACCACGGCTCCGGAGTAAGTTGTTTGGGAACAGTTTCGCACCTGTCCAAGTGGTTACCTCGTCTCTGCAACGTTGGGTCAACCTCCGTATAGGAGTTTCTTCCAGCGCTCGGCATCGCGGCGGACGACGAGCAGCCGGGGCTTAGATGCTGCCGAAGCAGGGGCGGAGAAGCCGCACTTTTCAGGGTCCAACTCGATGGCGTCGAAAACAAAGATCTCTTCGCACTCGCTTGTAGGCTCTGATCTGGCGCTCTTGTTGGCCACCGGCTTAACCCTGCCGCACCAGCGACAGAAACTCCTGTCTTGTGGTCGAATCGTTTCGGAAACAGCCGAGTAGAGTGTTGGTTACCATTGTTACACCTGGCTTGTTTTCGCCGTGGGTAGTCATCCAATGGTGGGCGGCCTCAACGACGACACCCAATGACTGCAACACGTCGTTGATGTCGTTGATGGTGCGGACGACCTGGCTTGTCAGTTTTCGTTCGGCTTCCCCGCGCCTGGGCCGTCTCTCAGTAGCTGCCAGTCGCTCGTTGTGGAAGTTTTCGACCAGTGCCAAGTTTGCGGGTGTCATGAAACATTCTCCTTGAGTTGTGATGGTATACGCCACCTGTTCCGCCTTGGATCACGTTTAGAAAAAGAATCTCTCGGTGATTCATCTAAGGAAAAGTGGCGTAAACACGGACAACGCTCCCGATAGGGTGCTGACAAGAGAAACAGCAGGAATATTGTCGCCTTGAACGACTTAAATGCCATCGGCCGGTCGGTGCTTCGCAGCGCCGGCGAAGGTTGGCGGCAATCGTCGGTCCGAACTTGTTGACCTAGCAACGAGCGGCCTCGAGGCTCACCTCGATACCGCGCTTCGCCCTACGTTCCTAGACGTCCCAAATACTCAGGGTGAAGCGGAAATGCAGCCAGACCGCATGTCTGATCGCATCCGGCGGGAACCTGTGACGCTTGGACGAGATTGGCGGGATAATCTCCTCTGGACCGGGCACAACCTAGGCTACAATCCAGAGACAAGTTAGCGTTAGCCTGTCAGCACCGCCAATTCCTTCTATTCCAACGACCTGACGGGCGGGCGCTACATGCGCGCTGTTGAAAACCACGCACCCTGTGCCGACATGTGGGCCGAAGTTCTGTCGTTCGAGTGTGGTATCAATGTGTTTCCAGTGTCGGTGCGGTTCTGGTGAAGCGGAGTCGTTCCTAGGTTCGTTGGGGAGACTATGAAGACAATTCTTGCTGGCGTGGTAACCGTTTTGTGTGTTTTGGTTGTCGATCCCGGAACGGCGCAGACGCTGCGCGATGCAGCGGCCGGCCTCGCCATTGCCAAGATGCACTGCGCTCGATGTCACGCAGTCGATACGGACGGACAGAGCCCGCTATCAATCGCGCCGCCGTTTCGCGATCTCCACAAACGCTACCCGGTTGAAAGCCTCGAAGAAGCCCTCGCCGAGGGTATTGTGACGGGCCACTCGGACATGCCGCAATTCCGCTTTGAGCCGGATGAGGTCGAAAGCCTCATCGCGTTTCTCAAGACCCTTGAGTAGCAAACCTTGACAGGTGGATACCTACGCCAATCACCCGCAAGCGCAAAGTCGTCCGTTGCCCTTCGTTTGCTGGCGCGCTGCCCGACACGACGCGTCGGGTAGCTAAAAGCCTACGATGGCCTGGGCCGCCTTCTCGGCAATCATCATGACCGGCGCGGCGGTGTTCCCGCCTGTGATGGCAGGGATCGCGGATGCGTCGGCGACGCGGAGACCGTCGATTCCGTGTACGCGTAAGGTGGCGTCCGTTACAGCGCCGGCCGCTGGATCGGTTCCCATAGCGCACGTTCCGACCGGATGGAAGCAGGTCGAGGCGTTGTCTCGAATCCAGGCTTCCGTCGCCGGGCCGCGAGCCATTGCCGGTCCGGGCGACCGCTCCCGGCTAATCCATGGGCGCATGGCGTCTTGTTGCGCAATATCCCGTATCGCTCCGAGACAATCGCGCAATGCGCTCACGTCCCCAGAAGCAGTTAAGTAGCCAGGGTCGATGCGCGGCTTGCGGTTGGGGTCGGCTGATCGCAACGAGATCGTGCCGCGGCTCTCGGGCCGAAGCTGATAGGCATGGATTACGAATGCGCCGTCCCGCCATGCGCCCCACTGCAGAAGCCGTTTTGTCGGCAGTATAGGCATGAGACTGAGCTGGATGTCGGGTCGGCTTAGGGCTGCGTCGCTGCGCACGAATGCACCTGCCTGCGTCGGCATCATTGCAGCCGGTCCGACACCAAACGCCCACCCCAGTCCAATGGCAGCGAGCGCTCGATCGGGGCGCAAGTATCGGTTGAAGGTGACCTCGGCATTGGAGGCGTCGAAGACGCCGTACACACCGACATGGTCATGAAGGTTCTGCCCAACGCCCGGCAAGTCGTGGGTCGGTGAAATCCCTACTTCCCGCAAATGGTCGGCGGGCCCGATGCCTGACAGCATCATAAGGTGGGGGCTATTGACCGCACCACCTGCGAGGATCACCTCGCCGTCCACGGCGACTTGCTCTTCCCCCCCACCCGGACGCACACAGGTAGCGCCGGTGGCACGACCCGACCGCAAATGGATCCGCGTCACCTGGGTTCCTGTCCAAACGGTTAGGGATTTCCGGTCCCCAATCGGCTTGAGGTAGGCCGTCGCGGTGTTTTGTCGCCGGCCATGGTAGATCGCAAAGTCATGGCGGCCATACCCTTCCTGGTCTCCGCCGTTGAAGTCCTCGCTCTTCGGCACCCCGGCTTGTGCACACGCAGCGAAAAATGCCTCCGGGAGTGGCCCCGTCGTAGGGGGTGTCGTGAGCTTTAACGGGCCGCGTTTGCCACGCAGGTCGTTCGTCTTGTCCTGATGATCCTCTAATCGCCTGAAGTAAGGCAATACATGGTCGTATGACCAACCTTCAAGTCCGCTCGCGGCCCATCCGTCATAGTCGCTGAAGTGCCCTCGGACGTACGCCATCCCGTTGATTGAGGATGAGCCACCGAGAACCTTGCCGCGCGGCCAATGTACGGTTCGTCCGCCGAGCCCAACTTGCGGCTCGGTGTCATAACCCCAGTTCAAGGAAGGCATCTCGTAGAGCAGCCGAGTCATCAAAGGAACTCGGATCATCGGGTTCCAGTCGCGCCCGCCCGCCTCCAACAGCAATACACGATGGTTCCGCGACAATCTGTTTGCGAGAATGCATCCGGCCGAGCCGGCACCGACCACGATGTAGTCAAAACCATGATGGCGCGGCATCGGTGGGAATCTCTTCTCGGTTCGGGCGCCCGTAAACGCACTGTATCGGCGCGCCATAGCTGTAGCCGATTGACGTGTGATAGGCCTCAACGTGCGTCGATCAAATCGTCCTCAAGCCGGCATGCTTCATCGATGATGAGTCCATAGAGTCGACGTGTGAACGAAGGGTCGAGGCCGAGCGGCGCCGCATTCTGGGCCGCGCGCGCCTTCACTTCCTCGATCCGCTCTGGGAGCACAGATGGGATCCTTCCGGATCGCTTCACTTCGGCAACCTGGCGAACCACCGCGAAGCGCTCGGCCAGAAGCCGAACGATCTTATCGTCCAACTCGTCGATACGCCGTCGGAAAGGCGCGAGCTCTTCCATCATCCAACCTCCTCAACCGAAAACCCTGTCTAGCGCCGCCACTGTGCAACGCCGCCTCACCACGATCCTATAGATGCCACGTCGCCCATCAATACCCATGAGTAAGCCTCTCGAGGCACCGGCCTTCGCCGCAATGGCGCTCACCGGCTCTATCGACATCTTCCCTTGCCTCTTCGGCCGACCACGCCTTTCCGCTCGGCACGATCAAGACCTTCCCCGCCTTTCTTTGGAGTCGGCGGACCTCAACGGGACCACCAACTAGGTCGTTGTCGGTTTCCCGAAACGCGTTCGCAGGTCTGGTTTGACGACCTTCCCGCCACCGCTGCGCGGCAACTCGTTAGTAAAGACGACCGATGTGGGCACCTTGAACTTGGCCAAGTGTGTCCTGCAGTGGGCGATTATTGCGGTCTCGTCGAGATCAGCACCAGATTTGAGGACGACGACCGCGCGGCCGGTTTCCCCCCAGCGCTCGTCGGGAACGCCGATCACCGCTGCCTCGGCGATGCCGTCCAGCTGATAGAGGACGTTCTCGATTTCAGCCGGGTAAACATTCTCAGCGCCGGAGATGTACATGTCTTTCCAGCGATCAGCGAGGTAGTAGTGTCCGCTGGCGTCGCGTCGCCCTGCATCACCGGTCTTGAGCCAGTCACCTTCAAAAGCTTCTTTAGTTTTTTCAGGATTGTGCCAATAGCCCGGTGAAACGTTGGGCCCGCGAGCCCATATTTCACCTACTTCTCCCGTCGCTACGTCCGTACCGTCAGTACCGACCAGACGCATTTCTGTATAGAGCAGGCTGGTGCCGACGGATCCCGGATAGGCACCGACAGAATCGATATCCACTGCCGTCAAAACCGGGCCCCCTTCCGTCAGTCCGTAAAGGGTCTGCAGAGACAAGTTCTTTTCCCGTCGGTAGCGGTCGACGAGGGTTGTCGGCACAGCTTCGCCACCAATCGTGGCGCATACCAGGCGCGAATAATCTGCCGCCGCAAATGATGGATGCTGACTCATCAAGAGGAACATTGTCGGTGCGCTGTTGATATGCGTGATCCCGAGCGTGGGCTCGCTGAGCAACGCATTGACCTGACCGGCGTCGAACTGACGCATCACGTAGACCGTCGCCCCGGTATGAAGCGCCGGGATCGAGTAGGCGCTGAGACCGCCCGTGTGGAACAATGGGTTGAAGGTGAGCGTGATCGAATCGCAGGTCAAGCGGCTGAACATGTTCAGGCTGATCATGTTGTAGAAGACGGTGCCATGCGTGAGGATCGCTCCCTTCGAGCGACCGGTGGTTCCCGACGTATAGATCAACAACCAGGGGTCGTCGTTGGTCAGGGTTGGCCAGATCTGGGTCGAATCCAGGTCGGCGCGGTGTAATCCCTTTTCATAACCAGATTCGAGCGAACCGTCGCCAGTCAGCGTGACGATCAAAGACGGATCGATGATCTGACGCGCGGCATCGATGAATTCGGTACCAGAGAACAGGATCGCGGGCGCCGAATCGTTCACGACGTGCTGCAATTCTGACGTTGCCAAACGCCAGTTCATCGGCACCATGATGGCGCCGATTCTCTTGCTGGCGAAAAGCAGTTCAATCATGTCCGTGGAGTTCCGAGCCAAGACACCGACACGGCTACCTTTGCGAATTCCCCGATCGCTCAGGAACCGGGCGGCACGTTCGACACGTAAGTTCATCTCGGCATAGGTGAAGCGGCGGTCGCTGGCTAGGTCCCCCAGAGCGATGTGAGTCGGTCGGCGCCGGGCGTTAAAGGCGATCCAATCGAAGACGGTTTGACTCATAACTCGGCCTCTCTGGCATAAAGAACTGGCTCGAATTCGTCGCATATATTAGTTGAAACAGTTAACAGTCCGCCCTGGGAATCAGCGGCAGACAATCCGAGGTATTGCAGCTGTATTTGCGTCTGGTTTTGGGGCTGCTCGTCAAGGACACCCTATCCGCGCGCCCTTCCCGGAGGACAGTCTTTTGTCGACTATTTGTCTGAGCGCGGACAGGGTAAGAGCAGAGGGAAATTTCGTCGCGAAGGTGCGGAAACAAGGTCGAGGGCGCTAGAGAAATGAAACTTCACGTAAAGGACACGGCACTGGTCGTGGTCGACATGCAAAATGCTTTCCTCGACGAGAAGGGATCGATGGTCGCGCGTGGCTTCGACACCACTCCATTACTGCCATCGGTCGATCCTTGCGCAGAATTGATTGGTCTCGCCCGCGCCGCCGGCGTCCAGGTTGTTTATACCCGTTTCGTTTACAGACCGGATTACAAGGATGCAGGTGTCGCGGTGCGGCATTTCACGCCTAACACGATTACCACCAACAGTCTTAAGGCTGGGACGTGGGATGTGGAGATTATCGAGCGCCTAGCCCCTCAGCTCGGCGACATCGTTATCGACAAGAACCGCCCGAGCGCCTTCATCAACACGCCGCTAGAGGGCATCTTGCGCAACCTCCGAATTAGGTCGCTGGTGATCTGCGGTATCACCACCAATATCTGTGTCGAGACCACTGCGCGCGATGCGTCGCAGCGCGACTACGAGACCTTTGTCGTGAGTGACGCGACGGCAGAGTATGATTCCAACCGCTATGCCGTGGCGCTCCAGACGCTTGGTTTTTTGTTCGCCCGCATTGTCACGGTGGACGATGCGAGGAAAGCATGGGCAGCGGCCTAGGGGTGCCGCCTCAGGCATTCTAGAGAGACCGATGTTGCCCTTGCAGGCCTGATATTTGCGGAATGCAACCTACCGGCGGGCGGCGCAGCCCCTATGTCGAGGCATTCACGGCCTCAAGGTGGTGACAAGCTGCGGCGTGAGTTTCGGAAATAGCTACCGTTGGTGGGGCGCTTCCACAGGCATCGTCGGCAAACGGGCAGCGGTAGCGGAACAGACAGCCCTTGGGCAAATCGTAAAGGTCGGGTGCGCCGCCGACCTTCTTGTAACCGCGTTGTGCAATTCTGTCTGGGATGGAGTCGATGAGTTCGCGCGTGTAAGGGTGCATCGGGTTGTCGATGACGTCCTCTACGTTGCCGTGTTCGACGACGGCGCCTGAGAACATGACGGCGACGCGGCTGCTGTAGTTGGCGACGACGCCCAAGTCATGGGTGATGATGATGGTCGCCATGTTACGCGAGCGCATCAGGTCGAGAAGTAGATCGAGCACCTGCGCTTGAACCGTGACGTCGAGGCCGGTGGTCGGCTCGTCGGCAATGAGCAAATCCGGTTCGTTGACAAGGGCCATGGCCATGAGAACGCGCTGGGCCATCCCACCCGACATTTCGTGCGGCCAAGCTTTCATGCGGCCTTCGGGGTCGGGAATCTGGACCGCCTTGAGCATTTTTAGCGCATTTTGTCGCGCTTCCTCGCGGCCGATCCGGCGGTGGAGGAGCTGGACCCGAATGAGTTGCTCGCCAATGCGCGCCAAGGGGTCGAGCGAGGTGAGGGGCGACTGCACGATGATCGAAATGTCCCGTCCCCGAATCTCGTCGAGCTTCTCAGGCGGCAAACCAACAAGCTCGCGGTCCTTGAACCGAATAGAGCCCTGCGTGATCTGGGCGCTGGGCGGCAAGCCGCCCATGATCGACAGTGCCGTCAGCGACTTGCCCGCGCCGGTTTCACCGACCAGCCCGAGCACCTCGCCTTTTTCAAGCGAGAACGACACGCCGTTCAGCGCCTTGGCAACCCGCGTTTGGTTGTCGAGGTCTCTTTTGATGAAATGCGTGTGGAGATCCTTGAGCTCAAGCAAGCTCATCGGGTGTCCTGCGCCTTGGGGTCGAGCAGTTGCTGCGCACCGTCTCCCAGAAGATTGAGGCCCAACACAAGGCCCACCAGCGCGAGCCCTGGGAAGGTCGCAATCCACCATTCTCCCGAATTGATGAACTCCGCTCCCTGACGAATCATGACACCCCATTCCGGCGCTGGCGCCTGAATCCCGACCCCGATAAACGCGAGCGTTGTGCTGACGCGGATGGCCCAAGCCATCCGGATCGCCGATTGTGCCGTGGCGCCTGTGATCGAGTTGGGCAGGATGTGCCGCGTCAGAATACGCCACGTCGGATTGCCGACGACGACGGCGGATTCGACAAGCTCGCTAGATCGTATCGCGAGAACCTCGGCTCGGACGATGCGCGCAAATATGGGCGCTTCGAGAAAACCGATCACCATGATCACGATAATCAACGATTGGCCGGTCGCCGCGACTACGGCAAGTGCCAGAACGATCGTCGGGAATGCGCGAAAGACGTCGAAAGAGCGCAGGAGAATATCGTCGACGATCCCGCCCATGTAGCCAGCCACCAAACCGGCCGGAACGCCGATTGCCAGCATCAATAGTAAGGCCGGAATTGCGATGCCAAACCCGTAGCGGCTGCCGTAGATGACGCGGGAAAAAACATCCATCCCGTTGCCGTCTGTGCCAAACAGGAACTGCGCGCTTGGCGCTTGAAGAACGTGGTCGGCAAAGCTCTGTGTCGGCGGGTAGGGCGCGATTAGCGGCGCAAAGATGGCGAGGACGGCAAAGAAGAGGACAATTATTGCCCCAACCGTCGTCGCCGGACTGTGATACGAAATGCCGAATATTCGCGCGCGTGCGCGCTGTAGATAGGTACGGCGAATTTCCGGCGTTGCGGTGATTGTTGTCATCAGCGGGTCACCGCGCGCGGTTCGGCGATCAGGACGATGAGGTCGACAATGATATAGACGGTGCTGGCGAAAAGCGCGAGGACCAACACGTACCCTTGAACGGCGGCAAAGTCTCCGAACAGAATGGCGTTAAGGCCCCACTGCCCGAGGCCACCCCACGAGAAAACAAGCTCGACCAGTGCGACCGCTGCGAGCAGCGTTGCAAGTTCGGAGCCGATATAGGTCACAATCGGCACCGTCGCGTTCCGAAGCGTCATACGCCATACCTTGTTACGACCGTAGCCGTAGAGGCGAGCGAGACGGATGTAGTCACTCGAAAGGACTTCAAGGCAAATCGCGCGCGTCTGTTTCATGATCGGTGCGGCGACAATGGTGGTAAAGACCGATACGGGTAGCACCAAGTGCGAGAGAGCCGAACCAACAGCATCGAAATCGCCAATCAGAAGCGCATCGATGAGGTAGCTCCCGGTCACGAAGGGAGGCGGAAAAACCGCTAGGTCGAGCCGTCCCATTGGCGCCGGCGCCCAACCCAGAGCCAGGAAGAAAATGGCGAGCGCCATGAGCGCCATCCAGTAGGTCGGCACAGAATAGCTGACAAGCGAAACCGCGCGGCTGATTTGGTCGAAGGCCCCGCGAGGTCGTAGCGCCGCACGCACACCGATAGGTACACCCAATAATGTCCCGAGAACTATCGAAACGAGCAGTAGTTCGAGGGAGGCGGCGACGCGAATCAGAATCTCGTCGAGTACCGGCTGACCGGACTGCCAGGAAACGCCGAGGTCGCCCTGCAGCACATTGGTGACATAAATCGCGAACTGCTCGAATAGCGGTTTGTCGAGGCCGAGTTCGGCAGTGATCAGCTTTACCTGCGCTTCGTCCGCCATCGGCCCTGCGAGCAGACCGACAGCATCCTGTCCGCCGAGGCGCACAATTAGGAAGGTGATGAGAACGATCCCAACCACGAGGGGGATGACGAAGGCCAGACGGCGAGCCAGGTACTCAATGATCAGCACACGTATTTCCCGATGATCTCGCAGACTCGACTAATGTCGTAGGGCGCGCCATGTTAGTCGCGCTATCCTGGCCGCGAAAGTGAGTTGAGGCGAAAAAATTGGAGCAGCCCAGTCCGATCCTGCAGGTTAGGGATCTGCGCAAGTACTTCAAACGGGGCAGAACGACCGTCTACGCGGTGGACGGTGTTTCCTTCGACCTTCGTCCGGGCGAGACCGTCGGTCTTGTCGGCGAGAGTGGGTCCGGGAAGTCGACCATTGGGCGCCTTGTCGTTCGATTGCTCAGCCCAACAGGTGGGTCGATTGCCTTCAAAGGGTCCGAAATCGGCACACTCAGTCGGCGGGAGTGCCGCCCGCTAAGGCGGGATCTGCAGTTCGTATTCCAAAATCCGTGGGGCGCACTAAACCCACGCATGCGCGTCGGTGCATTGATCGCCGAGCCGCTCATTTTGAGCGGTATGAAGGGTGTCCGAGAAGAGGCTGCGCGGCTCGCCGATCGCGTCCAGCTCAATGCGGCGGCGCTCGGTCGCTTCCCCCACGAGCTCTCGGGCGGTCAGTTGCAGCGGGTCTGTATCGCCAGGGCTATTGCGACCGAGCCCAAAGTCATCATTCTCGACGAGCCCACGAGCTCGCTCGATTTGTCCGTCCGGGCCGAAATCCTCAATTTGCTAGGCACGCTTCAAGACGAGACCGGTGCAGCCTTTGTCTTTATCTCACACGATCTCGACACCGTCCGTCTGATTAGCGACAGAATCATCGTGCTTTACCTTGGCGGGATCGTCGAACAGGGAAGCGTGGACGATGTATTCGGTTCGCCGGCCCATCCCTATACCCAGTCGCTGCTTTCCGCGCATCTTCCGGTCGATAGGAACGAGCGGCGCGCGCGCATATTCCTGCCCGGCGAGGTTCCATCGCCGCTCAAGAGGGTCACTGGGTGCTCCTTTGCGAGTCGGTGCCCGGTGGCGCTGCCGGAATGTGCTACGACGCCGCCGCCGATGGTCCCCGTCGCCGGAAAAACGCATTTGGCGAGTTGCCTGCGAATTTCGGATGGATCGAACGCGATCGGCGAGAGTGCGGCACCGCGAGTCTCGCACTAGCTCGACTTGGCGCTTCGATGGGACGCCTCTCTGCTAGGGGTATACGGAAGTCAACCGGGCTTATGTGCGGTCCTTCTCGTCTTGGGACATCGTTGATCGCACGATTTGTTGACATTGATCGTTCGATCAACATCAAATAGTGCGCTGTGGTTAGCTATTTGTCGCGGATGTGCCGGGCAGAGAGCGACCTCGACCCGATAAACGGCGCGATGTTCGCGCCAAACAAAACTGAATGCGGCAGGGAGGCCCAGGATGATCAGAGGAAGAATGTTGCGCCGGCTACTTCGCGGGGGCATTGCGCTGTCCGTCGCGACCGTGGCGACAATGGCGTATCAACCGGTGCGCGCAGCCGAAACGCTCGTCATAGCGGCGGTCACGACCCCCAAGGGTTTTGACGGCGATGTCTTCGTGCCGGGCATGGTGGAAAACAACATCAATGTATACGAAGGCCTGACCGACTACGGCCTCAAGCAGGGTCCGGACGGGCGGATGGAGGTCGATGCCTCCAATTTGCTTCCGCATCTCGCGGAGAGTTGGACGATCACCGACGGTGGCAAGACCGTTACCGTCAAGCTTCGTAGCGCGAAGAGCTTCTTCGGTAACGAGTTAAGCGCCGACGACGTGGTCTTCGGTCATGAGAAATCCCTGACCCAGAAGCGAACCGGCGTCTTCATCCGCAACGTTTCCTCGATCGAAAGCGTCGAGAAGGTTTCGGACAAGGAAGTTCGGTATCGCCTGAAAGGACCGAACGCCATCCTGTTTGGGGGCATGCAGATCTACGTTCCAGCGATCTATGACTCGAAAACGGTCAAGGAGAACGCGACCGCGGACGATCCGTTCGGCATCAAGTGGATTGCCAACAACACCGCGGGCTACGGTGCCTATCACGTTGAGTCCGTCCGCCCGGGCGAAGGAGCGGTTTTGGTCCGCAACCCGAACTATTTCGGCGATCGCCCGTACTTCGATCGAGTGATCTATCGCGACGTTCCTTCCGCCGCGAACCGGGCCGCGCTCGTAAAGAGTGGGGCGGCTCAATGGGCCGAGCAGGTGCCGATCCAGGCCATCCCCGATCTGATCAAGGATCCGAACGTTAAGGTGGAGCGCGTCATCGGCACCGGTTCTGCTGCATTGTCGATGAATGCGGCCTTTAAGCCCTTCGACGACATTCGTGTCCGTCGCGCCATGAAATTGGCGGCCAACTATGAGGCGATCAACAAGACGGTATTTCTTGGTCTTGGTACGCCCTCGCTGTCGTTCCTGGCAACCCAAATGCCGGGGTATATTGAGACGACGCCGCACGTCACCGATTATGACGAGGCAAAGAAACTCTTGGCCGAGGCGGGTTATCCCAATGGCGTCGAAGTGACGCTTGAGTACACCGATCTATATTGGTGGGAAGAAGGGATGGCCATCCAGATTCAAGAATCGATGAAGAACGCCGGTATCACCGTGACGCCCAAGCGTATTCCGAGTACTGAACTTCGCAAGCGTGCGGGACCGGGCCAGCGGACCCTCGCATTTCACACCAGCCAGACAACGCCGTTTGTGCTGGATCCTGGATACCAGCTCTTCCTGACCGCACACACGGGCGGGTCCAGCAATGTCTCGGGTTATATCAATCCGGCAATGGACAAATTGATTGAGGACATCACCGCAGAACTGGATCTCGACAAACGGGTGCAATTGACTCAAGAGGCTCAGCGGATTCTGGCTGACGATGTCTTGCAGATCGACACCTTCTACCCGGGCGTTTACGCCGTCATGGCGCCTTGCATCACCGGGTGGGTCTGGAAGCCGATCCCGTACCTCTACTACCGCACCCTCAAGTGCGAGAAGAGTTAGCGTTTCAGTAAATGCCTAGCAGCGACGATGGGGGAGGCAGTGCCTCCCCCATTTTTTTGTGCGCCGGCGGTTCCTTTGCCGGTTTGGCGCGCTCCACCGGCGGCCAACGATGCCTGACGTCCACCGGGTCGTTTATGTGCTTGAGCGACAACCCCGCGGCACCGATCTTGGTGTGCCGCGCAAAAAACGACCGGTAGCAATGCAAACGCCGGTGCCAATGAAGGAGGGGCGGCCGCTGCTGGCAGCGGCCTGGATGGCCGGGACTCTGGTGTCCTTTTCCTTGCTTGCGGTCGCAACGCGGGAACTTACGGTTCACGCCAAGCTGGATCTGTTTCAGATGATCTTCCTTCGATCGTTAATAGCGTTGGCATTTTTGCTGCCCGTTATCGCGGTCGCCAAGGGGCCGTCCTTCGCGACGCGGCACCCGTTTCTGCATTTCTTTCGGAACACGTTCAGCTTTATTGGTAGCTACGCATGGTATTTCGGGATTGCGAATCTCCCGCTGGCCAATGTTTTCGCTCTCGAATTCACGGCACCGGTTTGGGTCGCGCTTCTCGCAATGCTTTTTCTTGGCGAAAGGATGACCGCCACACGTGCCCTCGCCATATTTTTTGGGGTGGTTGGCACATTGGTGATTCTGCGGCCGGGGCTAGCGGGTTTCGAGTGGGAGTCGCTTGTGGTGCTAGGCGCCGCCCTTAGTTTTTCCTGTTCGATGGTCGCAACCAAGGGACTCACACGCAGCGACAGCGTCTTGCAGGTCGTTGTGTGGATGTCGTTGGTTCAAGGGCTGTTGGCCGTTGGGCCTGCCATGGCGTCATGGCAGCCCGTTGGAGCCGCTGCTTGGGCATGGATCGTCCTCATGGGTGCCGCGTCGTTGTCCGCTCACCTGTGCCTGACGCGGGCATTGTCGTTGGCGGATGCAACGGTCGTGGTCCCGATGGATTTTCTTCGCGTTCCCCTTATCGCAATTGTCGGCTTCCTTACCTACGGCGAACACATCGACATCTGGGTTCTGGTCGGGACGTTGGTTATTTTCCTAGGGAGCTACAATAGTGTCCGGAGGGAACAAGGAGCTACGCGCTCACCTGTGGGGATTAAGCCATAGCGGCAACGGAGGACAACCGGCGGTTAACGAGGTTATCCTTGATCATCATTGCAGGTCCTGTCCGGGGGGAAATAATGGTGGATGCAGTTTCGGAAATTGCGGCCAAAGTGCTGGAAGTCGCGGGCAAGGATATCGCTCACGCAGAGCACCTGCCCGGCGCGGTATACACGTCCAAAGCAGTATTGAACCGAGAAGTGGACCGCATCTTTCATGCCGATTGGCTCTGCGTAGGGCGCGAGGAAGAAGTCGCGAGATCGGGCGACTACCTGGCAATCAAGGTTGTGGGCGAGCCAGTCCTGGTTACGCGGGACGAGGACGGCAACCTGAATGCCTTCTCCAATCTTTGCCGTCACCGAGGTGTACAACTCGCTTCCGACGGATGCGGCAACGCGCGCCGACTGACCTGTCCCTATCACGGCTGGGCCTATGACCTAAGGGGGGCGCTTGTCGGTGCGCCGCTGATGGAGAAAACGGCGGGGTTCGACAAGGCATCTGTTCATTTGAATCGGCTACGAATAGGAACCTGGGCCGGCTGGGTGTTCGTCAGCTTCAACCCCGCGCCCTTGCCGCTCGAAGAATTCGTGGCGCCGCTGGAAAGCGACGTTGGCTTTTTGCAGCAGGGAAGGTGCCGCATGGCCTCAAAATCGGTGACGATCTGGGATTGCAACTGGAAGCTGGTCACCGAGAACCTTTGCGATCCCTATCATTTCCGCGCGCTACACGCGAAGTCGTTCGGTCCGCGTATTCCGGTCGAGACCTATAAGTTCGAGCTGCGCGCGCGCGGCGGTATCTCGGCGACTTACGATGCCGCGTCGCAGACGCCGGACGGCGGTACGCCGCTAGGCCCGATGCCGTGGCTGTCGAACTATCCGCCGGGATTGTCGGTGTTCGGCTTTATGGCGCCGAATATGACGGTGATTGGGCGGATTGACGAAATCCACGTCTACACCGTATGGCCGGAGGCCGTCGATCGGACGCGGGTCGAACTTTATCATTTGTTTGCCGAGGAGCACTTCGGTCAGCCAGACTTCATGAAGAAATCGCGGGTTTACTCGGACTATTTGGCAACGGTTGTCGACGAAGACGCCTCGGTTGCACCGCTATTGCAGCAGGCGGTCGCATCGAAGAATTTCATCCCGGGCCGGATGTCATGGTTGGAAGAGGCTGTTCACCATCAGATGCGCTACAACGTGGAACGTACCTTTTCCTGACGGCCTTCTTGCCATCTAGCGCAACGTTAGGTTCCCTTCTTGACGGCGCCGAACAGAGGGAAAGGCATACCTTCGACGAACTCGTGGATCACTTTGTCCTCTTCGAAGCCGGCTTCGATCATCAATGCGCGTCGGTCCAAATCGCCGAGCTTACCGATGAAGGGTTCGGCATTGTTCATCGTGTCCCAATCGGCCTCAGCGGCCTTGAACAGAGATATCTTGTTCCATTGAGGTAGATCCAGGTAGAGGAGTACGCCGCCTGGCGCCAACACGCGGTGTGCTTCACGGACCACGTTCCGGCAGGCCTTCGTCGACGTCTCATGCAGCAATGCAAACGAGTAGACAAAGTCGAAGTGGTTGTCGGGAAAGTTCATCTCTTCCGCATTTTGTTGGGAAAAGTGAACCCGCCGAGCCAATGATTCCGCGCGCGCATGCGCATAGCGCAACATCGGCGCGGCGACGTCAATGGCGTGAACTTCTGCCCTTGGAAAGTGCTCTGCAAGGCCCAGGGTTGAACCCCCGACCGCACATCCTTGGTCGAGAATCCGCTTTGGATCAAAACCCGGAAAGCGCGACAGAACATACCTGGAGATGTCGGCTCCAAACCCTTCGTTGTAGTCGCCTCGTCGCCCCATAACGCGCAGGTAAACACCGCGATCGTAAAGCGCGCCAGGGAAAACGTCATCCGGGCATAGTTCTGTATCGTAGTTGCCAGGCATGATGTGTATGTCCACCGCATTTAGGTAGCGAGGAACCTTAACCTTTGGGTTCAGTCGCAAGGTCCCATAGCGGTGCTTCTTTGCAAGCTTGTTCGACGTCTCAACCATTCGGGCGTGCTGGCGTTCGATGCTCTCTCCGACGCAATCCCAGAGGAGTTCCTGTTGGGTGACTTTTAACGCGCTTGCGGCTTGCCAATAGGGGTCTGCTTCAAGCGCGCGGCGGGCCTCATGTCGGTTCCTCGGTGCTTTGCCGTGAGAGCGGGCGTACGATGGTGCAGCACGTTTGTTGTAGACCTTTTCGCCGCCCTGGGTGGTCATCTCAATCACCTGTTTCCGAAAGGTGACGCTGAAGTCCTGTCGCGCAGCCTCATCATGATTCGGGAGGGGAAGAACAGAGTGAAATCCTTGCTGCATCTGCAAACTCCGTTGACCGCGGTTGGGGTGTGATCTATTGATCAAAAGATAAACTAAGCCCGACCAATCAACAAATGGCAACACGGGTTTCCATGCCGCCGATGACAAGCATTTTCGACGTTTCGAAGAAACACATCCACGTAACGGGTGCTTCCAGCGGGTTGGGCCAACATTTTTCAACTCTGCTTGCTGGACTTGGGGCACGAGTATCTTTCAGCGCTCGGCGGGTCGAACTGATCGATCAACTCGCGACAGATTTGCGTGCTGCCGGTGGCGAGGCCTTTTCCGTACCGTGCGACGTGACGTCACAGGACAGCATTCTCGATGCGCTGACCCGTTCCGAGGTCGAGTTCGGACCCGTGGATGCCCTTATCAACAATGCAGGGGCTTCAATTCCAGGACCGGTCCTCGATATGTCTCTCGACGATTGGTCTTCGGTGCTGAAGACTAATCTTGATTCGGTCTGGATCGCTTCCCAAGAAGCAGCGCGCCGGGCGGTTGAGCGAGACCGTGTGTGTTCTATTGTCAATATTGCTTCGATTGCCGGAATTCGTACCTACGCGAACGTGACGCCGTACGTTGCTTCGAAGGCCGGCGTTATCGGCATCACCAAGAACATGGCGATTGAACTGGCTCGCACGAAAGTCCGGATCAATGCGATTGCGCCAGGATTTTTCGACACCGAACTGGGCGGACGCTACCGAATCCAGGATCCGGATCGCCGGAAGGCGCTACTAGAACGTATCCCAATGGGCCGGGTCGGCAGGCACAATGAACTCAACGGGGTCGTTCTGTTGCTCGTTTCCGATGCATCAAGTTACATGACAGGGACAGTAACTGTCGTCGACGGTGGGCATTCTGAGGGATCGCTCTAAAGGCCCGCTCTTTTCCTCTTTTTGCTCGCTGCTTCGGCAATCGCCTTGCGCAGTTCAGGCTCGACGCCTCCCAGAAATACGTCGACCTCGGCCCGAATAAGTCGCTTTCGCCCCACACGGGGCGCCAATCCGTAGACGAACTCGCGGATGCCCAAGTACATGACGCTACCTTGCAGCCCCCAAACCAGTTCTTCTTCCATTTTGGTTACTGGTACTGAGGCGGGGCCGGGTAGTTCGAACGCCACACGCAACTCTTCGGCGATTTGTCGGAACAGTCGGCTGCTCGGTGAGCCCTCGAATTGTTGGCGTAATCCTTTTGTCGACAGCCACATAAAGATGAAGGCGCGCATGCGCTCATAGGAAAATAGCGACGCCGTATAGGACAGATAGAACGTCGTGAGTCGTTCGGCGATCGGTGTTTCGCGATTCACTAGGTGCCGGTCCCATTCCGGGTTCCATTGCTCCGATACGAGTTCCTCAAACAGACGCTCGATGAGTTTTTCCTTGGTAGGGAAATATCGGTAGAGCAGAGGCTGGGTGATTCCCAAACGTCGAGCGAGATCCCTTGTTGGCGCGCTGAATCCAAATTCGCCAAAATATTTGATCGCTTCTTGAACGATCATCGCCTCGCGCTCCTCCGGGGCAAGACGCTTACGTTGTCGTTTTACCGTCCTGGTTGAATTTGATTTCGCGGCCACATTCACTATCGACGATCAACGTCGCCGTCCTTCTCAACCGGCACCGCCACGGACCATAGAGCAAGCATAGAATGCCGCCAATTCGCGCCGCGTTCGTGGCCATTATCGTTCATCTGATAAATAATACTTGCGGCGACCAATGACCTGAAAGGGCGCGAGATGGAGACCGAGAGAGAGGACATGACCGGCCAACGCCGATACCCGCACCTGTTCTCGCCAATCGATATGGGCCCTCTTCGCCTGCGCCACCGAGCGACGATGAGCGCCCACGGCATGGGATATAGCGAGGGCCGTAGCGGTGTATCGGAACGCCTGCACGACTACGTCTTGGCGCGGGCACGAGGCGGCGCGGCACTGGTTGGCACCGAGTCCGCGCCGGTACACGAATCGTCGACGAACAGTATTCTGCGTATCAATCTCTTTTCCGACGAAGTCGTACCGTCTTTGGCAAAGCTTGCCGATGCCGTTCATGGCGTCGGCGGCAAGATCTCGCTCGTGCTCTGGCACGGCGGGCATGTCGTTTCATTTGCCGAGGGTGCAAAACAGGCGGCCGTTGCGCCAACACCGATCCCAAACCTCAATCGTGAAGTGCCGAGAGAGCTAAACAATCGCGAAATAAAGGAATTGGTAAAAGCCTACGGGATGGCGGCGCGGCGTTGTCGCTCGGCGGGCCTCGATGCGGTGGAGGTTCAAACCGCCACGAGCTACCTGCTTGGGTCTTTTCTGTCGCCGGCAATGAACCATCGCACCGACGAGTATGGTGGTTCGCGTCAAAACCGAATTCGTCTCGTTCAAGAAATTCTCTCGGAAGTAAGGGAAGCGGCGGGTGGAGAGATGGCTGTGGGCGTAAGGACATCCAGTTCTCATCACATTCCAGGTGCTCCGGTCGACTACGATCTCGACGAATCCGTAGCGGCGATGAAGGCACTGGCGGACGACGGCCTTGTCGATTGGGTGAGTGTCCTGAGTGGATCTCGTTGGGCGCCGGCGGAAACCATCCCGCCAATGTCTTGGAAGCGAATGCAGCTGAGCGAAGAGGGGCGGCGCTTCAAGCAAGAGCTTTCGGTTCCCGTGATCATCGCCGGGCGTATTCGGACGCCCGAGGAGGCAGAGGAGTTGATCCGCGATGGTTGTGCGGACGTAGTGGCGATGGCCCGGACCTGGATCGCCGAGCCGGAATGGGCGAACAAAGCCGAAGCGGGCCGTCGCTCTTCGATCAGGCCCTGCATGTCCTGCAATCAAGCGTGTGCGGCGCTCGTTTACGCCGGTCATCCCGGTACCTGCGTCTTGAACCCAACGGCAGGGCGCGAGCGAGAGTTGCCGCCGCCCACGCCGGCGACCAAGTCCCGGTCGATCGCCGTCGTTGGCGCGGGTCCGGCCGGGCTGGAAGCTGCGCGCGTTGCCGCCGAGGCAAAGCACCGCGTCACGCTGTATGAGGCAACCAGTCAGCTCGGCGGTGAAATGCGGATCGCCGCCGAGGCGCCGTATCGTCAGGAAATGCAGCCTGCACTAGACTGGTGGGAGAGTGAGCTCAAGAGACTGGGAGTAGAAATCAAACTCGAAACCTTTGTCTCTGAGGACAGCCTGCCCCAAGCCGATACCGTTTTCTGGGCTGTTGGCGCCTCCCCCGGACATACGCAGGTATGGCGCCTGCGTCCGTGGCTCCGCGAAGGAATTCCAGGGAGCAACGGATTGCCGCACGGACGTGAGATACTTACCGGCGAACGAAGTGTGTCTGGAAGAATATTGGTGATCGATGAGGAAGGAGGGTGGCCAGCGATCTCGCTCGTCGAGACCCTCGCAGCCCAAAGGGACATTAAAAAAATTTCGGTGACGACAACCGAAGAGAAGTGGGGCGCGGCGGCGCTAGCAATGACGCGTGAGTTGCCCGACGTTTCGATGCGTATTGCTGCCCTTGGTGTCGAAATCAGGCACGCGACAACCGTGGCGGAAATAGACGGAAAAATGGTGGTGACGACCGCAGGTGAAAAGATCGGTCCATTCGATGACATTATTTTGTCGTTGGGGCAGATAGCAGGTTCGATCCCCGATGGCGTCACCGCTATCGGTGATTGTTTGGCGCCACGCGGTATCTGGGCGGCGACAGCTGACGCCGCCCGTTCAGCAAGGCAAATCCTTTAGCCGAGGAAGTCGAGTCAGCAGTCGTTGGGCTCGTTCATAGCGACAATGTCCAACAATCGACGCCGCTCCTTCTAGTCACATCTACGGCGTGAACATCGGGTGATGACCCGACGTTGTGTCAGATAGGAACGTGTGACCCGACGCCTAGGTCGCGTGTCTCCAGTCGCGTTTCGCGATTCAATAACCGCAGGCCTTGCGCCGTGTTCCGGACTTCGTCGATGTAGCGGCCTGCAGCCATCATTCTTGAACGCCCTGACATGTCGGTATGAATGCACAGGAATGTGCTGCGGACGATCGCGACGCCATTCCCTGTGGCCTCGACGCTACCGATGGCGGTGTGCCGAAACAGGGTGCCGATCCGGCGCAAATGTTCCGGGGTGACCCGGAACATCGCTTCGAGCCCGGCATAATTCTCCTTGAACCAAACCATTTCACGCCTGATTTCGGGACTGCGAACCGTTATTCGATAGCAAAATCCTGGATCGCAAAGGTCGAGAAAGCCGGACCAATCCTCCGCGTCGAGACAGGCGCATGCACGACTGACGAGATTGGCCGCATCGTCACGCGAGACGTTCATTGGCCTTGCGACGGCTGATTCGCCGGTCGGCCCATCATCGCGCTCCATTGCTGGTAGAAGGCGCGTAGGAATCCGTCATCTTGGCCACGCATGCCTTCTTCGCGCGCCATGATCTGATAGCGCGCCGCGCCGGGACCGAAGTTCCATTCGCAGAGTTCCGCGGCGACCAAGTCTTCCGGTACGTTGCGGCCAAATGGACCCCAGTATTGGTTGTAATGTTCAGTTCGCATTTCCCAATCTTCGGGCGAATCCGACTTTGGCGACATGCCGCGCCACTCAATGCGAGTCTGATGGGCATTGAGTGGTGTGAACGTGGAGATGCGTAGCACCGTGCCGCGGGCATTCATCGACGAACAGGGGAAAATGTGAGTGAAGCGAAAGTCGCTCGCCGTCAGGCCACGTAGCGCCTTCGAGTCCTCGCGTTCTGCCCACCCGTCGTAGCTGTCATAGTTAGCTTTGTAACCGTCGCCACCTCCACGAATATGACCATTCGGGTACACGCGAAGCTCGCGCTTGTTCATGGCGCTGGGATCGATCTGTGTTTTACGCAGCGCCACGTGCATGTACTCGTGATAGAGGTCAAGATTGGTCTCCTGCCATTCCTTCCAGTTCGCGTCGATTGTCGCGTGCTGGTAGGTGAAGACTTCAAGATCGTTCTCGTCGAGAACTTGTTCAAAGGCTTCAAGTGCATTGCCGACATACTCGGCGAGAGAAACACTGCCGTCATCCAAATTGACCCAAACGAGCCTGTTCCGAACTTCTGTCTTTACTTCACGAAGGCCCAATTGGTCTTTGTTTAATCCATGGAGCTCATAGGCATCGGGTCGCGGGATGGCGGTGCAAGCACCGGTGAGGTCGTAGCGCCACAGGTGGAAGAAACAACTCATGCTCTTCATGTTGCCCGCGGGTTCGTGGACGATCCGTGCCCCGCGGTGCGAGCAAATGTTCAGAAACGTTCGGACAACGTTGTCCAGGCCTCGGACCACGACCAGCGGTTTGCCCGCGAAGTCGAGCGTCCGAAAATCACCTGGTTGCGCCACCTCGCTCTCGTGACATGCGAGACGCCAGACCTTTTCGAAGATACGTGCTTGCTCTTCCTCGAAGATTGCTTCGTCGCGGTAGATGTCGCCCTGGGTGTAGTGGGTGGGTGGCAGCGCTGGTGCGGTTTCCCAGTCTTTAGCGTTGCGCGATGGCATGGGGCCTCCGTGAAGTCTGCATACCCAACAATAGAATCCGGATTGGAGCGAGTACACGGAATCCCTGACTACGGTAGGGTTTTGGATTAGTCCGCTGGTAGGTATGGACCTAGGAAGCAAGCCTGGCGCCCCCTCGGGGGCCTCCGAGCGCCCATGTTGACTAACTCAGAGAAACGCACTGGCGGGTTCCGCCAGCTTCCTCCAATTCGTCGTATCGAAACCAGATGTTTGTGCGGGGAGCCTAGCAGCGAGCAACTTGCCCGAAACTGAGAGGGTTTGGCGGCGGGTTCCCTTTTCACCTCCAATCCCTTTTGTTTCAGACGGTCGGGCTGCAGGAGCGCGCTCCAAAACCACACACTACCGTGCCGATATTTTGTGCCATGTGTTCTTCAGGCGTGCCGCCGCTTCGGGGGCCAGCAACAGCAAATATCACGCCGTCGTCTTGACGTTGCGTGGCCGAGGAAGTTCAGCCGGTATTCTGACGGTATCCCATCGGCTATACGTTGCCGATGCCGGACTTCGATCTCATCATTATTGGCGCAGGGGCCGCCGGCCTGATGTGCGCGGTCGAATCGAATAAGCGCGGACGTCGCGTTCTCGTTCTGGAGCGGGCCGAAAAGCCGGGACAAAAGATCCGCATCTCCGGCGGCGGCCGGGCCAATTTCACCAACGTCCACGTCTCGCCGGCAAACTTCCTGTCGGACAATCCGCGCTTTTGCGTCTCGGCCCTGAACCGCTACACCTCAGCCGACTTCGTCGCCCTCATCGAAAAGCACGGCATTGCCTACCACGAGCGCAATCATGGTCAATTGTTCTGCGACGGGTCGGCGCAGCAGATCACCGATATGTTGATCGAGGAGGCGCGTGGGATTTCGTTGCAGACGTCGACCGTCGTAACCCGCATTACGAAAGATGACCGCGGCTTCACTGTCGCAACGAATCAAGGATCTTTCGCGGCTGCGTCCCTTGTCATCGCGACCGGTGGGCCGTCGATTCCAAAAATGGGATCGAGCGGCTTCGGTTACGACGTCGCCCGGCAGTTCGGCCTCGGGGTGATCGAACCGCGCCCCGGTCTCGTGCCGTTGACCCTCGATGCTGGTACCCTGGCAGACCTCCACGGGTTAGCGGGCGTATCCTTGGAGGCGACGGTCACGCTGGGCAAGATTAGCTTTACGGAAGCCCTGTTGTTCACCCACCGCGGGCTTAGCGGGCCGGCGATCTTGCAGATATCTTCCTACTGGCAAGCGGGCGAACCCCTCACCATCGATCTTCTGCCGGGCACCGACGCGTTTGCCTATTTGAAGGCGCTCAAGAAGAGTCAGCCCAAGAAAGAGCTTGGGACCGCGCTCGCGCAATGTCTTCCGCGGCGCCTGGCCCAAAGGATCGTCGCGATGGCTGAGGGCGATGGGCGTCTGGCCGATATTTCCGACAAGACCTTGGGGCGCATGGCCGTAAATGTTAACGCCTGGCGGGTCACGCCCATCGGGTCCGAGGGCAATCGCACCGCGGAGGTTACCGTCGGCGGCGTGGATACCAAGGACCTGTCGTCGAAAACCATGGAAGCTCGGTCCGTCCCCGGGCTCTATTTCATCGGCGAGGTCGTCGATGTGACGGGCCACTTGGGTGGCTTCAACTTCCAGTGGGCTTGGGCCTCGGGCCATGCCTGCGGTCAGTCGGTCTAAGGTGTCCTGGCGGGGTCAGCGAGCCCAATCACACGCTGCTCCGCTGCAAGGCCTCAAGGCGTACCCGCCAAGATGCCTCTTCATTTCGCGTCGGAGGGACTCCACGTGCGGTCGGTTACTACCGTACGAGTTCTGGAAGGCCGATTGCGATCCCAGGGAAAGCGATCAAGAGGCCGAGCAGGATCAGGCTGCAAGCGATGTATGGAGCGCCCGCTATCGCGACTTCGGAAAGAGTTGTGCCTTTTGGTGCCACACCCAACATCACAAACAAGAGCAGCCCAAAAGGTGGAGTTGTCAGACTGATTTCCATGGCCAACAGCATGACGACACCGAACCAAATCGGATCGAAGCCCAACGCAATGGCAAGTGGCATGAAGACAGGCAGCGTCAGCATCATCTGAGATACCTGATCCAAGAACATGCCGAGAAAGAGCAGTACCAGGAACATCAGCAGTAGCATCGTGACCGGGGCGACCTCGATCTGTGTTGCCCACGCAACGAGGCCGGAGCTGGCGCCAGAGAATGCGAGAATCTGGCTGAAGGTGGAGGATCCGATGATGATCATGAATACCATCACGGTGACCTTCACCGTTCCTGTCAGAGACTTGCGCAAGACCTCCCACGACAACTTGCGAAAGAGCAGGGTTAGGATAAGGACGCCAAATACGCCGAATGCCGCCGACTCGGAAGGCGTTGCGATGCCGGCAATGATGGTGCCGATAACCGCGACGATGACCAGTCCCATTGGCAGTACGTTGGTGGCCAACAAGCGCAGTTTTGTCTTCATAGGTACAGGTTCGGTGCGGTAGCTGGGCGCCGCTTCTGGATCCAACCGAACCTGTAAATAGATGAGTGCAATATAGAGAAGGGCGAGGACTAGCCCGGGCATGATTCCAGCAAGCAACAAGGCGCCGATATCGATCCGCGCCAAACTCCCAAGCAGTACAGCCAGCGCCGACGGCGGGATAATCATCGCGAGACCGCCTGATCCCAGGATCGGACCGATAGACATCTTGCTCTTGTAGCCCCGCCGATTCATTTCCGGGACCAGCATCGATCCCATCATTGCAGCACTTGCCATGCTTGTGCCGGTTAGAGTGGCGAATACCGTCCCGCTGGTAACGCAAAGATAGGAGAGGCGCCCCTTGATGCCACCGAACACAGCGTCGAGCGCATCGAATACCCGTACAGCTAGCCCTGCGTGGAAGAATATTTCGCCCATCAGGATGAAGAGCGGTACAGGAACAAGCAGAAAGGAGCTGATCGAAACCGTCCCATTGGAGACGAGCTGGATCAATCCCTGGGTACCGTTCATGAAAATGAAGACGCCTATCGCATTTGCGAACAGGAATGCGACAAACACCGGAACTCCGAGCGCCAGCGGCACAATTGCAAGTGCAAGTAGAATCGACCCAGCCCAATACCAAGCCATCAAAGTCCCTCTACCGGCTGGTCGTCATAAAGCGAATCGTGGCCGAAAAGGAGGCGCGAAAACTCGATCGCGAGGAGGCCGAAGCCGATCGGCATTGGCAGGTAGACTAACCACCTCGGGAATTCAAAGGATCGAATATCAAGGTTGCCGCTTCTGATTGTTTCCCATGTCAGCACGAGGCCGAAGTAGGTCAAGACAAGCATCACGATCAGCGCGAGGAGATATATGAACTTCTCCAGGACGATGCGATGCGCCGGTCTAAGCAGGTTCCTGAACCCCGCAATCGTGACGTGACCTTTTTGACGTAAAAGCCAGGGTGAAGAGAGCAAGGTCAGGTACAGGAGCGCATATTCGGTGCCGGCACCGACCCAAATCGGCGGCCGGAGGCCCGACGAAGCCATCCCGACATCGATGATGATCGCGACGCAGATGACAGCAATCGCGACGCCGGCCACCATGGCCAGCGCCGCAATCAGTTTGCTGTAGAACGCCGCGACGAGGCGAAGCACAACGGTTATTTCAGAAACATCGTTCTCAGTTTACCGGCCTCGTCGGCACCGACCTTTTCGGCGATCTCGCGCCACCGCGAATCATAGGCACTTGCCAGATAAGTTGCAGCGGCCGAGCCTTCGAGGACAATATCTTTCATCCCCGACTCGCGTAGCTTGACGGTTTCCTTGGCGGCTTCATCGACAAAGAAAGCGTGGGCACCGGCTTCGGACTTGATCGCTTCTTCGGTGATGATCTTTCGCGCCTCTTCGCTTAACGAATTCCAGCGGTCGAGATTGATGGTCATCCCGAGGTCGCCCTGCCAGTAACTCGGGTATACGCGGTACTTCAGAAAGTCGTCCAGCGACAAACCTGTAAGAGCTAGCGTTACCCAGCCGATTCCATCGACCACACCCCGCTCCAGGGAGGTGTAGACCTCTGCGACCTCGACACTTCGGGTCACGGCGCCAAGACTGTCAAAGAAGTCTTTGTACGTTCCCGTCCCCCGTAGTTTCAACCCGTTCAAGTCCACACCGCCAGATGCAGTGCGCTTAGGCTCGTTCTTCAGGTAGATCAGGAACTGGTAGCCGCTGCCGAAATAGCCGAGAAAGTGCATGTTTCCTTTCTTGCTATAGATATCATCGATGGCAGCCAACGCGCCGGCCTCGCGCAGCGCCATGGCTGACTGATTGCTCGCATTAAAGGCCTGCGATTCAGGAATTTGGCCCTGAAGGTATTGATTGGGTCCGTAGTGGAGATCAATGATCCCGGTACTGACAGCGCGAAACTGTTCAGCCACAGGTGTTACCTCTGGCCCACCAATATATTGTAGTTGCACGACACCTTTGCCGCGTTCATTGACCCTGTCGATAAACGTCCAAAGCGGCTCATTCCATATCAAGTTCTTCGGGGTGCCGGTAACTACTTTCAGCGTCACCTCCTGCGCAATGGCATGCATCGGCAACAGGATGGCAAAAGATAGAAGCGAAAAAAGGGCTAGTGCCTTACCGCGAAGTATCATGTCGTTATCCTCCCTACTGCACTGGTATTGAATTCCAGCAATGCGCGATTGTAATCGGTGCAACAAGAAGAGGTAAGTGTGTTCTACGAGCCCAGAAGAAATGACCACGGACTGCCGTTCAATCCTTTCTCGGCCTGCATCGTTCCGCGGCCGATCGGTTGGACATCGACAGTGAATAGCCTTGGCGAAGTGAACCTCGCCCCGTTCAGTTTCTTTAACGGGGTTGGATACACGCCACCGACCGTTGTGCTTTGCCCGAACGGTCCTCATTCAGAGGGTGGTCAAAAGGATACCGTCGTCAACATCCACGAAACGGGTGAGTTTGTTATCAACATGGCAACGTGGCCGCTTCGGAAGGCGGTCAATACATCGGGCACTAGCTTTCCTCGCGGGATCAACGAGTTCGAGCAGGCGCAAGTCACGCCCATACCATCCCGGCTAGTGCGGCCGCCGCGCGTCGCCGAATCGCCCATCAATCTTGAATGCCGTCACCTGCAAACCGTTGAGCTACCCAGCTATGACCCTGCTTATCCTCTCCACGCCATTTTCGGAGAGGTGATCGGGGTGCACATTGCGGACGATTGCATTCGGGATGGACGTGTCAGCGTAGACCGCACGGAACCGATCGGTCGCCTTGGCTATATGGACTATGTCCGGGTGGGCGCGACATTCGAAATGATCCTCAAAGAAATGGAAGTCCTCACCAAGCCGAAGAACGCCCCCTGACGTGTGTGTTCGCTACACTGTTTGCCCAAGAATCGAACGGCAATGCAGTTTTGGTGGGTGCTGGCGAGTTCGAGCGTAACGGCATTGGCTATGGCGACGATCTCAGTTAGCAAGAATTGCCAATATGATTGGGGCCAACTAAGTGCACTCAAACCGCATTGGGCCTAAGAGCAGAATTGGAGACACCTATGCGTTTCAAAGATCAAGTCGTTTGGATTACCGGCGCCTCGTCGGGTATCGGCGAGGGTTTGGCGCAGGTGTTTCATAGGGAGGGCGCTGAATTAATTTTGTCGGCGCGGCGTGAAGCCGAGCTCGAACGCGTGAAGGCCGAATGCAGCGAGGGGCCGGGAGCGGTTCATGTGCTGCCATTCGATGTCGTCGACGCGGACGCCCGCGAGGCCGCGTACCGGCGGGTCCACGACATCGCTGGCAGAGTCGACATCCTTGTCAACAATGCCGGTATTTCGCAGCGATCGCTCGGCAAAGACACAGATATGGACGTAGATCGCCGCATCATGGAGGTGGACTACTTCGCGCCCATTGCACTGACCAAACTGGTGCTGCCCGAAATGATCGCGCGGAAGAGCGGACAGCTCGTCGTCACGTCGTCCGTGGCGGGAAAATACGGCATTCAGTTACGCAGTGCCTACTGCGCCGCCAAGCATGCCTTACACGGCTATTTCGATACGATGCGCCTTGAGTTGACGCCCTACAACATCCGCGTTTGCCTTTTGGTGATTGCAGGGATCAGGAGTGAAGTTTCTCTTCATGCCTTAACGGGCAACGGCGGCACATGGGGCAAGGAGGATTGGGGCCCGAACGACGGCATGAGCGCCATTGAAGGCGGCAAGATCATCGTCGATGGCCTCGCCGCGGGTAAATACGAGATCGACATCGGTGTCGGTCAGGCCATGGACAACCTCAGGCTCAAACGGGAAGCCCCAGACTTGCTGATCGAGCGGATGGCAAAAATGAAAGTGCCGGGACAGTAGCCGGAGGTCGCTTCGCCTCCGGCGTTTCGGTCGAACCAGCTGCCATACTCGTTCAAGGCCCTGGTTGTGGTATCTGCGCTTGAGAGTATGGACGGCGATCCAAAGACCTCGGTCTTGTTAAGGCGGCCCGGCGTATATCCCGGCAATATCTAGAGCAAATCAACGAACGCAATGGCCGCTACGGGCGTACCAAACCATCTGACCGGCTACAATCGCTCGTCGGAGGATTCTCCGGTGGGGTTATTGTTGTTCGAAATGGTCTAAAACAGCTAATAGCCTGGTTCCCCGGACTCTGGTGTTCCCCGGTGCGGCCTCAACGATCCCGAGCGCCGAGATATACCTGCGCCCAAAATGTATTTACACAGTCGAACCGCGCAACAACCCGTTGGCGGCATGCGCATTCCGGAATCTGAGAATATGACCGAATTTCAAGGTGTCGTACTAACGCTGGCCGAGGCGATGAGTGAACGCGGCTATAGCGCTCTGACGTCGGTGCAGGAGGCGGTTCTGGCGCCCGAGGTGGCCGCCGCAGATCTCTTGGTATCCGCCCAAACCGGCTCCGGCAAGACCGTGGCATTTGGCCTGGCCCTGGCGCCGGCCCTCCTGGATGGCGCGGAATGTTTTCCCCGCGCCGAAATGCCGGCCAAGCCACCCTTCGCCTTGGTCGTTGCCCCCACGCGGGAACTTGCCCTACAGGTAACGCGCGAGTTGGAATGGCTGTACCAAAAGACCGGTGCCTCGATCGCGTCCTGCGTCGGCGGCATGGACATGCGCACCGAACGACGGGCCCTACAACAGGGTGCGCAGATCGTTGTCGGCACGCCTGGCCGTCTGCGCGACCATATTGAACGACACTCGCTGGACATGACCGGCTTGCGCGCGGTGGTGCTGGACGAAGCTGACGAAATGCTGGACCTCGGGTTTCGCGACGATTTGGAATTCATCCTGGGCGCCGCGCCCGAGCAGCGGCGCACGTTGATGTTTTCTGCGACCGTACCGCGCACCATCGCCACCCTCGCCAAGCGGTTTCAGCGCGACGCGATACGCCTCACAACGAAGGCCGAACAAAGCCAGCATGCGGATATCGAATATCGCGCGCTGATGGTTGCCTCCAACGAGCGGGAAAACGCCATCATCAACGTGTTGCGCTATTTCGAGGCGCAGAACGCTCTGGTCTTTTGCGGCACCCGTGCCGCCGTCAACCACATGACCGCCCGCTTCAACAATCGTGGGTTTTCAGTCGTGGCGCTGTCCGGCGAGTTGAGCCAGCACGAACGCACCACGGCCCTGCAAGCCATGCGCAATGGCCGCGCCCGGGTCTGCATTGCGACGGACGTGGCGGCGCGAGGTATCGATCTACCGAATTTAGACTTGGTGATTCACGCGGACCTACCCCGCAATCGCGAGGGTCTGCTGCATAGAAGTGGGCGGACGGGACGCGCGGGACGCAAGGGCACTTGCGTTTTGGTCGTGCCGCACGAGTGGCGCAAGCGCACCGAGCGGTTGTTGCTGAATGCCAATGTCAAGGCCACTTGGGCCCGCCCGCCGACGGTCCTGGATATCATGCAGCGCGATGACGAACGAATTCTCGACGATTCGGATCTGAGCGAGCCGATACACGAGGACGAGCTGGTTCTCGCGCGACAACTATTGGAACGCCACGGCCCGCAACAGGTGGCCGCTGCCCTGGTGCGCCGTTTTAGAGCCGACCGCTCGGCACCCGAGGAAATACTGGATGCCGCGCCGGACGAAGAAAAGGGCAATCGACGCGATGATTTCAACGATAGCGTTTGGTTTACCTTGTCCATCGGTCACCGGCAGAACGCGGAGCCGCGCTGGTTGCTCCCAATGCTGTGCCGCTTTGGCAATATTACCAAGCGCGATATTGGCGCCATCAAGATCAATCAAGCCGATACTTTTGTGGAATTGGCTGCGGGCTGCGTCGACCGCTTCATGCAGGGCGTCGGCCCCTCTTTGACCTTAGAGAAGACCATTACCGTTGCCCGCTTAGACGCGATGCCCGATGGCGTCCGCCAACGGAGCGAAACACCCTACGGCAAGAAAAATACCAACGCCGCGCTGCAAGAAGGACCGGGCGGGCATGCGAGGGCGGCGCCGAAGCGCGTCAACGAGCCGCGAACCGACAGCGTGCCGGCGAGCATAGGGATGCCAGCCAATGAGCCGCAAAAGGATGGGCGCAAACACAAAAACTGGGCCGACAAGCCCAGGCCGGACAAAGCCAAAGAGAAAAAGCGCGCAGACATTGATGCGGACCGGAAACCTCGCGACGAAAAACGCAAAAGCAACGCGCCCAGGAAGGTAACGCGCCGGGATGAAAAACCCGGAGGTACGCCGGTTGGGGGGAGGGGCTCCGAGGAAAGGAACTCCTATGGCAAAAAGCCGAGGGACAGGAACGGAACAAAGGCTCAAGGCAAAAAGCGCTGGGTAAAGACCGAGGATGATAAGGCTCCCGGCGATAAGCTCTGGGAAAAGGGGCAGGCAAAGACCGACGGAAAGAAAGCGAAAAAGAAGGCGAAACGCGCCACGTTGACCCTCAAAGGGCCGACGAAACACGGTCCAAAAGTATGAATGTACCTAGGCGCCGAGCGTTCAAGTCATGCTGCGGGCATGAATAGCCCCTAGTTTCTAGCCCCCTGTTCTTGTTTCCTTCTGCCGATCGAACTCGACGCGCCACAGCATCCCATCCGCAAATTTAGGGAAGAAGGCGCCTATGAATCTGGAGGCTATTCAGGGATCGTTAGGCAGATCTCCCTCTAGTGGCGCATTGACGGTACGTGATCCGGGTCCAATTTGAGATCGATGAGGAGCGGGCGGGTCCGCTTCTCAATTGCCGCACAGGCGGCTTCGAGTTCGCCTTGGTTGCGGACCGAAAGTCCCTGGCCGCCTAGCGCGTCGGCAAGCGGCGCGAACTCTGGCCAATCGAAGCAGGAAATGTCGGGGCTTAGGTTTCTGTTGCGAAACTGGATGTGTTCGGCACCGTAGCTGCCGTCGTTGCACACAACGACGATTAAGTCGACGTTATGCCGGACCGCCGTGTTGAACTCTGTGAGGCCGCCTAACATGAACCCGCCATCCCCCGTTACCAGGAGAGCGGGGCGGCCGGGTGCAGCAAACGAGGCGCCGATGGCATAGGGCATGCCCAGGCCGATCGAACCGAAGTGAACCGTGAAGAGGAGAGAGCGTGGGTCGGGGACGTCGAAAACCTTCCAGGCCTGCATGACGTACCGGCCGACATCGGTGGCATAGAGTCTATTTTTCGGTACCGCGTCGTTCAGGCGCAGCAGCGACTTTGTAATGTCGACGGTGGTCGCCGTGGCTTTGTCGGTGAGATCTCGCGCCAACGAATAATCTTGAATCTGGTCCGAGATTTCCTTCGACCGGAATCCAGACCCAGGGATTTCCGCCTCGTCGAGCCAGCGCACGAAAAGATCTGCGGTCAGGCCGGGGTCGCCGACGACGCCCGCGGTCGGTTGGGAGAATCTGCCGATATCCTCCCGATTGAGATTGCACTGAATTACCCGTTTGTCCTTCAAAAGCGATCCGGTCGCGGTGGTGTATTGGTTCAGACTGGCGCCGAAGGCGACGACACAATCGCTTCGCATGATGAGGTCGGTGGCGATGGGTGTGCTGAGCGTACCGAATACCCCGAGATCGAAGTCGTGCCCACGAAACAGCCCTTTTGCCTTGAGCGTCGTGGCCAACAATGCGTCTGTGCGGTCGGCGAGCTTGATCAACGCGTCTTTCTGGCGTGTCTCGATCGCGCCTCGGCCGGCAAGAATCACGGGCATCTTGGCCGCCGCCAGAATACCGATCGCATCGTCCAGGTCGTGGCTTTCAGGGACGACCGCCCGGTTGTCGAACGCGCGGGTATCGATCTCTTCGTAGTCCACATCGAGCCACATGAAGTCTGCCGGGACGTTCAGGGCAATGGGGCGCCGCTCGGCCCGGGCCCGCCGAAACGCCGTTCTCAGGTCTTCAAACACCGTTTGCGGTGCGCGCACTTGTTCGAAGCCCGCGCCGGTCGCCACGATGAGCTCGCGCTGGGAGACGTTTTGCAGGCCGTGTTTGTCGGCTATCGCGGTATCGCCGCAGACCAGCAGCATCGGAACCTGGGCCCTCACCCCCTCGATAAGCCCGGTGAGGGTGTTGGCGACGCCCGGCCCGTGCGTGACGGTGACGACGCCGATCTCACCCGAGACCACCGAATAGCCGATTGCCATTACCGTGGCCCCAGCCTCGTTCGCTGCCGAGACAAACGTCCCGCCGAGGTCGTCGACGTAGCTTTGGACAACGAACAGGTTGCCGTCGCCGATCAACCCAAACATCGTGCCGACGCCATTGTCAAAAAGGGATTTGGCTAAAGCAGCGTGAAGCTTCATCGATACGCCCCGCTCATTTGTCATTGCATCTCACTTATCGATCCTAGTTAGGCGAAAACCGCCGACGGGCGCAACACGGTGCGATCGGTTTTGTCGACCGGCCCTCGCCGGCGACTAATTTCCGGCGGCGAAAAGTAACCGTCGGGAAGGGTTGCTCCGCTATGTCGTCGGCGATCCGCGTTGCTTCTTCGTTGCTTCTTCGTTGCTTGTTCGGGCGATATTGGGCCGATTTCAGGTATGCGGGGTCGAATCTTTGCTCCAAATCAAGGTGGGGCCGCCGTATTGCAGTGCTTAATAAACGGATGACCGACCGGCTCCTCGAACGCTATAGCGGCAACGTGCCGCGCTACACCAGCTATCCGACGGCTCCTCATTTTGGCACGTCGGTGGGGCCCGAGGACTACCGTATGTGGCTGTCAGAGCTGGACGGAAAAGCGCCGCTCTCTTTGTACTTTCACATCCCGTTTTGCGCCGCGATGTGTTCCTTCTGCGGATGCCACACGAAGATCGTCCGCCGTTACGAGCCGATTGCCGATTACCTGGCGACACTGCGCGCCGAGATTGATCTTGTTTGCACCGCGCTACCGCACCGCAGTTCCGTAGGGTTCGTTCATTGGGGTGGTGGCAGTCCAACCATGATCGCGGCCGACGATTGGCGACGGCTTCGGGACTATCTCGGCGACCGCTTTGAATTCGCGGAGTCGCCGGAGATCGCGGTCGAACTCGACCCGCGAACGGCCAGCGAGGAATACATCCGCGCCTTGGGTGCCACGGGTGTCACGCGGGTCAGTGTCGGCGTTCAGGACTTCGATCCGGAGGTCCAGTGCGCCATTGGACGCGTGCAAACTCTCGAAACAACGGCGCGCGTTATCGATTGGCTGCGGGCGGCGGGGATTGAGGCGATCAATATCGATCTCATGTACGGCCTTCCTCACCAAACCGTCGAGTGCGTTTTGGAGACGGTCGCGAAAACCCTTTCTCTTGCGCCGTCACGCATTGCCTTGTTCGGCTACGCCCATGTCCCGTGGATGAAGCGGCATCAATCGTTGATCGATCAGGCGGCGTTGCCTGACGCGAAGAGGCGTTTCGAGCAGGCGGCTGCGGCGGCGAGCGCCCTGGAACACGCAGGCTATCGCCGTATCGGTCTCGATCATTTCGCCCAAAGCGGGGACAGCTTGGTGTCCGCCCTGGGAAAGGGCAGGTTGCGGCGCAATTTCCAGGGCTATACGACCGACGTTTCCGAAGCGTTGATCGGGTTTGGCGCCTCCGCGATCGGCGCGCTGCGCCAAGGCTATGTCCAGAATCAGGTGCCGCTGCATGCCTACGCCGCGGCGATTGCCGAGAATACGCTCCCGATCGGCAAGGGGATATCGCTCAGCAACGAGGACCGATTGCGCCGCGATGTCATTTCCCGCCTGATGTGCGACCTGACGGTGGATTTAGAAGCGGTCCGCCGCGCGCACGCCGCGGCCTCGGATGTCTTCGATGACGACCTTGTTCGTTTGGAGCCGTTGGTCGAAGACCGTATCGTTCGAGTAGACGGACAACGGGTTACGATGACGGCGTTGGGCCGACCGTTTATTCGCGTTGTCGCCGCTACCTTTGACCACTACTTGGCCAAGAACACGGCACGACACGCCATCGCCGTATGACGAACCCGGTGCGCTCCTAGACGAAGGCGACGTGGCTGCGATCCACATCGATAAAGTCGTTGAGCAACCGGTTTTTTGTGGCGGCAACGCAGTGATGGGTGCACGTGCGCGCGTCGAAGTTGTCTAGCCAGGAAACGGTTGAGTCATCCAACCATAGATCCGAAAAACGGCGATCCTGGATCGTGCCAATGCGGCCGGCATCGGTATACGCCTTATCCTGGCAGGTGTAGACGGAACAATCGGCACCGATCACCGTCAACAGGCGTGTCATCGGGCAGTGCGGATGCCGCATCTCGTCCGCGGGGTCGGGCTCGAAGTGGTAGTGGTCGACGACCGCGAAATCAGACGCCGCGAGCGTCTGGCAACGGGCGATTTCGCTACGCACGACATTAGCGAACTGTCGATGGTGCGCGGCGTTGCCCGCGGCGCTCTCGCTGACGATACACGGCGACAATTTCACGTGCTCGGCGCCGGCGGATTTCAAACGCTGCGCCAGATCAAAAAGGTGTTCAGCGTTCCCGCTATCGACGATAACGCTGGCTCCGAGCGTACAATCGCCGTCCATCTTCGAAAAAGCCGCCATGTTCTCAAGGACGCGTTCGAAAGAATGCAGCGGAACGTTTCTGTTGCGGGCATAGCTGGCGCTATCCCACCCATCGATCGAAACCCGCACCCACGAAGCGGTGCGCGCAAGGGTTTGGGCGAGACGACCGCGGAGTTGGCTGCCGTTTGTCAGCACGCCTATTCCAATTCCGGCGCCGGCAAGGCGTTCGGCGGATTCGGCAAGATGGGGATAAAGTAACGGTTCTCCGCCACCCGAAAACGTCACGGCCTTGGTCCCGATGGCAATGAGATCCTCGACGATCTCTTTCATCTTCGCCTGGGGAATCCGGTCGCGCACCTGCATCGTCGAACCAAGGCTCAGGCCGTCGCTACGATAGGCGCAAAAATAGCAGTCGTGATTGCAGACGTTCGTGGGCTTGATCCGAACATGTAGCGGCCCGAGATGACGGCCTGCGGCTAGCGCCTCCATCCTATCGGGGTGGTGGAAGAACTTCAGTGACGAGTAGACGTTCCGGTGCATCGCGCGTGGTCCCATTTGCTCTCTATTTTGGGATCACGAGGGTTAATCAAATGTGAAGTTGAACCGATTCCTCGACGCGCATCGCCCGGTTTCTAAGGTGGATGCCTTCGGCACCGAGCTGGCAGGCCGCGCGTATGGCGATCGGGTCTAGTCGGCAAACCTGTGGCATGGGCCGCGCGCGCCTAGAACGGTTGCTAGGCCGCCCCGCCCAGTGCCTCGCCGAGCAGGCGGCCGAAGGTGAGGGCGGGGGTGACACCCATGCCGCTCACATAAGCGTTGCCGTTCAGGGTCGCAAAACCGAGCATTTCGCCCACGGCGTAGAGGTTCGGGAGGTGTCGTCCGTCCTGCAACCTGACGCGAAACCGGTCGTCCACTGAGACGCCGGCGAAACTCACTACGGATATGCCATGGTGCTTCACGGCGTAGAAGGGCGCGCGCGCAATGGGGCGCGGCATATGCCGGCGGCCGAGGGGATCTTGGCCGGACTGCTGCGCTTTGTTGTACCCATCGACCGCTGCCAGAAACCTCTTCGCGTTGACATCCATTCGCGCGGCCAGATTGGCGAGCGTGGTGTCTCGAACGTAGGAAGGGTGGGCATTCCACAGCCGCCCGACAGCGTCCTCGGCGATGTCATGGAAGAATGGCGGCGCAGCGTCCCGGATCGCTTGATCAAAGATCGCCCAGAATGTGAGCCCGGGTTGACGTACGAGGACGCGTTCGCGGGTGTCGGCGCTGGGTTCGTCCTCGGCAACGAAGCGGTCGCCGTTCATATTGACGTAAATTTCCCAGGGCTGGCGATGTTGCGGCACGGTGTGGGTGATATTGACGATACGGCTCGGGTCCTGCGGGTCGGCGACGCGGCCAAAGGTGGGTAGGAAATGTTCGCCGCCGCTGACGATGCCGCCCAGTTCGCGTACCAAAACGATGCCGGTCCCGCGCGAATAGGGATAGGCTTGGCTGAAGAGCGGATATCCGCCGGTCAGTTCGGGGAAAAGCGTTTCATTGGCGGCATAGCCGCCGCACGCCAGAACGATCGCGGGCGCGGTCAGCGTGCGCTCGGCGCCCGCTTTGTCGCGGACGACCACGCCAACCACGGATTCTTCGTTACCCTGGGCGAGACCGATCAGTTCGGTTTCGAGGCTCAGCTCGACCCGCCCGCCGTCGATTTCCATTTGCAATTCGCGCCGCACGACGTTCAGAACGGAGACCGCTTTCTCGGAGCCCCAATAGGTCCGCGGCACTGTGTAGGGTTCGTGACCGTGTACCAGAACGGGGTGTTCGGGGAGCACGTCGAGGCCGTGGTCGAGCAGCCAATGGAGCGTCGCCGCGGCGTTGTCGACGGCGATCCGGGCCTTGTTCGGATCGGCCTTGCCCTTGCTAATGCGCAAGACGTCCTCGTAGTGCCGATCCGGCGAGTCCCCGATTCCCTTGGCCGACTGAAGGCGCGTGCCGGCCGCACTCATGTGGCCCCCGGCGACATGGAGCGAGCCGCCAACCTCAGGCGCATGTTCGATCAGGTGAACGCGGGAGCCGGCGCGGGCGGCGAAAATGGCGGTCATCATGCCCGACGACCCTGCGCCGCAGACGATCACATCGGGTGTCACGGCCGGAACTACCGCCAATCGATCCCGTCAAAGCTCCGCAGCTTCTCTTCAAAGCCCCGTTCGCCATAGGGAACTTTGCGGCCCGCGGGCGGGAACGGTTTGCTGCGGCCTTGTCCGGCTTTGTCGAGGAGAGCGTCCGCGTGCTCTGCCGGCAGAACCACCACACCATCTTCGTCGGCAAGGACGATGTCGCCGGGCCGGACAATGATGCCGCCGCACACGATAGGGACGTTCATCGATCCTGGGCCGTCGCCGCCGACATGCCCCGTCGTGGAGCCGCGCGCAAAGATCGGCAGACCTTCGCGGTCGATCAGAAGTTCGGTGGTCAACACAGCGCCGTCGACGATAACCCCCGCAACACCGGATTCTTTGGCCGCCCAGGCCATCGTCGCGCCCCAGGTGGCGGCGTCCATGCGGCCGGCGGAATCGACGACGATTACGTCACCGGGTTTGGCGTACTGCGTGGCGACACGGCTCACCAACGTATCGACCGGATCGGCCGAGGCTACCGTGAGTGCGGGGCCGACGATCTTCCAGTCGCGCCGCAGCGGTCGGATGCCTGAATCCATCACGCAGTGGCGGCCAGCCGCTTGGCCGGCGATGCAGGCAAAGGTGTCTAGTGCCTTCTCGATTAAGGCGGGGGCGGGACGGGGGAAGTCGCGATTGATCGTATGCATGGTGTCTCACCTCGGAAATAAAGAAAGGCCGCGAGCGCCTTGGACGCCCGCGGCCGCCGCATCCAAAGAGCGCGCTATTGCTCGATGGTAACTTCGTGATAGTTCAAACGCTGGATCACATTCTTGAATCCCTTGACGCGTTTGTGGACGCCGGTGACGTCGATGACCTCGACCATATAGAGGCCGCCGGCGTTCTCGTGGTTCAGTGCAAGGAGATCTTGGATCGCTTTGCGGCGCTTGGCCTCGTCGAATTCACCGGCCGCGGCCTCGATCAGTTTCATTTCGTCTTGGTCGCAGTAATAGGGCGGGTTCTTGCGGCACGACGAATTCGAAAAAGCGTCCAGACCGTCGACGTTGTTGTCGTTGCAGTAGTTTTGGAACATGCCCTCGAATCCGAGCCGCGTCGCGTCGGCGCCCGGGAACCACTTCTTCAGGAACACACCGAACGAGATGCCCTCCAGTTTGACCCGGATGCCGACCGAGCTGAGTTGCTGGGCCACGGCTTGATAGATCTCGTTGTCGCCGGTTTGCGCACCCGGCACGACTTCGGCGGTGACTTCGAATCCGTTTGGATACCCGGCCTCGGCGAGTAGTTTTTTAGCCCGATCGGGATCGAACGGATAGGGCTGGATGTTGGGGTTATAGCCAAACGCGAAGTGGGCTGCGCATTGGCTCGCCGGCCGGCTCAAACCGCGCAGCAATTCAGTGTTCAGAACGTCGCGATCGATCGCGATGTTCGCCGCCATCCGAACCCGAGGATCGCGGAACGGCGAGTCCGGTAACGTCGACATGAACTGCCATGCCATGACGGACGGACGAGGAAATGCGCCGATCGTGTGCCCGGCGCCTTCGATCGAATCGATATTGTCGATCGACAGACCGATAGCGATATCGGCTTGGTCGGAAATGATCGCCTGGACCCGCGTTGTGCGTTCGGGGACGGACGCCAATGCGAGATGTTTGATTTTTGCCGGGCGCCACGATTCTGCGAACGCTTCGAGCGTCGATCCCTCGGCATTCCAGTTGACCAGTCGGTAGGAACCCGTTCCGATCGGATTGTTAGCAAATCCGGCGTTCCCCTGGTCGGCATAGGCCTTGGGGGCCGGGATAAAGTTGCCGGAAATGGCCTTGGGCAAGATCGGGTTGGGTCCTTTGGTTTTGATCTCGACGGTCAAGTCGTCGATCTTGCGAATCGACGCAATGCGCGCCTGGGTCGTCATGTTCCGGCCCGAGGTCGTCCCTTTACCCTCGCCGTTGATCGTGTACTCGATGTTACTGATCACGGAATCGGCGTTGAACGGTTCTTGGTTTTGGAAAGTGACGTTGGGACGCAACGAAAAATGCCACGTCTCGGTGTCGATGTTGCGCCACGACGTGGCCAGGAGCGGTTGCGCTTCGCCCTCCAGATCCACCATCGTCAATGAGTCGTAGATCGGCCAGTTCCAAAAACTCGCCGGCGACTGAACGCCTTGGTCGGGCCGACCGCGGCTCTCGTTCAGGCCGCGCGTAACGACCCGCAGCGTTTCATCCTGCATTTGGGCAACGGCTACGTTGGCCGATCCGAAAACCGCCCCAACTCCCAGTGCCGCAAAAAGAAGCCCGGTGACCTGTGCTCGCCGCATCTGTCGTCCTCCCTGAAATATTGTATGTTTCAAATGTAGCATATTTCCAAATATGCTATGTTTGCAAACGGGCGCTGCTGCGCGATCGGTCGCTGAGATCGGTAAATTCCCCTAGGCAAAGTTATCGATGGTTGGTTCCAAGAATTCCGCTCAGTTGTCTCCCCTGACGTTGAACCGCGCCGATCCGCGGCCGCTCTATCAGCAAATTCACGGCGCGTTGCTGGCCCGCATTGTCGACGGCACGTTTGGCCTGGGCGACGATTTGCCCAGCGAAAAGGAGTTAGCCGCGTCGCTCAAGGTGTCGACCTTCACCTGCAAGCGGGCGTTCGACAGTCTGGCGACCGACGGCTTGATCGACCGCGGCCGGGGCAAGCGCACGCGAGTGGTTGCGGCGCCGCAAATCGTCGATTTCGGCGACACTTTGGATGGGTTGTCCGAACGGGCGCTTTTGGAAGCCCTCAATCTCGAAATAGACCTCCAAGACTGTCGGTTCATTCCTGCGACCAAGGAAGTCGCGCAGACATTGGGGATCGACGCGGGCGCGCAGGTACAAAAGACCGTCGCCATCGGTCGCCGCCAGGGCAGCCTCATCGCCCAGGTGACGACCTTTGTGCCCGAAGACATCGGCCGCATGTTCGATCGCAAGGACCTTGAAACCACACCGCGGTTTGTCTTGATCTTGCGCGACGGCCGCGTCCGCATCGACCGCGTGGAGCAAACCATTGGCGCTTGCCCGCTCCCTGCCGGCGTTGCCGCCGCGCTTGAAGCCCCCGAAGGCGCGCCGGCTTTGAAACGGCTCGGCACGATCTTCGACGACAAGGATCGGGCAATCGAATATTTCGAGGCGATCTACCCGTGGGATCGCTTTTCCTATCGTATGACGTTGCGTAAGCGCTGAGTCGATGACCGCGAGGTGGGACATCATCGTATGTGGCGTCGGCACGGCGGGGATGCCGGCGGCGATCTTCGCCGCACAGCGGGGTGCCAAAGTCCTGGCGATCGAACACGCCCCCGAGATCGGCGGCACGCTTCATTATGCGGCGGGCCAAATCAGCGCGGCCGGGACCCGGCTACAAGATGCGAAGGGCATTCAAGACAGTCCAGACCTGCACTACGACGACATCGTGCGCATTTCAAACGGTCAGACCGACCCACGCTTCGCGCGGTTGATCGCGGACAACGCCGCCGACACGCTCCATTGGCTCCTCGATCTCGGATGGACGCCGCTGCCGGAACATCCGGTTCTGTTCGGCCAAACGCCCTACTCGGTGCCGCGGACTTACTGGGCAGCTGAGGCCGGTGTCGCAATTTTGAACGCCGTTCGTCCCGCTTTCGAAGACGCCGTCACGGCAGGGGGTGTCACGGTGAAGACCTCGACTGAGGTCACCGATCTGATGTTCGATGACAGGGGCGGGGTGCGCGGCGTGCGAGCCGAGGACGCCAGCGGCCACCGACAGGAGTATGTAGGCGACAACGTGTTGCTGACCACCGGCGGCCTAAGCGGCGCCTTCGATCTCTTTGAGGAAATCACCGGTTACCCGCTCTTTACTTGGGGCTGGCCCTGGTGCCGGGGCGCTGGGATTCGCTTTGCGGTCGGCGCTGGTGGCTTGCTTCAGCATCAAGAGCACTTTGTGCCTCGGCTTGCCGGTGTGACCGACCCCGCCAATCCCGCGCGGTCGGCCCGGTTTACCGACCTCAGCGGGCGGCGGCCGCCGTGGGAAATTTATGTCGACCGACAGGGGCGCCGGTTCGTTGCCGAGGACGCGAGCGAACCGCTTGCCCGCGAGCGCGCGCTTCTAAGCGTTCCCGATCTAACCTTCTGGACGATCTACGACCAAGCCATCAAGGAGCAGGCCCCGCCGCTCTTCGATGCAATGCCACCCGACCAGGTCGAACGCTGGCTCGGCAACCATCCGGCCTATTGCCGGGCCGAGACGCTCGATGCCCTGGCTGCACAGGCCGGGATCGATCCGGACGGTTTGCGCAGGAGCGTCGAGGAATACAACCGCGCCGTCTCCAGCGGCAGCGATCCCCTCGGCCGGCGCCACTTGCCCCGCCCGGTCGCCACGCCGCCCTACTATGCGATCCGCCACCACGGCGCGACGTCGACCGCGGTGCAGGGGATCGCGGTAAACGAACGTTTCCAAGTCCTGCGCGCCGACGGCGCGCCAATCGCGAATCTCTCGGCGGCAGGGGAGATTTTGGGAATGGGCCTGCATTCCGGCGACGCTTTCGTCGGCGGGATGGGGCTGATGCCGGCCCTGACCTACGGAAGAATGCTGGGGCAAAAAATACTGCACTGGGAGACCGAAACGGCAACCGCAAACTGAGGCAAACGCCTCGCAGGGAGAAAGACATGAAACTACGTGCATTCGCGACGGCTGTCGCAATGACTACCCTATCGGTTGGGAGTGGATTAGCTCTCGTTCCAACGGACGCCGGCGCGCAAACGCTGCGGGTCGCCGCCACCGCGCTGCCGCCGACTAAGGGAAATCCGTATGCGGCGGGTATCTTTCCGAGCTGGCATACCTGGACGGCGCTATTCGATGCGATGACCGCGGTCGACCCGTCGGGCAACGTCCAGCCGCAGGCCGCGGCCTCATGGACATCCGTCGATGCGACGACGTGGCGCTTTACCATTCGCGATGGCATCCGCTTCGACAACGGCGAGACGCTGGACGCCGCCGCGGTTGCCGCGGCGATCGGGTGGCTCAAGGGTGAGACCGGGAAGTCCACCTCGGTGGGCAGGCAACTGGCCGGCGTCGTTTCGGCGCAGGCGATCGACGCGTCGGTCGTCGAAATCAAAACGGCGAAGCCCGATGCGATCTTGCCGAGCCGAATCTCGGCGGTCCTGATCGTTGCCCCCAAGGCATGGGCCGACATGGGCCCCGACGGATATGCGAACGCGCCCGCCGGAAGCGGTGCCTTTAAGGTCAAGACTTGGACTCCGGAAAAAGTCGTCTTCGACGCCCGTCCGGACTCCTGGCGCAAAGCGAAGGTCACGGGGCTAGAGGTCTTGCCTTTGGGCGAGCGTCCCGCGCGCGTCCAAGCGTTGATTTCCGATCAGGCCGACATCGCCGTAGGACTTTCGACTGACAATATCGGAACCGTCGAATCGGCTGGGCACCGCATCGACGTCTCGCCCTCGACCGTTGCGGCGACAATGGCCTTCGTCAATGTTGTGGACACCTCGCCCTTTACTGACGTCAGGGTGCGCCAAGCGTTCAACTACGCCGTCGACAAGTCGGCGATCGCGGCGAACCTGTTCGACGGGCGTGTTAAACCGGCAAGCCAGGGCGCGACGCCCAACACCTTCGGCTACAACACGGCGCTTCAACCCTATCCCCACGATCCCGCCAAGGCTCGGGCATTGCTGGCCGAGGCCGGACACGGCGGTGGGTTAAGCGTGATCGCCGAAGTCGTCGTCGGATCCTTCGCCGCGGACTCCGAAATGTACCAACAGGTGGCGCAGGACCTCGCGAAGGTCGGGGTCACCATGGAGTTACGGCCGATACCGTCGTCTGACTGGATCAAGAAGTTCATCACCGGCGGCTGGGAAGGTGCCGTGTTCGGAGCAGGGCAAAACTCCGCGCCGTTGAACGATGCCTCCCGGTTCCTCACCTTCGGGTCGTGCAAGAAACCCAATCCCTACTATTGCGACGAATCGGTCGTCGCTCTGTTGGAACGCTCGGACACCATCTTCGACGTGGACGAACGCCGGAAGGCGCTGGGAGAATTACTCAAGGTTCAGCACGAGAAGGCCGCGAATCTCTTCTTGATCGAGCAGATCGACATCGTTGGCGTTAACAAGCGGGTCGACGGTCTGATCAACCTCGGCAATTCGTTCAACTACGATCAGATCAGCCTGCGCTAGGCTGATCTAGAAGTAGGGCCGCCGTCATGCCATGGCGGCCATGTTTAAGCATGATTCGGTTGAGCCCCGCGCCGGTTTGGCGCAGGGCTCTCCGAACTACTCCGCTAAAGCCGGGTTTCTAACCAGCGCAACAGCGAACACGCCCGACGTCGCCGGATCGATCGTCACTTCAACCGCATGCATGTCCGTTGCCCCGGGGGCTTCGAGGGCCATCACATTCGGCGCCCCCTTCGGGAACGGCCGCATTTGACGGAAGATATGCGAGTCGCCGTAGATCAATAGAACCGGTTTGGCGAATGCCGCCGCTTCTTTGATTAGCGCGGGTCCGAATTTGGCGAACCCCGAATGACCCATCCATGTCTCGGGCGCCCAGGGCGGACTAAATCCATCTTGGAACATGTCGGCGTGAACGGCGAGAACCAATGCCTTTGCATCGATACGCGACGCGGTCGCGAAGCTCTCGGTAAGCCAGGCGAGGTTGTTCGCGTCGCGGGCCATGAACTCCTGAACCGCAGCAATATCGCGGATTTCGAAATTGTTATTCGAGCCGATGACATGGGTCGTCACAAACATGACCTCGTTCATCATCATGCGGACGTTCTCAGGATAGCCTGCGGCTGCCTGACTGGTTACCGCTGCTTTAGCGACGCCGAAACTCCGGTCGGGGTTGGCAAAATAGTTTTGCCGGATATAGCCGAGACGCTCGATCGGATCGAAGCCGCCGGCATTCTTCCGGTGGCAATCGGTCCATTCATTGTCGCCCGGAGTATAGAGAACCGGTGCTGTGAACCGATTGAGGTACCCAAGTTGGTCGTCCAGCATCTTGTCGGAGCAAGGTGTGCTTCCCGACTTGGTGTCGCCGACATGGATGACGAGGGCGGGCGCGCGGGCGTTGACGGTGTCGATCAACGTCTCGAATGGGGCGTAGACTTTCTCTGGTTGCCCGTAAGGGACATCGCCCAGCGCGACGATTCGAAAGGGTTCGGCGTAAGCTGCCGTGGTGACGGCGGCGAGCAAAGCGGCGGCAGATAGTGCCTTGAGCATGGTGTGTCCAACCTTTAGGTGTATGACGCAAAGCGCCAGGTAACCTAGGCGCGCTCGATGACATCCGGGTGAAGGCGTGGAGAAATTTCCGTTTCACGCGCCGTGGCGCATCCGTGCAACCGGGGCGCGGTGCGGTCATACTTCGCCGCAAGCTTGGTGCCCCATAGGCCTATGTTTTCAATCTTCGGTGAAACGACAGGCGGAAGATCATGAAGGACACGCTCGGTTACCGGATGAAATTCGGGATCATCATCCCGTCGACGAACACAACGGTGCAGCCGGAAATGGAGGCGATGCGGCCGGCTGGCGTGACCAACCAGATCGGGCGGATTCCGATGGAGAATTTGGGCTTCGACAGCGACGAAGATTTCGAAAAGATCGTCCGTATTTCTTCTACGGTCGACGAGGCCGCGGTCACCCTGATGACTTGCGAGGTCGATCATTTCATCATGGGTGTCGCCCCCGATGCCTTCTGGGAGGGCGAGAACGCGGGCGAGAACCTCAAAAGCGTGATCCGGCAAAAGACCGGACTTGAAATGACGGTTGCCTCCGATGCGATGCTTGCGGCTTTTGCGGCCTACGGCGGGATCAAGCGCATTGCGGTCGTCGCGCCGTTTACGCCGGATCGGGACATCACGGCGTTCTACCGGGCCAACGGCTACGAGGTTGCCGGCGTCGTCGGCATGGGGGCAACCAGCGCCGTCAACATCAGCCAAGTCTCCGAACGGCGCCTGCGCGAGGCCGTCGTCGCCCTCGACGCGCCGGACGTCGACGCGATCATCCAGGTCGGCAGCAATCTCCCCATGGCGCGCGTCGCCGCCGAAGGCGAACGTTGGCTCGGCAAGCCCGTCATTTCCGCCAACGCGGCGACCTATTGGCACGCATTACGTTCGAACGGGATCATGGATCGGGTGCGCGGCCAGGGTCGTCTACTGGAAACAATGTAGGCTGGCGCGCCGTTCGAACAACCGATCCTACGCAACGGCGCTATCTAGCCGTTCGCTCGCCCGCCCCGCGGCGGCGATCAGTTCGAAGGATCGCAGACGTGCTGTGTGATCGTAGATGTCCGACACGATCATCAACTCGTCCGCGCCGGTCTCGGCAATCAATGCAGCGAGGCCCGCCTGCACCGTATCTTGGGCGCCGACAATCGACCGGGCCAGCATTTGCATCGCGTGGGCGCGTTCCATCGGCGACCAATAGGTTTCGATGTCGTCAATCGGCGGCTTGCTCAGTCCACGGGTGCCGCGCACCATGTTGGTGAAGGACATCTGTTGGGTCGTTGCTAAGCGTCGCGCCTCGGCATCGCTGTCGGCAGCGATGATGTTCACACCGACCACGGCATAGGGTTCGGCCAACTGCGCCGAGGGTTTGAAGCGGGTGCGGTAGATTTCGAGCGCGGTCATGAGGAGATCGGGCGCGAAATGCGATGCAAACGCGTAGGGAAGGCCGAACTCCGCAGCTAGCATAGCGCCGAACGTACTTGAGCCGAGAATCCAAAGCGGGACGTTGGTGCCCGCCGCGGGAACCGCTTGGATGCGCTGATCCGGTTGTACCGGCGCAAAGTAGTGCTGCAATTCCAGGACATCGCGCGGGAAGGTTTCGGCGGCCTGGGGCGATCGCCGAAGCGCCTGCAGGGTGAGCTGATCTGTGCCGGGCGCGCGGCCGAGTCCCAAGTCGATACGGCCTGGGAAGAGACGGGCCAATGTGCCGAATTGCTCGGCAATGACCAACGGCGAATGATTCGGCAGCATGATCCCGCCCGCGCCGACCCGGATCGTCTTGGTGCCGGCCGCGATGTGGCCGATGACGACCGCGGTCGCGGCGCTGGCGATCCCCGCCATGTTGTGGTGCTCCGCGACCCACAGCCGCGCATAACCCCAGTCCTCGGCATGGGCCGCAAGGTCGCGGGCATTGTCGAGGGCGCCCCGCGCGTCGGTGCCTTCAGTCACGCGGACGAGGTCGAGGATCGACAGGGCGGTCATGGGAGTCCTCCTGGAACGGTACCGGTGCGTTGCCCATTTTGCGGGCGCCGCACCCTAACATGACGTGCCCGCCACACCGACAGCGCGACGGGGAGCCGGCCCGGGCGGCATCAGGTGCGGCGCTGGTCGGGCCATGCTAGATGGTAGAGTAAGCGTTTGCCCAGTCCTCCAGACCCCGAAGGGAGTATCACCGCATGACCGAAACGGCCGAATACGTACCGCCCAAAGTTTGGACTTGGGACAAGGAGAGTGGCGGGAAATTCGCCAGTATCAACCGCCCCATCGCCGGCGCGACCCATGAGAAGGAACTGCCGGTCGGCAAACACCCGCTCCAGCTCTACTCGTTGGCGACGCCGAACGGCGTCAAGGTCACGGTCCTGCTTGAAGAGCTGCTCGCCCTCGGCATTTCCGGCGCCGAGTACGACGCGTGGTTGATCACCATCGACGATGGCAATCAGTTCGGCAGTGGCTTCGTTGCCGTCAATCCCAACTCCAAGATCCCCGCTCTAATGGATCGCAGCACCGAACCCGGCACCCGCGTCTTCGAATCGGGCGCAATTCTGCTGTACCTAGCGGAAAAGTTCGGCGCCTTCATGCCCAAGGATCCAGCCAAACGCGCAGAGTGCCTGTCGTGGCTGTTCTGGCAGATGGGCAGCGCGCCCTATCTCGGCGGCGGCTTCGGTCACTTCTATACTTACGCGCCGTTCAAGATCGAATACTGCATCAACCGCTATGCGATGGAGGTCAAGCGCCAGCTCGATGTCCTCGACCGGCACCTGGTCGACAAACAATTCATGTGCGGCGACGACTACACGATCGCGGATATCGCAATTTGGCCATGGTACGGCGGTGTAGTCCTGAACCAAGCCTACAACGCCGGCGAGTTCCTCGGCGCCGACTCTTACAAAAACCTGGGCCGATGGGCCCGGGAGATCGCCGCCCGCGATGCGGTCATTCGCGGACGTAAAGTCAACCGATCCTTTGGGCCGCTTGAGGACCAACTCCGCGAACGGCACGATGCCGGGGATTTTGCGACGAAGACGCAAGACAAGATCGAAGCCGCCGGCTAGTCCACCGGGCGCGCGCGGCGGGATTTTTGCGTATTCTCCGCGGCGCGAGCGCGATAGCATCTTGCCTCTGGGGTAGGGTGCGCCCGCGGCGAAGGGCGCAAATCAACGAACACGATAGGGGAGGCAAGTACGATGCACGATGAATGGGACGTCATAGTTGTGGGCGCCGGTACGGCCGGCATTCCGACCGCGATCTTTGCCGGTCAGCGTGGCGCGCGGGTCCTGTTGGTCGAGGCCGACGACAAGATCGGCGGCACCCTCCATTGGTCGACCGGCCAAATGACCGCCGCCGGGACCAAGCTGCAAAAGAAGCTGGGGATCGACGATCATCCGGATTGGCATTACGCCGATTGCCACCGCATTTCAGGCGGCACGGTGCATCCCATTCTCGGGCGTCTGGCTATCGATAACGCCGCCGACAGCTTCGACTGGTTGACCGATAACGGCCTTGAGGTTGTCCCCCACACGCCGATCGCCGGCTGGGGCCACGAACCCCACCGCGTCCGCCGTTACGCTTGGGGCGAGAATGGCGGCCTTTCGGTTCTGGCGGTCATGGAACCGCTCCTCGACCGGGAAATCGCGCGCGGTACTGTCACGCTGGTTCTGCAAACGAAAATGAGCCGCCTTTTGGTGGAAAACGGCGCGGTCGTCGGCATCGAGGCCGAAGCGCGCGACGGCGAAAAGGTCGAGATTCACGGACAAAACGTCGTCCTGACCACGGGGGGTTACGCCGCCAACCCGGAACTCTGGGCTGAACTGACGCCCGCCTATCCGTTGCGGTCCTACTGCAACCCGTATTCGCGCGGCGAAGGAATTCTTGCGGCACGCGAGATCGGCGCCAAGGTCGACGGCGGCGACCAGTTCCTGTGCTCGTTCGCGGCGGTGATGCAGGATCCGAAAGACCCGCTCTCGGCGCGGGGCGGACTCAAGCTCAGCCCGCAGTTCCGTCCACCCTGGGAGATTTTCGTCAACCGGGCCGGCAAGCGCTTCGTCCGCGAAGACCACCCCAGCGTCGATCACCGCGAACACGCCTTGCTCGCCCAGGACGGCATGGAAATGTTCATCGTTTTCGACGAAGGCATTCGGCAAAACGCGCCGCATTTCCATAGCGAAATCGAACGCGAACATGCGGTGAAGCTGTTCGATAAACACCCATCGTACTTCAAGGCGGACACGGTGGCCGAACTCGCTAAGAAATGCGGGGTCGATGCCGCCAACCTCGAAGCCTCGGTGGCCCAGTACAACGTGGCCGTCGAGTCCGGCAAGGACGAGCGGTTCGGGCGCGAATCCATGCCCCGTCCGATCGACACCGGGCCGTATTTCGCCATTCGCGCCGTCGGTTTCACCGTCCTCAGCCCCGGCGGTCTCGATCTCGACGCCGATCTTCGCGTCGTCGATGCGGCGAATAAACCGATCCCCAACCTCTTTGCCGCTGGCGAGGTCCTGGGCAAGGCGCGCCTCTCGGGGAAAACCTACCTCAGCGGCATGTCGTTGCTGCCGGCGCTTACCTTCGGACGGCTGCTCGGACAACGGCTACTGACATGGAGTGGCGCGCGCGAAGCGGCAGAGTAGGGGCTCCCTCGGAGGGGAGAAAGTTAAGAGGAGGGGGCATGAACCCAAAACACGCAGCCGCGCGTGACGACAGTGACAACATCCCGATGCCGCCGGGTCCGATCGCCGGACCTTCGGCTTGGTACGGTCGAGACCTCAAGAAAAGCGACGCCTGGGTCTTTCGGTTTTCGCCTGACGACCTCGACGAGATCGAGGCCGCCGTTCAGGCAACGATGTCGATCCCGATCAAAGACATCGACCAGGCTCGGTTTCCGCTCCCGAGGTTGGGCCCGCGCCTGAAAGAAGTGCTAACCGAACTGTTGGACGGTCGCGGCTTTGTGTTGATGCGCGGATTGCCTGTCGATTACGGCAATATCGAGCATGCTGCCCGCGCCTATTGGGGCATCGGAACGCATCTCGGCGGGCCCCGGTCGCAAAATGCGCGCGGCGATCTGCTTGGGCACGTGATCGACCTGTCCCGCTCGGTCGACGATCCGACGGCGCGGATTTATCAGACCTCGGCGCGGCAAAACTATCATGCCGACTCGACCGACCTCGTCGGGTTGCTGTGCCTGCAAAAATCGATGTCGGGCGGTGCCAGCAGCATTCTGAGTTCTGTGACCGTCTACAACGAAATGCTGGTCCGTCAGCCCGAACTCGCCCGCGAACTGTTCTTCCCATTCTATGTGGATCGGCGCGGCGAGGTGCCCGAGGGCAAGGATCCGTGGTACCGCCTGCCGATCTTTAGTTGGTACCAGGGTCTCCTGACCGTTCATTTCACCCGGCCTTACATCGATTCAGGCCAGCGGCTGCCCGGCGTGCCGCGACTGACAGACAAGCAAGTCGCCGCGCTCAATCTCTTCCAAGAGCTTTGCGAAGACCCCGACATCCACCTCAACATGGATTTCGAGCCGGGCGACATCCAATTCCTGCAGAACTACCAGGTTCTGCACGATCGCACGGCGTTCAAGGATTGGCCCGGGCAGCCGGACCGCCGCCGCCACCTGCTGCGCTTGTGGCTATGCACGGACACCGGGCGGGAGCTGCCGCCGGCCTACCTCGACCGGCAAGAAAGTATTGCCATTGGGGACCGCGGCGGGATCGTCGTGCCGGGCCAGCGGCTCAACGTTAATCTGGAGCCCGGTTGACCCAAGGTCGTTCCGCTCCGCCGTTAGGTCGGCGGTAGGGTCGCGGAGACGAAGCGGGCCAGTGCCGGATTGGGGTTGGCGCTTTGCCAGGCAGCGACGGTTTCCACGCTGTAGCGGCCCTGCAGGGGTTTAATAACGACACCTTTCCGGCGCAGGTTCGTGGCGCTGTCGCTGTAGAGCGAAACGCCGACACCTGCAGCGACCAAGCCGAAGATGCCGTCGCTGTTGGTCGCTTCTTGCACGACATCTGGCACGTAACCTTTCCGCGCGCAGAGGTCGAACACCATCGTCCGGAACGCCTGCCACGGTTCGGGCGCGCCGAGTACCCAAGGTTCGCCGGCCAACGACTCGATGGATACCGTGCGGTGACGCGATAGACGGTGACCCCGGGGGAGTAGGGCAACCACCCCGGCGGTGTCGATGGGGGCGGTTGTGATCCCCTCCGCAATCAGCGGTCCGATCATGAACCCGATGTCGATCTCGCCGGTCAACACGGCTTCGCGTTGTTTGATCGTGGGGATGTAGGAAAGATCGACCGCAATGCCCGGTGCGATGGCGCGGAATCGCTGGAGGAGCGCCGGGAGCGGTCCGTTGATCGCGAAATCCATGTAGCCGACGGTGAGGCGGCCGGTTTCGCCCGCGGCGGCACGGCGGGCGCCGTCGACGCTGCGTTGCCGAGCATCGAGGATCTGGGGCGCCGAACCGAGAAACGCGCGCCCGACATCGGTCAGGGCGACGTGCCGAGTCGTTCGAACGAAGAGCGGTGCGCCGATCTCGCTTTCGAGCGCCGTGATGGTCCGGCTCAAGGACGGCTGGCTGACATGCAGCGCGTTCGCGGCACGGCTGAAATGAAGGGTCCGGGCCAGCGCCAAGAAGGCTTCGACGTGACGCATTTCGATTCTCGACGCCATCGTCAATTCATATCTCAAACGTATTAATATATGTAAAATTAATATTTCTCGTGGTTGGCCGACACGGTCTATCGTGTGGCTTGCGCTTCCCAAAGACCACCGGAGAACCGACCATGTCCCTCGAAAGCCTCGAAGCCGCTTTGCAAGAAGCGTTTGATGCCAGCACCAAAATCTACGAGGAGCGGGGGTTCCGCCGCCGCATCGGTTTCGGCAAGAAGCCAGCGCTGATCAGCGTCGATCTTGCGAATGCTTGGACCCGGCCGGGCAATCCCTTTACCTGCGACCAGGATAAAATGGACAACGAAATCATTCCTGGAATGCAGCGTTTGTTGGAGGCCTTCCGCGCCAACGGACATGTTGTTGTTCATGTGACGACCGCCTACCAGATTCCCGACCGCAACAATCCCCACACGGATATGGGTCTTTGGCATTGCAAGATTCCGATGGAGGCCGTCGACCTCGCAGACGAGGCGCTGTGGCAGATCGATTCGCGTATTGCCCCGGTCGATGGTGAGTACGTCATGATGAAGAAACGCGCGAGCTCGTTCCACGGCACACCGCTTGCCGGCTACCTTCGAAGCTGTGGCGTCGACACGATCATCGTGACCGGAGTCACCGCGACGGCCTGTGTGCGCACTACCATATGCGACGGACTGGCGGACGGGTTTCGTACCATCGCCGTGCGCGAATGCATCGGCGACCGCGTGCCCGGCGCAGTGGCGTGGAACCTCTACGATATCGATTCGAAGTTCGCCGACGTCGAATCCGTTGACACCTGTGTCGACTATTTGAACCGAACCCCGGGCAACGCGAACTAGAGTCGGAAACCGACCGTGCAACGATTCTCGGCGCTTTCGCTTCTCACCAAGGGCCTCGGTGGAAACCGCAACTGGCCCCGCCAGTGGCGTCCAGCAACGCCCAAGGCCGCCTACGATGTCGTTATTGTCGGCGGCGGCGGGCATGGGTTGGCGACGGCCTATTACCTCGCCCGCAACCACGGGCTCACCAATGTCGCGGTGTTGGAAAAGGGCTGGCTTGGCGGCGGCAACGTTGCGCGCAACACCACGATCGTGCGCTCCAACTACCTGTGGGACGAAAGCGCCGCACTTTACGAGCATGCGCTGAAGCTGTGGGAGGGCCTGTCCAAAGATCTCAACTATAACGTCATGCTTAGCCAGCGCGGCGTCCTTAACTTGGCGCATTCGCTCCAGGAAGTGCGTGACAGCCGCCGCCGGGTTTATGCCAATCAACTCAACGGCGTCGATGCCGAGTGGCTCGACCGCGACGCCGTCAAAGCCTTCTGCCCCATTCTCAACGTCGCCGCGTCGCTTCGCTACCCCGTCCTGGGCGCAACGTTGCAGCGCCGTGCCGGGACGGCGCGCCACGATGCCGTTGCGTGGGGATTCGCCCGTGCCGCCGATGCCCTTGGCATCGACATCGTCGAGAACTGCGAGGTGACGGGGTTCGACATCGCCAGCGGGCGCGTGACCGGCGTGCAAACCACCCGCGGCGCGATCAAGGCGCCCAAAGTCGCGATCGTTGTCGCCGGGCATGGATCCGTTCTGGCCGAAAAGGCCGGGTTCCGCCTGCCGTTGGAAAGCCACCCGCTGCAAGCATTGGTATCGGAGCCGATCAAACCGGTCCTCGACTGCGTCGTCATGTCGAATGCCGTCCACGTCTATGTCAGCCAATCCGACAAAGGCGAACTGGTGATTGGCGCCGGCATCGACGCGTTCAATTCCTACGCCCAGCGCGGCAGTCTGCCGGTCATTTCCAGTCAGATGGGTGCATTGATCGCGCTTTTTCCCATGTTCTCGCGGCTCAAGATGATGCGCAACTGGGGCGGTATCGTGGACGTCAGTCCCGATGCCTCGCCAATCATCGGCAAAACGCCGATCGACGGTATCTACTTCAACGGCGGCTGGGGTACCGGCGGGTTCAAGGCGACGCCGGGCTCGGGGCAGGTCTTCGCGCACACCATTGCCAACGACGAACCGCACCCGCTCGCGGCGCCTTTCAACCTGAACCGCTTCACCACAGGCGCGCTGGTCGACGAACACGGCGCCGCCGCGGTCGCGCACTAGGGGCTGCTATGCTGCTGATCGATTGTCCCCATTGCGGACCGCGCGCCGAAACCGAGTTTCACGCCGGCGGCGAAGCACATATCGCCCGGCCCGAACAACCCGATGCGCTGACCGACGCCGAGTGGGCGGACTACCTCTTCATGCGCAAGAACACCAAGGGCTGGTTTGCCGAGCGTTGGGTGCACGCTGCCGGGTGCCGCCGCTGGTTCAACGTGGAGCGCCACACCGTGACCCACGAGATTCGTCGGGTCTATCCGGTGGCTCCGTCCGGAGACGATCGGTGAACGGACCTGCCCTCGGCACAAGTCGCGCCCCCACATCCTTGCGCGTCGCAGGTGGCGATTCGGTCGATCCGTCACGCACGATATCGTTTTCGTTCGACGGTCGGCACTATACAGGCTTGGCTGGCGATACCCTGGCGTCGGCGTTGCTGGCCAACGGCGTCCGTGTGGTGGGCCGCAGCCTCAAATACCATCGCCCCCGGGGCATCCTTGCGGCGGGGTACGAAGAGCCGAACGCGCTCGTCCAGCTCGCGGGCGGCGCCCATGCCGAACCCAACGCCCTCGCCACACGCGTTGAAATCTACCCCGGCCTAACCGCCGCCAGCGTCAACCGTTGGCCCTCGGTATCGTACGATGCCTTCGCCGGGTTCGGTTTGATGTCACGCTTCATGTCGGCGGGCTTCTACTACAAGACCTTTCTCGGCTCCCGCACGCTCTGGGACCGCGTCTACGAACCGATGCTGCGGCGGATGGCCGGGTTTGGCCGTGCACCGGAAACCGCCGATGCCGACGATTACGACCAACGCCACATCCACTGCGACGTGTTGGTGGTTGGCGGCGGCGTTGCCGGCCTAGCCGCGGCCCGCGCGGCCTGCGAAAGCGGCGCGCGCGTCGTCCTGGCCGAAGATCTGCCGGGCCTAGCATTGGGCCACGGCCTACCGGCGGCCCAGGGCTGGATCGATGCGTCGATCGCCTTGGTCAACGAGAAAGCCACGGTCCTGACCCGAACGACAGTCTTCGGCACCTACGACGGCAAATACACAGCGGCGCTTGAGCGCGTTGCCGACCATATGCCGCCCGGAGAGCGAACGGGTGCCCGCCAGCGCCTCTGGTTGATCCGCGCTAAGCAGATCGTCCTGGCGACCGGCGCCATCGAACGACCCCTTGTGTTTCCCAACAACGACCGCCCCGGGATCCATCTTGCCGGTGCGGCGCGGACCTATCTAGATCGCTTCGGCGTCCTCGTGGGCCAGCATGCCGTCGCCTTCACCAACAACGACGAAACCTATGCAACCGCGATCGCGCTCAAGCGCGCCGGCGCGACCGTCGCGGCAATCGTCGATGTGCGGCCCAACCTGATCGGCGGGTTGGTGGCCCAGGCGATGAAGGAAGGCATTCGTGTTCTGCCCGGCCACGGGGTGATCGATGTGAAGGGCCGCCAAGGGGTGCGGGCAGTGAAAGTGCGGTCGTTGAACGGCGGCCAAATCGAAATCATTCCTTGCGATACGCTGCTGACCTCCGGCGGTTGGTCGCCGGCAGTCCATTTGTTCGCCCAGCAGGGCGGAAAACTCGCCTACGAACCCGCCAAAGCGGCGTTCGTGCCTTCGCGCCGGCCCCACGATCCGTGGTGTGCGGGGGCGCTGTGCGGCGAGACCGATATCCCTGCCGCCATTGCCGAGGGCTATGGTGCCGGATCGAACGCCGCCGCGGCTCTGGGCAAGGGCGCGCCAGCGGGTCCGCGCATCGACCTGCCCCAAGCACCGCAGCGTGGCGCGCCGCTGGCCCTGTGGCGGGTTCCGGTGTCGGCGAAGGCCGAAGGCAAATGCTTCATCGATTTTCAAAACGACTCGACGCTGGCAGACGTCGCCCTGGCCATGCGCGAAGGCTTCACCCATCCCGAGCATGTCAAGCGCTACACCCTGACCGGTTTCGGCACCGACCAGGGCAAGACCGGCAACATCAACGCGCTGGGCAACATCGCCGAGCGCACCGGCCTCGATCTCGCGCGGCTCGCACCCACGACCTTTCGACCGCCATTTCTCCCCGTCACCTTCGGCGCGCTGGCCGGGCGGGACAAAGGTGCCTTGCTCGATCCAGTTCGCATCACCGCTCTCCACGATTGGCACGTCGCGGCCGGTGCGGCATTCGAAAACGTCGGCCAGTGGAAGCGGCCCTGGTACTACCCGCGCGGCACCGAATCGCTCGATCAGGCAGTGGCGCGCGAATGCCTCGCGGTCCGCAACGGCGTGGGCATTCTCGATGCGTCGACATTGGGCAAGATCGAAATCGTCGGCGCCGATGCTGCCGCGTTCCTGAACCGCGTCTACACCAGCGCCTGGACCAAGCTCGGGGTCGGGCGGAGTCGCTACGGGCTGATGTGCCGAGAGGATGGCATGGTGTTCGACGACGGCACGACAACACGGCTCGCCGAAGACCGGTATCTAATGACGACAACGACCGGTAACGCTGCCAGCGTGCTTGACTGGTTGGAGGAGTGGCTGCAGACCGAATGGCCCGATCTTCGCGTCCACTGCACGTCTGTCACCGATCACTGGTCGACGATTGTCGTTACCGGACCGCGCGCCCGCGATGTCCTTGAGCGCGTCGCCCCAGAGATGCCTTTGGACAACGACAGCTTCCCCTTCATGTCCATCCGTGAAGGTGTTGTGGCCGGCGTCGAGGCGCGCGTTTTCCGAATCAGCTTTACTGGCGAGTTGTCGTTCGAAATCAACATCCCGTGGCACGACGCCCACCATGTTTGGGAGCAGGTGATGCAAGCCGGGGCGGCGTTCGACATCACGCCCTACGGCACCGAGGCGATGCATGTTCTGCGCGCCGAAAAAGGGTATCCGATCATCGGTCAAGACACCGACGGCACCGTGACGCCGTACGATCTCGGGATGGCGTGGGCGGTCTCGACCAAGAAGGACTTCCTCGGCAAGCGCTCGCTCGCCCGACCCGACACCGCGCGGCGCGATCGCAAACAACTCGTCGGCTTACAAACACAGGACCCTACGATAGTCTTGCCCGAAGGTGCCCAAATCGTACCCATGGATGCGGTCGGCGCGGTCCGACTTCCCCAAACGTCGCCGGTGCCGATGGACGGTCATGTCACGTCGAGCTACTACAGCGCGGCCCTCGGGCGTTCGATCGCACTTGCGCTCGTGCGCGGTGGATTGGAGCGTGCGGGCGAGACCGTCTATGCGGTGGCGGACGGTCGTGCGATTGCGGCGCAAATCGTCTCGACCGTTTTCTACGATCCCGAGGGGAGCAAACGCGATGGGTAGTGCCGTGGCGCGCCGAGGTCCCTTGGAAGGATATGAGTCCGTCTTCGCCGGCCTTGCCGCCAACGCGTTGAATGTCCGCGCCATGCCGGTCGCCGCGCAGATCAATCTGCGCGGATCAGCGAACGATGTCGGTGCCGCCGTTGCCGCCGTTTTCGATGGTACGGATTTGGCGCCCCGGACCAACGCCGTGACCCACAACGGGTCGGTGTGGACCTACGGCCTTGGCCCGGACGAATGGTTGTTGGCGGATTTCTCAGGCCTTACCGAGGGCGCTCACGCCTTAGCCGCCCGACTCGCCGGGAAACCGGCCTCCGTGGTGGATGTGTCGTCCAACCGGATCGTCCTCGAAATCGGCGGCTCTAACGCGCCGGCGTTGTTCTCGTCGCTGTGGAGCCTCGATCTCGCCGACCTTGTCCCGGATCGCTGCGCCCAAACCATGCTGGCAAAGGCGCAGGTGCTGGTCCATCCGGTTGGCGACGGACCAATGTACCGTGTTTTTGTGCGGACCTCGTTCGCGCGGTATCTCGCCGACGTGATCGTCGACTCCGCCGCGTTCCTGTGACGTGAGCGACGAATCGGCCGTTTGCAGCGTCTTCGACGTCTTTAGGGTCGGCTTGGGGCCTTCCAGCTCCCACACCGTAGGGCCGATGCGCGCGGCGCGACTTTTCCTGGAGAGCGTCGCCGCCTGCGGCCTTCTCGCCTCGGTCGACCGCGTCACCGTCGATCTCTATGGCTCGTTAGCGTTGACCGGCCAGGGCCACGGCACCGATCGCGCGGTTGCGTGGGGCTTGATGGGATCGCTCCCCGAAACGATGGACCCGGCGGTTGGCGCAACCGCGTTCGAGCGATTGCTCGAACAGTCTCGTATCGACCTTCTTGGCCGACACCCCGTCGCGTTCGATGTCGTGACGGACATAAAGTACCAGCGTGAGACCTTTCTGGAAGATCACCCGAACGGACTTCGCTTCACCGCCCGCAGCCGCGACCGCATCCTCGCCGAAAAAACCTATTTCTCCATCGGCGGCGGGCAGGTCGTATCGGCTGGCCAAAACGCGGATCGGCTAGAGCGGAAGTCCGCCGATAGGTATCCCTATCCTTTCCATTCGGCGGTCGACTTGCTCACCTACTGCGCCAAGGCCACGCTGTCGGTGGCCGAAGTCGTAGCGGCGAACGAGCGAATCGCCACCGCACCGACTACACTCGAACGCCGCCTCGATGATCTTCGTGCAACCATGATGGCGTCCATCGATCGCGGGCTAACCGCCGGGGGCCTCTTGCCAGGTCCGCTCAAGGTACGCCGGCGGGCGGCATCCTTGATGGCAAGGGCCGATGGTAAGAAGGGGCTGAATTCACGCCGGCCCCACGAATACATGGAAATCGTGAGCGCCTATGCAATTGCGGTAAACGAGGAGAACGCCGCTGGCGGTCGCATCGTGACCGCCCCGACGAACGGCGCTGCCGGGATCGTTCCCGCGGTGCTGCGCTACCTCGAAGAAACTGGCGGCGGTGTCGATCCCGACCCGCATCGACCGTACCTCCTGACGGCCGCCGCTATCGGGATGTTGTTCAAACGCAATGCCTCCATTTCCGGTGCCGAGATGGGGTGTCAGGGCGAGGTTGGTGTCGCCAGTTCGATGGCCGCCGCCGGTCTGACCGCGGCGCTCGGTGGGACGCCCCAACAGGTTGAGAACGCCGCTGAGATTGCGATGGAACATCACCTTGGCATGACCTGCGATCCGGTAGGTGGTCTCGTCCAGATTCCCTGCATCGAGCGCAACGCGATGGGCGCAATCAAAGCGATCAATGCGGCGTCGTTGGCCCTGAACGGCGATGGGTTTCATGTCGTCAGTCTCGACACGGTGATCGAAACGATGCGCCAAACCGGAATCGATATGCAATCCAAGTACAAGGAAACCAGCCAGGGCGGACTCGCCGTCAACGTCGTCGCGTGCTGAGCGCGGGTTGACGGGGCGGCGAGGTGAGGGCCGCTTCCAGCCTGAGGTGGGGCAGGTGGCGTTGGCCCCCGCCGTGGGCAATACTGCGCTGCGCCAAAAACCGACGACGTAACAAAAGGCCGCCTGTTTGACGTCGAGCCAACCGAATGCGACAGCCTTACGCCGCCTTGATCAGCTTCAAGCGGCAGGCTACGCCGTGCAGCGCCGCTATTCGAAGGTAGCGACCGCGCTGTCGCTTCATCACCCGTCGCGCAAGCGCCGCCGCGCCGCGCCGCCATCGCTCTTACTTTATGAAGACGGACTGGTGGCGACGTATCCGCAGAAAAACGCCGGCCGCCGCCGCTTTGCGGCCGGCAACGAAGCGGACTTCGAGGCGTTCCTCGGCAGCGTGCCGAGACCGACCCAATGGGAGCGGGCCGCGCCGACAGTCAATCTCGTCACGATCTTTGGAACGATCTCGGTGGTCGCGGGGTTGACGCTGTGGGCAATGCTCAATGGGCAAGTCGCGGTCACCGGTTTTGTTGTGCACCTCATTCTCTTTTCGGCCCCGTTCGTGGCGATCCGCCTCTTCCTGCGATAAAGCGTACCGGGCAACGACCGACAGGGTCGCGGTGATCTCCAGCGCTCTTCGCCGGGCCTTTACACGACCGACGCCTGCGGCTGTCCTCCCGATGTCGCTAGTGCGTCGCAGCCGCGTGGCGTGCGTGGCCGAGTTCGGACGGCTATTCCAATTCCCAAGCAATCGAATTAGGCTTCGCCCTCCTAAAGGGAGGAATTTACGATGAAAAAGACAAAACTACTTGGTTTCGTTGGAGCTACCGTGCTGGCGATGTCGCTTGCCGGTGGCGCCCAGGCGCAAGAATTGCTCCGCGTCAACGGCGGCTTGGCGGGCACCTACCCGCTCTTTGCCGCCAAACTTACGGAGCTCATCAACAAGAACATTCCGGAGTACAAAGCGGCTGCGGTGTCGGGCGATTCGGTCAAGGCGCAGATCGATATGCAGAACGGCGATGTTCACTACAAGATCGGTTACACCTACGACGTCAAACGCATTGCCGACGGCCTATCGACAGTGCCGATCAAGACCCCCGACGTCTGCCACATCATGACGCTCTATGGGTCAGGCCTCTATGCGGTCGCGAAGACCGATGGGATCAAGGATCTACGCGAACTCGCCAACGGCAAATACCGGATGTGGACGGGATCGAAGACCGGCTTTTTCTACAATCTCATTTCACCGTCGCTCGAAGCGCACGGCATCGATATCGAGCAGATCGAAAAAGACGGAACGATTCTCGAGTCCTTCGGTTACGGCGATACCGTCCAGGCCTTTCAAGACCGTCGCCTCGACCTGTCGTTCTTCTCGGGCGGCATCCCCTACAGCTTGATGCTGCAGCTCGAGAATTCGCCGGGCTTCCACCTCGTCAACTGGGACGACGCAGCACTGAGTAAGCTCAGCGAAATCCGCCCCGGCATTTTCCGTGGCGTGGTCCCGGCGGGCACCTACAAGGGCCAGGACAAGGACGTTCAGGTTCCTTGGTACGTCAATCAGTTGGTGACCACCTCCAAGCTGCCCGACGATCTGACCTACAAAGTGACCAAGATCATGAACGAGCAAGCTAAGGAGTTCCATGGCCTGTTCGGTGGGTCCGAGGAGATCGGCGTCAACGATCCGCTCTCGAACAACGCGGTGCCGGTCTGCGAAGGCGCCAAGAAGTACTACCGCGAAAAAGGAATGATGTAGGCGCGCGGCGCTTACACCGTTCTTTGAACTAGGGTTGCGACCCCGGAGCCATCGGCTCCGGGGTCTCCCCTGCTGAGATCGTCCGGCAATGATCCGCGAAATCGCTTACGGCGAAGCCACCTTCATGCGCCATTGGCGCGGGTGGACGATCGCTTTTCTCGGCACCTTTTACGTCCTTATTCACGTCTATGCCGGGTTCTACGGACCGCCGGAGTCGATCCTGTTCCGCGCTTTCCACGTCGGCACCGCGCTGGCGTTGGTCTTTCTCTATTTTCCCCTGCTGCGTTACAGCCAGGGGCCGATTCGGCTGGTGGCGCGGGTCGTCGATTTGCTGCTGATCCTGGGCGCGTTTTGGATCGTCGCCTATTTCGTCGTTGAACTCGATACTTGGGACTTCCGGCGCTTCGCGCTACGGCCCCAGGAATACTTTACCGCAGCGCTGCTCACCGTCCTGGTTCTCGAAGCGGCGCGCCGTGCCGTCGGCCCCGTGCTGGTGGCGATCTGTGTGATTTTCTTGATCCACGCACGGTTCGCGGACAAGTTTCCCGGGATGTTTTACGGGCCGCCGGCCTCCTGGAATCGTCTGACCGAAACGCTGCTGCTCGGCAGCGACGGGATCTTCGGCATTCCGGTGGCGGTCATGGCGCAGTTCGTCGTGCTGTTCATCCTGTTCGGCACGCTTTTAAACATCACCGGCGGCGGCACCTTCTTCACCCGCTTGGCCTTCGCCCTGTTCGGCCACCGTACTGGTGGTCCGGCGAAGGCGGCGGTCGTTTCGTCGGCCCTGATGGGCAGCCTCTCCGGCAGCTCCATCGGCAACGTGATGACGACCGGTGCCTTTACCATCCCGCTGATGCGCCATCTCGGCTATCGCCGCGCCTTCGCCGGCGGGGTCGAGGCGGCGGCGTCGAACGGTGGCATCATCATGCCCCCGGTTATGGGCGCGGTCGCCTTCATCATGGCCGAGTTCCTGGACCGCCCTTATCTCGAAATCATCATGGCGGCGGCGATCCCGGCCATCCTCTACTACACCGTCATCTTCGTCACGGTGCACCTCGAAGCGAAGAAACTGCGCCTGGCGACGATGAACAAGGTCGATCTGCCCAGCCCCTGGCCGATTATCCGCAAGCAAGGATACCTCGCGCTACCTCTCGTTCTAATCATCGTGACGTTGATGCTGGGCTACTCGATCGTCTTCGTCGCGATCGTCATTATTCTGACGACGTTCGGGCTGGCGCTCCTGCAACGAACCAATCGGATGACGCCGCTGCGCCTAGCCGACGCGATCGAACAAACCGCGCGGGCCACGGTCGGTTTGTCGGCAACCGCTGCTGCCGCGGGGATCATCATCGGGGCGATCTTCGCGACCGGTCTCAGTTTCCAGATTAGCCAAGCCGCGGTCGAGTTTTCGGGCGGTCAAATATGGATTCTGCTCGTCATCGCCGCGTTGATGGCGCTGATCATGGGAATGGGGATGACGGCTGCCGCGGTCTACATCACGTTGGTCGCCACGGTGATCCCGATTCTCACCCGTGCCGGTATCCCCGATATCGCCGCACACTTCTTTGCCTTCTATTACGGCATTATTTCGAACATCACGCCCCCCATCGCGCTCACGGCATTTGCCGCAGCACCCCTCGCCGGGGCCGGACCGATGGCGACCGCCGTTCAGGCGACCCGCTTGGGCGCGGCATCGTTCCTGTTGCCGATCCTCTTCATCTACGGACCTGCCCTTCTGTTGGAAGGGGAGTGGTGGGAAGTAATTGCCGTGAGCGGCACCGCCTTTCTCGGCCTTACCGCGTTGGCAATCACCTTCACGGGGTATTTCTTTGGCTTTGTCCCCCTGTGGCAACGCGCGATCTTTCTGGCGTCGACCGGTTTCTTGATCGTCCCCGAGTTCGGCACCGACATGGCGGGCATTGCCCTCTTCGCGGCAGGGTGCGGCCTGAATTTCTGGTGGAGCCGCCGTCCCGCCACCGGGATCAGCGACGAAAATCGCCGTCTCCGACAGGAAGAACGCGCTACCGGCGAACGGACTACGGCCGCCGGGCGCTACGCCCAACGCATGGTGCAACGACGCCTCGAAAAAGAAGGCGAGGAGGCTATCGCGGATGCGCCTAAGGACATCAACGATCTCACCCGCGCCCTGATGTCGGACAAAGAAGGCAGCGGCGGCCCCAAAGAAGTAACGTCGCGCGGCCTCTACATCGGTTGGGCCGTCGTCATCGCCGTGGCGGGTGTGTTCGAGGCCATGGGACAAGTCGTTCTACACGCCACAGACCCCCTGGTGTGGCTGGCCATTATGGCGGCGCTCTCGGTGGGCGGTGTCGTCGGGATCGTCGGGACTTGGCGGACCTGCGCGCGGTCGGAGAACGGTCCGACGCCTGCGCGCGCAGCTTAGGGAGCAGGGCGATGGACTTCGGCCTAAACGACGAACAACGCGCCCTGCTCGAATCGGTCGATCGGATGCTGGCGCAGCACCTGCCCCCCGAAGAGGTCCGCCGTCGGGACCGAGCCCACGAGCCCCCCGATTTCTTGCTGAAGCATTACGCCGACCTCGGGTTGCTCGCGATTCCGTTTCCCGAAAAGTATGGCGGCCTCGACGGGGCCTGGCAGACTGTCGCCGTTGCCCATGAACGCCTCGGCTACCACGCTGGCATGGCGGCCTCGCTGTATGGCACCACCCTGGGGTTCGGCGGCATGTCCATTTACACCTACGGGTCTGAGGCGCAGCGCGCCGCTCTCCTCCCCAAAATTATCGCAGGCGAGCTGCGCTTTTCCCTCGGTCTAACCGAACCCGGTGCCGGTACGGATGCCGGCGCGCTCATCACCCGTGCCCGACGCGGCGATGGCGGGTGGATCGTCAACGGGCGCAAGACGTGGATCAGCGGCGCTAACGAGGCAGATTACATCGTCACGGCCTGCCGCACGACCGCGGGCTCCGAAGGTAATCGCGGCATTTCGATGCTACTGGTGCCGCGCGGTGCCAAGGGCATCCACATGACCCGCCTCGAAAAGATCGGCAACAACTGCCTGACCTCGTGGGACATCGCTTTTGAGGACGTGTTCGTCGCGGACGACGGCCTCCTGGGCGACGAGGGCGATGGCTTCAAACACTTGATGTCAACCTTGCAATTCAGCCGATCCGGTCAGGCCGCAAACGCAATCGGTCAGTCGCAACGCGCCGTCGATATCGCCGTCGCCCATGTGAAGGAACGGGTCCAGTTCGGGCGCCCCCTCGGCAAGTTCCAAAGCGTCGCCCATCGCATCGCCGACATGCAAACGCGGGTCGATCAGGCGCGTTTCATTCTCTATCACCTCGCATGGCTCATCGACCAGGACGCGCGCTGCCGCAAAGAAGCCGCCCAGGCCAAGATGGTTGCCTCCGAATGTTTGCAGTACGTGACCCATCACGGCATGCAACTTCTCGCTAGCACGGGTTATGCCATCGAAAGCGATATGCAGCGGATGTGGCGCGATTCGCGGCTCTACACGTTCGGCGAGGGCGCCAACGAAATCCAGCGCGACATTATCGCCCGTGAAGTCGGACTCTAGAAGCCAAGGAAGGAACCGTCATGAGCTATGACCTCAAGGCCATCGATGCCGTCGTCAATATTTGGACGGACGAAGCCATGGCCCACCGGCCCAAGACCAGCAGGGATTTTTTCGTGGGCAAGATCGGTGTGGAGTCGGGGACCTACACCGGTATTCCGCACGAGGAAATGCTGCGTCGGATGGATGCCGCCGGGATCGAAATGTCCTTTTTGATCGCCAACAAAAGCGGCCAGATGGGATTGCCCTCCAGCTCCTTCATTCCCTACGAAGTTGTCGCCGATGCGGTTAAGGCGCACCCGGATCGCTTCCGGGGCCTGGCCGGGATCGACCCGACCCAAGGCATGACCGGTGTCAAGGAACTCGAACGCGGTATCAACGATCTAGGTTTTGTTGGCGCGCATTTCTATCCCCACTGGTTCGACATGCCGCCGAACCACGCGCGGGTTTATCCGTTCTATGCCAAGTGCGTCGAACTCGATGTCCCGATTCAGATGCAAGTCGGGCAATCCCTCGTCTACACGCCGGATCGTCGCCTCCGCAGCGTCGGTCGGCCGATCACGCTCGACGATGTTGCATGCGACTTCCCCGAACTCAAGCTCGTCGGCATTCATGTCGGTATTCCGTGGACCGACGAAATGATTGCGATGGCGTGGAAGCACGAGAACGTCTACATCGGCTCGGACGCCCACGGCCCGAAATACTGGCCGCCGCAGTTCGTCCATTACATCAACACTTACGGCAAGCACAAAGTCCTCTTCGGGACCGACTTTCCGGTCCTCGATTTCGAGCGGACGCGCAAAGAGATCGAAGACCTCGGCCTGCGCGAAGACTCGCTGAAACTCTTTTTGCGCGACAACACCCGTCGCCTGTACAAGCTCTAACCATGGCCCGGGATTCCTTCCTTCATATCGCCGACGCAATCAGCCACAACGCGGTACGCCGACCCCACCATCCGGCCTTAATCGAACGCGACGGGACCATCACGACCTATGCGGCGATGGACCGCCTGATGCGGCAAACCGCCAATCATCTATCGGCCCAGGGGGTCAAACCCGGCGATATCGTTGGCCTGTCGATGCCCGACACGGTGGCTCATCTCGTGGCGATGTTCGGTCTGTTCCGGATGGGAGCGGTCTTGCTTCCCATGGATGTTCGCTGGACGCCCGAAGAAAAGCAGCGGATCGCGACATTTTTCGGGGCGGTCGCGGCGATTTCCGACGCGCCGCTGGAGGGTATCCGCACGTTGTGTGTTGACGACGCGTGGCACGCGGCGGTGGCGGCGCAGGGGATCGACGGGTCGTTCCCCAATAATATCGACGATCCGCTTTGGCTGTCGCTCTCGTCGGGGACGACGGGAATTCCCAAGGGGCCGCTGGTGACGCACCGGCAGATGGTCTTGCGTTTCTTCTCGCAAACGGTCGACCTTGGGTTCAACGAGCACGACCGAAATATTTTGGCGACGCCGCTCTATTTCGGCGGCGGCCGCGGCTTCACGATCTCCAATCTTTACTTCGGTGCTACCGTGGTCATGCATCCGCCGCCCTACAAGGCCGAGGAACTGGCTGATGCGGTGAACCGGTTGGGCGTTACTTCGCTATTCCTGGTCCCGACGTTGTTTCGTCGGATGCTGGCGATCGAGCGCGGACCCGGCCTGCTATTTCCTAACCTGCGCATCCTGATCTCGAGCGGCTCGATCCTCCACGGCGACGAACGCGAGGCGATTAAGCGTGAGCTTTGTCCCCATTTCGTCAATCTGTTCAGTTCCACCGAAGGCGGCGGTGTGGCGGTCCTGGCACCGGGGGATCCGGCCGAGAAGGCGGCATCCGTGGGACGCGCGGCCTACCGCAACGAATTTCAAGTTGTCGACGAGAACGACCAACCGGTCGCCACTGAAACGGTCGGTCGCATTCGCCAGCGGGCGCCGTGGCTACCCGACGGCTTCTACCGCAACGAAGAAGAAACCAAGAAATCCTTCATCGACGGTTGGTACTACACCGGCGATCTCGGCAAGGTGGACGACCAAGGCTACCTCTATGTTGTCGGTCGCGTGAAGGACATGATCATTCGCGGCGGGATCAACATCTACCCGGCCGAGATCGAAGATCTGTTATGCAAGCACGAGTCGGTGCACGACGCCGCCGTCGTCGCCTGGCCCTCGCGCGAACTTGGGGAAGAGGTCGCGGCCTTTGTGGTCGCCAAGGGTGAGATCGGCGACGCCGACCTCATCGCCTATTGCCGCAGCGCGTTGGCACCCTACAAGGTGCCCAAGGCGGTGTTCTTCATCGACGATCTACCCAAGAGTGCCCAGGGCAAGGTCCTCAAGAACGACCTCGTCGAACGGCTACCCGCGCAAGGCTAACCGGTCGGGCGCAGCGCGGCGCCTTCCTTGGCCCCTTCGTCCAGCAGCCAATCCCGGAACACGGCGACCTGGGGTTGTTCCAATGCGGCGGGCAGCCCAACCACGAAATAGTCGAACGACGGCGCATGGGCGATTCCGAATGGCGCAATTAGGCGGCCCGACCGCAGATCGCTGGCAACCAGAGCGCCGCGGCCCAGCGCAATCCCGTCGCCTTCGCAGGCCGCCTGGAGGGCCATGCTCGACGCCGTGAACCGATTGCCCGCAGCAGTATCGACATCGTGCTGACCTTGGCCGCTGAGCCAGGTCGACCAGTCCGGGTACCACGCATTGCGCGCCATGGTGTCGTCGTGCAGCAGGGGCGCGCCGCGGCGCAGATCGGAGGGACGCTCCAGGCCGTACGCCGACGCGAACGTCGGGCTGCACACCGGATAGACGTATTCGCTCATCATGCGTTCGACGATAAGCCCCTGGAAACGTCGTGACCCATAGGCAATGGCGAAATTGGACTTGTAGACCGCGGCCTCGAGATCGAGGGGCCGGCCCATTAGTTCCACGACGACCTCGGGATAGGTCGCACGGAATCGCGCGAGCCGCGGCACCAGCCAGCGTTCGGCAAAGGAAATCTCGACGCTGACGCTGACCCGCCCCGGTTTTTGCGCTTGGTTCATGCGGTGGACCGCTTCTTCGATGCGGTCCAAACCGGCGGTTAGGGCTGGCAGGCATGCTTGTCCGGCTGAGGTGAGCGATACTCTCCGGGTCTCCCGAAGAAACAGCGGCAGACCGAAATATTCCTCAAGTAAGCGCACCTGGTGGCTGACCGCGCCGGAAGACACCCCGAGTTCCCGCGCAGCCTTGGAAATGCTTAGATTCCGCCCGGCGGCTTCGAACGCGCGGACGGCATTTAGGGGCGGTAATTCGCGGGGCAAGGGACCCTCCATGCATCAATATTTCTAAACTGTGCCGCGACGATTACTTCGTTGTCAATCGGTGGGTGAACCTGTTTGATCCCCGCGAAACCGGCTGGGAGCCGGCTCAAGGGAGGAATCTATGAAAACCACGAAAGCAACGTTCACGCGTCATGCCATGGTGGCTTTGGCGTTTGGCGGGGCCATCGGCTTGGCGGCGGCGCCCAGCCAGGCCCAAGACAAGACATTCATCTTCGGTGCGGTCGGCACCCCGGCCGGGTTTGACACCGACCAATGGCTGACCGGTACGCTCGAGTCTGCGGTCAACGTTTACGAAGGCCTGACCAAGCATGGCGTCATGACCGATGCGACCGGCCGGACGGTGATCGACGCGGCCACGGTGGAACCGCACATGGCCGAAAGCTGGACCCTCAGCGAGGGTGGCAAGGTCGTGACCTTCAAGATCCGCCCGGGCGTCAAGAGCCCGGCCGGCAACGAACTCAGCGCCCACGACGTGGCTTTCTCCTGGGCTATGGCCAGGGATCGCAAGCGAGTTGGCAACTTCATGATCCGCGTGGGCCGCATCGAAGCGGTCGAAGCGATCTCGGACTCAGAGGTCAAATTCACGCTGGGTACTGCGAACAACATCTTTCCGCGTATCCTGACAACGGTGTTCCCGGCGCTGGCCGACTCTAAGGTCCTCAAGGAAAACGCCACGGCGGACGATCAGTGGGCGGTCAAGTGGCAGGAAAAGAACACCGCCGGCTTCGGCCCCTACAAGGTTGATTCGGTGCGCCCCGGCGAAGGCGCCGTGTTCACCCTCAACGAGAATTACTTCGACGAAAAGCCGTTCTTCACCCGGGTGATCTACCGCGAAATTCCGTCGCCCGCGAGCCGTGCGGCGCTGGTCAAAAGCGGCCAGATTCACTGGGCCGACCAAATGCCGATTCAGCAATTGGTCGACCTTGCTAAAGATCCCAAAGTGAAAGTCGACAGCGTCCCCGGTACGGGCGCCGCGACCTTGCGGATGAACCCGAACTTCAAACCCTTCGACGACATTCGGGTGCGCCAGGCGATCAACTACGCGTTCGACTACGACGCCGTCAGCGAAGCGGTATTCCGCGGCCTAGGCGAACGCTCGGACTCGATCCTTGCTCCGGCGTTCGGCGCTTTCTATACGCCGGCGCAGACCTACAAGACCGATTTGGGCAAAGCGCGCGCGCTCCTGTCCGAGGCAGGTCACGGCAACGGTCTCGAAATCCAGCTTGAGTACACCGACAACTGGTGGTGGGAAGAGCCCCTCGCGATCCAGACCAAGGATGCGTTGGCCAAGGCTGGGATCACCGTCAACCTGAAGCGGATTCCGAAGACCGAAATGAACTCTCGCCGCGCTATCGGCAAGCGTGACATTCCGTTCTTCCCGCATCTTGCGAACGCGTTCGTCCTCGATCCGGGCTACGCGTTCTTCCTGTCGGCGCACAGCCAAGGGTCGTCGGACGTCAACGACTACAACAATCCCAAGTTCGATGCGTTGGTCGATGCGATGATCGGCGAACAGGATCAGACGAAGGCGATTGCCATGGCGAAGGAAGCCCAGAAGATCCACGCGGATGATGCAACCTTCATCATCTCGGATTTTCCCAAGACCTACGCTGTGACGGTTCCTTGCATCACCGGTTGGCTGTGGTACCAGCACGACCGCGTGGTGTGGAAGCACCTGCGCTGCGAGGGCTAGTCCTCCAGAGCATAAGGGTCTAACGGTTCAGGATGGCGATCCGCCAATTCTTGTTGCGGCGGTTTGTGTTGGTGGTGCCCATTTTATTGGGCATCACCTTCCTGACCTTTATGCTGGTAAGAATCGGGGAACAAAGCCCCGTTGCCATGCTCGGTGGCCCGATGGCCGACGAAGCGACCTTCGCGGCGATCGAACAGGAACTTGGCCTCGATAAGCCCTTTTTCGTCCAGTACGGGCTCTATTTAGGCAAGCTCTTGCAAGGCGACCTTGGCGACTCCTGGCAGTCGACCGAACGGGTTGCCGACGAAATCAAGAACCGTCTGCCAGCCAGCCTCGAACTTCTAATATTCTCCGTTCTACTCGGCGCTCTCGTCGGCGTTCCCGTTGGCCTGCGCTCGGCGCAGCGGCCCAACAAACTGTTCGATCAGATCAGTCGTTTCGTCTCCCTGTTCGGCTTTTCGGTGCCGACATACTGGATCGCCCTCATGGCGATCTTTGTGTTTTTCTTTCTCCTGGGCGTTTCGCCGCCGCCGATGGGCAGGCTGGACATTGCCTCCTTTCCGCCACCCAACGTCACAGGCAGCTACTTTGTCGACAGTGTCATCGCCGGCAATTGGGAGACCGCGCGGTCGGCGTTAAGCCAGCTCACACTCCCCGTCATCCTTTTCTCCATCATCGTCGCCGCGCCCATCATCAAACACACCCGGGCAATTTCTCTTGAGGTTTTGGCGAGCGATTACGTCCGCTACGCCCGCGCCCAGGGTCTGCGGCCGCGAACGGTACGGCGCATCGCGCTGCGCAACGCGATCACGCCAATCTTGACGTTCATCGGCACCGAAATCACCGGCCTGCTCGCGGCGGTTTCTCTGTTGGAACTCATTTTCGCTTGGGGCGGATTGGGCCAGTGGGGCCTCAATGCGATCCTGCTGGGCGACTTTGCCGCCGTACAAGGTTACGTCTTGGTTCTGGCGGTGTTCTCCGTCTCGGTCTTTATCGTCATCGACTTGCTGGTGCTGGTGCTCGAACCGCGCGCCACCCTACGCGCGTGACGGACTCGACCGCCGAGGGCACCGCGTTGCCGGGTTTCACGTGGCATGGCCGAGTGCTGGGCGTCGCTCGGCGCAGCCCGACCTTCGCTATCGGCTTTGCCATCGTTGCCGTGTTCGCGGTAATCGCCGCCCTGGCCGACGTCATCGCGCCATTCGGTCCGATTGAATTGTTCTCGCGGGACGTTCTGCTGCCGCCGGATACAACATATCTCTTCGGCACCGACGGTAACGGCATGGACGTTTTCAGCCGGGTCCTGCACGGCGCCCGGTATGCCTTCGGGATCGCGATCCCTTCGGCGGCAATCATGCTCGTGGTCGGCGTGCCGCTCGGCCTGATTGCAGGCTACAAGGGCGGCGTTATCGACGAAATCGTGCTGCGCATTATGGACGTCTTGCGCTCGTTCCCGTCGATCGTTCTGGCGCTCGCGGTCGTTGCAGCGACCGGGCAGTCCCTGGTCAACGTGGTCCTGGTGATCGGCTTTCTCGACGCACCGATTTTTGCGCGGCTGGTTCGCTCCGAGGTTCTTGCGCTGCGATCCAGTGGCTTTGTCGAATCGGCAGTGGCGGCCGGTAACCCAACGTGGCGGATACTTTTCGTCCACCTCATGCCCAATGCGATCCGCGGATCGACCGCGATGATAGCGGTACGTATGGCGTGGGCGGTTCGGATCAGCGCAACTCTGGCCTTTATCGGCGTCGGTATCCAGGCGCCAACGCCTGAGTGGGGTGCCATGATCCGGCAGGGCGCGGAATTCATCATCAGCGGCGAGTGGTGGGTGGCGCTGTTCCCCGGCGCCGCGCTCGTTGGGGTCGTTCTAGGCTTCAACCTTCTCGGCGACGGGCTCCAGGATCTGCTCGATCCGCGGCGGAAAGCGACCGGGAAATGAGCCTCCTTGAGGTGCGCAACCTCCACACCCATTTCATTTCGCACGATCTCAACAATCGCCGCCGGGTCGCCAAAGGTCTGAACGGCGTCTCCTTCGACGTCGACAAGGGCGAGGTCGTCGGAATCGTCGGCGAGACCGGCGCCGGCAAATCGCTTACCGCGATGTCGATCATGGGTTTGTTGCAACCGCCGGCCCGCATCGTTGAAGGGTCCGTTCGGTTCGATGGCAAGGAACTGGTCGGCCTCCCAGTCGAAGATCTCAATCGGATACGCGGCACCCAGCTCACCATGATCGTGCAATCGCCGTTGACATCGCTCGATCCGTTGTCCCGGGTCGGCAAGCAACTGGTGCGCGCCCAGCAGGAACACCGGGCAATCTCCAAGGACGACGCCTGGCGCGCCGGCGCCGAGATGTTGGCGACCGTCGGGATCCCCGACGCGGAACGGCGGATGCGCGCCTGGCCGCACGAACTCTCTGGTGGGATGGCACAGCGCATTCTCATTGCTCTCGCTTTGATCAACGGTCCGCGGATGCTCATCGCCGACGAACCCACCACCGGGCTCGACGTCACGGTGCAGGCGCAAATTCTCGATCTCCTGCGCGGCCTTGTCGTCGATCGCGACATGGCGGCTATGGTCATCACCCACGACCTCGGTGTCGTCGCCCACTATTGCACCCGAATGTGCGTGATGTTTGCGGGCTCGATCGTGGAGAGCGGTCCGGTGCGCGCAGTCTTCAACGATCCGCGCCATCCCTATACCCAGGCACTCATTTCGTCGACGCCGAAGCGGATCGCGGAAAAGGGCTACGCCCAAATCGGCGGGCCGCCGCCCAATCTCTACGCGCTACCGACCGGCTGCCATTACCGGGATAGGTGTTCGCGGGCGGCAGACGCCTGCGCTGTAGCACCCTCGTTACGGCCTGTCGGCGAGCGGCACGAAGCGATGTGCCATTTTGCCGATGAAATCGGCGCTGGATCGGCGGCCACACACCATGGTTGAGCCGATTCTAAAGGTGCGGAACTTGGTCAAGCATTTCCCCGGCAATCGGCCGGGCGAAATCATCCATGCCGTCAACGGTGTCTCGTTCGATCTGGTGCCGGGCCAAACCGTCGGGCTCGTCGGCGAGAGTGGGTCGGGCAAGTCGACCATCGGTCGCAATGTCGTTCGCCTGCTGCGTCCGACGTCGGGGACGATCCACTTCGGCGGGCGCGACATTTCGACGATCAACGAGCGCGAGATGCGGCCGCTGCGCAAGGAAATCCAGATCGTCTTCCAAGACCCCTACAGCGCGCTTAACCCTCGCATGCGTGTCGGCAACCTGATCGGCGAAATGGTCAAGTTGCACAGCGGCTTGGATGCTGCCGCGCGGCGCGCGAAGGTCACCGCACTTGCCGCCCGCGTCCATCTCAACGCCGACCTGTTGACGCGGTTTCCCAATGAACTTTCGGGCGGTCAACTCCAGCGGGTGTGTATTGCCCGTGCCTTGGCGACCGATCCTAAAGTGATTGTGCTCGACGAACCGACAAGTTCACTCGATCTGTCGGTGCGGGCGGGCATTCTGGAACTGTTGGGCGAGTTGCAGCGCGAGACCGGCGTGGCGATGCTATTCATCTCCCACGATCTTGAAACGGTGCAACTCGTCAGCCACCGCATTTTGGTTCTATACCTCGGCTTCGTCGCCGAGGACGGGCCCGCCGATTCCGTCTTCGATAGACCTGCGCATCCTTACTCCCAGGCGCTTCTATCGGCCGACCTGCCGCCCGACCCCGATGTCGTGCTCGACCGACAAATCCTCCAAGGCGAGGTGCCGGGTCCGGTCAACTTGCCGCCGGGGTGTCCGTTCGCCCCCCGCTGTCCGCTGGTCCGGGACGAGTGTACGCGGGCGCGGCCCGCTGCCGTCACCGTCGGCGCGGATCATCATGCTGCCTGTGTGCGCGTCGATGACGGCACCAACGATATTCGATCGGCTTCGGCCCGTACCGATACCGATACCCATAAGAAGTTCCAGGATCAGTTCGTGAGGAGAGCGACATGAGCGTCAAAGGGGCCATCGATATCGTCGTCAACGTGGCGACACCGGATTTGATCAAGAAAGGCTCGTCGCCCAGCGACGACACCTTCAAGGACCAGGTACGCCAACCCAAGGGGGCGCGGCGCGGGGTCAGCATCGCCGACTATCTAAAAAAGATGGACCGCGCCGGTATCGAACGCTCGTTGCTCATTGCCGTGCGGGCAGGGGACATGAACGTTCGAGGCTCGAAGGAGATCGCGTACAAATACGTCTACGACATTTGCCGCAAATATCCCGACCGCTTCTCCGGCTTGGCCGGGGTCGATCCGATGCGCGGAATGCAGCAACTCCGCGATCTCGAAGAGGCGGTGGAGAAGTACGGCTTTGTCGGCGCCCACTTCTATCCCCACTGGTTCAACATGGCGCCGGACGATCCCTATGTCTTTCCGATCTACGCCAAGTGCATCGAACTGGACATCCCCATCATGATGCAGGTCGGTCACAACCTGATTTACCAACGTGACCGTCGTCTGCCCAGCATGGCGCAGCCCATCACGCTCGATCGGATCGCCATTCTTTATCCCGAACTCAAGTTACTCGGTATCCACCTTGGGGTGCCGTGGACCGACGAGATGATCTCGATGGCTTGGAAGCACGAGAACATCTATATCGGTGGCGATGCCTACGCGCCCCGCTATTGGCCGCCGCAAATGGTGCATTATGCCAATAGTTATGGGTCGCATAAGTTCATGTTCGGGACCGACTGGATGGTGATCGATCCGGAGCGCGCCGTTCGCGAGGTCGAGGAACTCAACTTCAAGCCCGCCTCGAAGGCGCAGATCATGCGCGACAACGCGCTCCGCATCTTCAAGTTGCCCAAGGGCGGCCTTAAGAAGACGCCGGCGCATTGGGGCAGTGCGCTCACCGCGCCCGCCGCAAAAAAGGGAGCCAAATAATGGGACGGCCACACATCGAGTTCATCCAATCCCAGGCGTTGAAGTGGGCCAAGGGCTTGCCTGCCGGCACCGGTCGGGCCGACGTCGAGTGCAAGACCCTCAGCATCGACGACACGACCGGTGCGGCGACCTGCGTCGTGCGCTATCCGGCCGGATGGACACGGCGCGACGGCGAGTACCTCTCGACCGACGAAGAGTTCTATGTTCTCGAAGGCGCGCTTTCGATCAACGGCACCGACTACACACGCGACACTTATGCTCACCTGCCGGCAGGCCACCTGCGCAAGACCGCGTCCTCGAAGGGCGGCGCGGTTGTTCTCACGTTCCTCGACGGTCCGGTTGACGCCGTGGCCGCCACGGCGCCAGGGCCGGCTTTCCGCGCCGACCGGTTGGTCGAGTACGTATCGGCGGCAAAGGGCGACTGGGGCAATGCGGACCTCGATGCGATGGGGTTGCGCGACATCTCGACAAGTTCCCGTTTGTTGTCGCTGTTCACCGATCCGGACACCGGCGAAATCAGCTATTTGACCGGCGTCGTCCCGTTCAAACCGGAGTCCTCGCCCGAGCGGCACCCGGTTGGGCAAGAGTTCTACATTCTCGGTGGGTCGCTCGCCGGCAAGGGAGGGTTCATGCAGGCTGGCGCCTACTGTTGGCGTCCCCCGATGGTGACCCACGGGCCCTATGGCAGTCCGTCGGGGGCCTTGATCCTGCTGCGCAGCGTTGGCGGTCCGCTAACCACCGAACTCGATCCCCCGGTGCCGCACAGCTACGAACCCGAGCACAACCCCGTCCTACCACCCGAACTGGCGGAGGCCGGGTCCAAGCCGCTGCCGCCACCCGCGCGCTACTAGGTTCACTATGTCGATTGCAGAAAGACCTTCCTCCTACCGGGCTGTCACGATCACCGAGGGCTTGCGCACGAGCGCCCGACGGACGCCCAATAAACTGGCGTTGACCGAAGCGGGCAGGGAACTCACCCACGCGCAATTGATCGGTCGCATCAACCGCGTCTCCAACGCCGGTCTCGGCCTTGGCCTGAAACCGGGCGACCGTGTAGGCCTGATGTGCGCCAACTGTATTGAGTTCGTCGAGGTCACCTGCGGCATGTCGGAAATCGGCGTGGCCCCGGCGATGATCAACGCCAAGTCAACCGCCCACGAAGCGTCATACATCTGCAACGACGCCGGCGCGCGCATTCTGTTCGTCCATGTCGACTACCAAGATGCCGCCTTCGCTGCCGACCTCCAAAGCGTCGAACGGATCGTCGTGATCGATCCGGGTAACGACAACAGCGACTACGAAAAACTGCTTGCCGCTGCCTCCAGCTCGCAGTCCTCGGTGGCCTTGGAAGAGTGGGATGTGTTTTCGATCCCCTATACGTCGGGCACGACAGGGAACCCCAAGGGCGTCCTCCTGTCGCACCGCTCGCGGGTGAACCACATGCTGTTCACCATGGCGGCGAATTACGGGTGCTATACGCCCGAAGCTCGGCCGTTGGCGACGTCGCCGTTCCACAATGGCGCCGGTTTCATCAATGCCCTAGCGGGACCGTTTTTTGGCGGCACCACGCATATTTTGCCCAGGTTTGAACCTGAACTGATGCTGCGGGCGCTCGAAGAACGCCGGATTACCAGCATGTTCATGGTGCCGACTCATTTCCACGCCATGTTCAACCTCGGTCGCGAAAAACTCGATCGCTTCGACAAAAGCTCGCTCGACGTGATCCATTCCAACGCCGCGCCGCTGCCGCAGGCCACCAAGGAAAAGATCGTCGACTTTTTCGGCGAGGGCATTCTGTTCGAAACCTACGGTTCGACCGAATGCGGCGGTTGCACCTTCCTGCGGCCCGAAGACCAGTTGCGCAAGATCAGTTGCGTGGGCCAACCCGGTCCCAGCGTGTGGCTCGAAATCCGCAACGAACAGGGCGACGTCCTTGCGCCGGGCGAAGTTGGCGAGGTCTGGATCAAGAACGCATGGCTGTTCAACGGCTATTGGAACAAACCCGAAGCGACTGCCGAATCCCTAGTCGACGGTTGGTGCACCGTGGGCGATCTCGGCAAGACGGACGACGAGGGCTTCCTTTATCTCGTGGACCGCAAGAAGAACGTCATTATATCAGGCGGCCAGAATATCTTCCCGCGCGAAATCGAAGAAGTGCTCCACCATCACCCCGCCGTCGGCGAGGCGGCGGTAGTCGGCAAGAAAGACGACTATTGGGGCGAATCGGTCACCGCTTTCGTGGTTCTTCGGCCCGGCCAGTCGGCCACTGCGGACGAGCTCAAAGAGCGTTGCGCCCACGTGTTGGCCCGCTACAAGCTGCCCAAGGAGTTCCACTTCGTCGATGCGCTACCCAAGAACGCGACCGGTAAAATCCTACACCGCGACCTGCGCGATTCGTTGAACAAGGGGGAGTTCGACACATGATGGTCACCCGCCACTACGTCACGGTGGGCAAGCGCCGGGTCCACTACCGGCGGGCCGGTAAGGGGCCGGCACTTGTGTTGCTTCACGCGTCGCCGGTTTCGAGCGAAGTTTTCGAAGCGGTGCACTTCCCGATCTTCGCCAAGGACTTCACGGTCATCGCCATCGACACGCCGGGCCAAGGGTTTTCCGATCGTCTCGACCTCGGCCGTCAGGAACTGATCGAGGACCTCGCCGACGCGCTGGCAGAAACGCTCGACGTACTCGGCGTCAAACATTGCGCGCTTTACGGTCGCCACACCGGTGCGTCGATCGCCGTAGAATTTGCGCGTCGCTTCCCGGATCGGACCGCGACGGTTGTCACCGACGGCTTTCCCTTGTTCAGCGCGGCGGTCCGTGACGATTATTTGAAGAACTATCTCGCCGATATCGTGCCCGATTGGGCGGGGTCCCATTTGCTGTGGTGGTGGTTCCGCTACCGCGAGCAGCATGTCTTCTGGCCATGGAATAAACACGAAGGCGCCAACCGCGCCGACCAAGACGTTCCCGACCTGGATTTCTTACAGCGTGGGACGCGTGAAATCCTCGTCGCCGGCAACACCTACAAAAATCCCTATGCTGCGGCATTCCTGCACGAGGGCATCGCGGCGGTCGAAGCGATCCTCAAGGGGCCGGTGCCGGTGTGTTTCGGCGGGCGGCCCGGTGATTCGGTCTTTTCAGCGCTCAAGCGCATGCCGGCGAAGTCCTGGGTCAAAGAGTTCGAGCGCGACAAGCGCGACGCGGCGATGCAAGAACTCGAAATTTTTCGCCAGTATCCGGCCAAAGGCGAACCGCCGCCCGCGCCTGACGTCGCCGACCTACCGGGGCGGGCCACCATTCGGTACGTCGCCGTTGGGAGCCGTCAGATCGCCGTGCGCACGGCGGGTACCCAATCCGGCGCTCCGGTGGTTCTGCTGCACCGCTTCCCGGGATCGGGAAAACTCCTCGAACCGTTGCTCCTGGAGATTGGCAAGACCCGGCGGGCCATTGCCATCGATCTGCCGGGTCACGGCGATTCCGATCCGACAACCGATCACAGCATCGCCGCCTATGCCGCGGCTGTTGCGCAGACCTTGGCCCAACTCAAATGCCCACCGGCGCACATCTACGGCCATAATGCTGGCGCCTCGGTAGCGCTGGCCCTCGCCCTCGACCATCCCTCCACGGTTGCCAGCCTCATGCTGGAAGGTCCGATGGTGTTCTCGCATGCCGACCGCGTGCGCTTCGGAGCGAACTGGGCCCTGCCCACGGACCCGGTGTGGGACGGTCATCACCTCACCTCGATCTGGCACCAGACCAGGGATAAGCAGATCTACTACCCCTGGTTCGAAAAAACCTTGGCGGCCAGTCGCTTTATCGAGCCGGGCATCGCGCCGGACGAAACCCATCGCCAGGTCGTCGAGATGATCAAACATCCGACGTCGTTCAAACCGGCATGGGATGCGGCATTCGACTATCCCGCCCGGGAGCGTCTGGCGGAGGTGCGTCTGCCGACGTGGATCGGCGTGGCCGAAGCGGACAATTTCGCGCCCTGCCGCGCGGCAACCGAACGTCTCCTCGGTCGACCAATCGACGATCTTGGGGCAACGCCGTCGCCCACCACGACCGCGACTGCGATCGACACCTTCTTGAAATCGCTGGGGTGAGCAGATGACGGCCGGCAGTTCCTCCGTTATCGATCCCGCCGCCCTCGCGGCCCGGATTGCACCGATTGTTGGAGATGCCAATGTCGTGACCGATGCAGCGGAGAGGGCGTTCTTCTCCCAGGACATCGTACAGTGGGACGCGCCGGTCGCCGACATTGTCGCGCGCCCCGGATCGGCGGCCGATGTTTCGGCGCTGCTGATCGCTGCTGCGGAACTCGGTCTTGCCGTCGCCCCGCGCGGCGGCGGCCTTTCCTACACCAAGGGCTACGTACCGGAAAAATCCGGCACCATGATTCTCGACTTAACCCGCCTCAACGCGATCCACGAGGTCAATGAGGAAGACCGCTACATCACGTTAGGTCCGGCGGTCACCTGGCAACAGGTCATGGATGAGTTGCGCCCGCGTGGCCTACGGACCGTTCTGACCGGGCCGATCTCGGGCGTCTATTCGACCGTCGGCGGTGCGGCCTCGCAGAATATTCCGGGCAGCATGGATACGATCCTTGGGCTTGAAGTGGTGCTTGCCGACGGTCGCATCGTCCATACCGGGTCCTCCGCGATTACCCGCGCGGCGTCGCCGTTCTACCGTTACTACGGTCCCGACCTGACGGGCCTTTTCCTGGGCGATACCGGCACCTTCGGCGTCAAGACGCGCCTGACACTACGCATCGAACGTATTCCCGCCGGCGTCGCCTTTGGTTCGTTCGCGTTCGAAACCTTGGCCGATATGGCGACGGCGATGACCGACGTGTCGCGCCTTGGAGTGGCGGCCAAGAGCTTCGGGATGGACCCGCTCAAAAACCGGACGGCGACCAAGGTTGGCCTGCGCGAGGGGGCGGAGACCCTGCGCGACATCGCGCGCGGTTCGGGCTCGCTGGTGCGCGGCCTGAAGGATGCCGCCCGCATCGTTGCCGCCGGCCGCGACGCCTATGACGACGTCAAATGGTCGCTCCACCTCACCGTCGAAGGGTTCGATCAACGCGCGGCAGACGTCGCGATGGAAGCGGCCCGCCAAGCCTGCGCCAGCCACGGCGGGCGCGACATCGAACCGAGTATCCCGATCGCGATGCGCGCCAAGCCGTTTTCCATCCGCGGCTTCCTTGGCCTGCAGGGCGAGCGCTGGGTGCCGGTGCACGGCGTCTTCCCGATGTCGAAGGCCCTCGGCGTCGTCAAAGCGGTCGATGGATTTTTCGCCGAGCGCGACAAACTATTGGCGGACCACGACATCCAATATTCCTACCTGTCCTCTATCAACGGGCAGTTCTGGCTTCTGGAACCGATGTTCTACTGGAAGGATGAGGTCGGCGATTTCCACATGCGCTACCTCGATCGGAAGCGCTACGCGAAGTTCGAAGGAATTGCTGCCAACCCCGAAACCCGGGCCGTGGTTATGCGCGTCCGTGAAGAGCTGCGCGACCTGTTCTTCGGTCTCGGCGCCGTCACCGCGCAAGTCGGCAAATTCTACAATCTGCCCGACGCGTTGGAACCTGAAACCTATGCCGTGCTGACCTCGATCAAAGACCTTCTCGATCCGGATCGCCGCCTCAATCCCGGCAACCTCGGCTGGCGGTAGGGGCCTTGGCCCAGCCGCCGGAATCGGACGATCTCTGGCAACCGCCGGCCGAACCCTACGTCACCCCCCAGGTTCAGCGCGACCTATGGCCCGATGTCTCGGGCAACGCGGTCAACGGTCTGGATGAAACGGCGATCCGTCGCCCCGAGCCGATCTACCACCACGACCCCGAACGCACCCGCTTCGCCGCCCTCCAGACATGGTTTCGCGGCCTGCCCTCGCACCCGGTGATCGGCAAGGCGCGCCACGACCGGATTCCAATCATGGCCGAACCGCTTGCACCGCTGGCACCGGAGAAGGCGCAGCGGACGCCGGCGGACTGGTCCGCCGCGATCAAGGCAACCGCCCGCGACCTTGGCGCCGAACTCGTCGGTATCGCCCCGATGCGGCCCGAATGGGTCTTCGAAGGGTTCGAGATCGAACAGCGCTGGGCGGTGATGTTGGGTGTCGCGATGGACTACGACGAGCTCAGCACCGCGCCCCACCCACGCGCGATCGCCGAAGTGGTGCGCCAGTACGGGCGCGGGACCCAGGTCGCCAAGCGGCTGGCCAGTTGGTTGCGCACCCAAGGCTGGGACGGCTTCCCCCACGGCGGGCCCGAGGCCGGGCCGATTCTGATGATCCCCCCTGCGTTGGCCTGCGGATTCGGCGAACTCGGCAAGCACGGATCGATCATCAATAGGGAACTAGGCTCCAGCTTTCGCTTGGCATACGTCCTCACCGACGTGCCTTTGACGGCCGATCCGCCGCAGGACTTCGGCGCCAACGTTTTCTGTACCAACTGCCGGGTGTGCGAAAAAGCTTGCCCGCCGAAGGCGCTCACCCCGGTTAAGCACATGGTGCGCGGCACGACCAAGTGGTACGTCGATTTCGACAGTTGCGTCCCGTATTTCAACGACACCACCGGCTGCGGCATCTGCATCGCGGTGTGCCCCTGGAGTCGACCCGGCGTCGCACCTAGCCTCGCCGCTAAGTTGACCCGTCGCCGCGAACGGCACAGCACCTAAGGGCGGACGGCGCGCCGGTTAAGTCGAGGCGGGGCGATTGTCCGCGCTATCTGCCAAGGCTTTCGGCATATCGTCGAACGAGGCGTAATTCAGCGCATAGAGGTTGGCATAGAGCCCTTGGCGCGCGATCAACGCATCGTGCGGGCCGGTCTCAACGATCCGCCCGTCTTGCAACACGATGATGCGGTCCGCGCCCCGGATCGTCGCCAGCCGGTGGGCGATCACGATGCCGGTCCGTCCCTCCAGCAAGCGCGCGAGCGCCTTTTGGATCTGGCGCTCGGTATAGCTGTCGATGCTGGCTGTCGCCTCGTCGAGAATAAGGATGCGGGTATCGGCAACCAATGCGCGGGCGAAACTCAGAAGTTGACGCTGCCCGAGCGACAGGTTGCGCCCAAGTTCGACCAGCATCGTGTCGTAACCGTCCGGCAGCCGGGCAATAAAGTCGTGCGCACCGACGATCCGCGCAGCCTTCTCCACATCGGCCAGGGTGGCGTCGGTCTTGTTGTAGCGGATGTTCTCGAAAATCGTCCCGGTAAACAGAAACGGGTCTTGGAGCACCATGCTGACGTGCCGCGATAGCGCGTCCTTGGCATAGTCCCGAACATCGACCCCGTCGATCAGGATCGATCCCTCCCAGACCTCGTAGAACCGGTGGAGCAGGGCGGTGATGCTGGTCTTCCCCGATCCCGTCGGCCCGACAAGTGCGACCGTTTCGCCGGGCTTCACGGCAAAACTAAGGTCGTGCAGTACCGGGCGGTTGCGGTCGTAGCCAAAGGTTACGTTGCGAAATTCAACGGCGCCCTCGACCGTTTCGGGAGACACCGCGTCGGGTTTGTCGGAAATCGCCAAGGGTACGTCCAAGACCTCGAAGATGCGCTGACCCGACGCCATGGCGCGTTGCATCACGCTGTATTGCATGGTGAGCGAGCGGATTGGATCGAAGAATCGCTGGACGTAGAACACGAACGCGACGATCACGCCGATTTCCAACTCGCTGCGCAGCACCATGGTGCCACCCAGAACGATAACAATGGCAAGCGCGACACCGGTCAGCGTGTCGACGATCGGCACCATCGTCTGTCCGAACTTGGCAGCGCGCAAATGCGCCCGCAGGTTGTCGCGGGCTTTGATGTCGAACAAGTCGTAGTTGACGCCCTCCCGGCGCATCGCTTGGACGGTGCGCACGGCGCGGATGCCTTCGGCCATCGCCCCGCTGACGATCGAGTTGGTTTCGCGGGCATGGCGGAACGCCCGCCGCGCCCGTGGCAACCAGACAATACGCACCAGGAATAACGTTGGGACGATCGCTAGGGTCAAGAGACCAAGGTCGAAATTCATCGTCAGCATGATGACGACAATTCCCAGCAAGAGAACGAGATCGCCGATCGCGGTGATCGAGTTGTCGAGAAACTCCTGCAACGAGTTCACGTCGCCTTGGAGGCGCGACATCATGCGGCCCACTTCGGTCCGGTCCATGAAGGTCAGGGCGACATGCTGCAGGTGTTCGAACATGGCGCGCCGGAGTTCGAAGATCACACGCTCGCCCGTCCAACCGACAAGCCAGTCTTGAAGCCAGTTGGCGGCATAGTTGATCAGCACTACCAGCGCGAAAACCCCGACGATCAGCGTGAGGAGCGTGGTGCCGTTCGGCCCGGCCAGCAGCGCATCGTCGATGGCCCACCGGATCACCAACGGAATCGCCAACTGGGTGGCGGTAAAGGTAAGGACCGCGAGGACTGCAAGGGCGATGGCGCCGCGGTAGGGTCGAACGTAGCCCATGAAGCGGCGCACCACCTGCCGGTCGAACGCCGCGCCGAACATTTCCTCATCGCGGCTGATTTGCGATCCGACGACCGCGCGTAGCTTCCGTCCCGCTTTCTGCGCCGGGTCGAGAGACGTCATTCCGCCACCTCGAGCGTGCCGACCGCAGCCTCGTCGCCGGTCGTCTGCAGCCGATACAGCGCGGCGTATTTACCGCCTTGGGCCAGTAGCGACTCATGGGTACCGCGCTCGACGATCTGTCCGTTCTCCAGGAAAACGATCGCGTCGGCATGCTTCAGGGCGCTCAGGCGATGTGACACGATGATGGTCGTGCGATCGCCGGCGCCCGAATTCAGGGCTTGTTGGATTTGCCGTTCGGTGCCGGCATCGATCGCGGCGGTCGAATCGTCCAAGACCAGCACGTCGGGTTGGAGCAAGGCGGCCCGCGCGATCGCTACCCGCTGTTTCTGTCCGCCGGACAGCGACACGCCGCGCTCCCCCACGAGGCTCTCATAGCCCGCCGGCAGGGTGTCGATAAACCCGCCGATCTGCGCCGCGCCGGCCGCATCGCGGATGTCGGCTTCCTCGGCCCACGGATTGCCGTAGGCGATATTGTTCTCGATCGACGAGGTGAAGAGATAGGGGTCCTGCGCGACGACGCAAACCGCTTCGCGCAGCGACGATCCCTTTACCGTACGGATATCCTGACCGTTGATCGTGACCCGCCCCTCGGTCGGATCGTAATGCCGGGGCAGCAGATGGGAGATAGTCGATTTGCCGCTCCCTGGCGGCCCGACGATCCCAAGCGTCTTGCCGCGGGCCACCGAAAACGACACATCGCGGAGGACCGGCGGGCTGACGCCGGGGTCATAGGAAAACGTCACATGCTCGAAGGCGACGGTGCCGTCGCCACCCGTCAACGCCTGGGCGTCGGGCGAATCTGCGATCGTCACATCGGCATCCAGCACAGCGAACAAGCGATTGCCGCAGGTCGAAGCCCGGGCGAAGGCGTTCACCACCATACCGATCTGCCGAACCGGTTGTTGCAGGATGGTCATGAAGGTGAGGAATTCCGTCAGCGTACCGACCGTCATCGTGCCGTCGAGTACCCGCCCGCCGCCGACGAACAGCACCAAGCCCATCGCGGCAAAGAAGGCGAACGTCATGGCGCTCGTCGCCGAGGAACGGGCGCTAATCCGTTCGCGCGAAATCTCCAGCGCGGGCAGCGCGGTCGCATCGTATTTCGTCATTTCGTAATTTTCCGCGCCGAACGCCCGCACGACGCGAATGCCGGTCAGGTTCTCATCCATGATCCGGCCCAACACACCTAGGCTTTCCTGCAGCTTCAACCATAGCCCGCGCAGCCGCAGCCTGATCGTCGCCGACCGCCACGCGACAAACGGAACAAAACTCAAGCTCAACAACCCCAACACAATGTCGGTGGACAGCACCAGGGCCGCGCCCACCGCCACCATCACCACCAGCAGTAGCGAGCGCAGGACCGCCATATTGAAGAACATCCGCACGCCTTCGATGTCGAGAAGGGCGCGAGTCACGAGGTCGCCGGTATGAACGCTATCGTGGAACGAGAAGTTCAGTTTTTGCAGTTTGGCGTAGAAGTCCAATCGCAATTGGTAGCCCACAAGGTGCCCGATCGACTCGCCGCCATAGTTGTGGATCAAAGTAAAGGCGCCGCGCAGCACCGAGACCACGAATAACAATCCCGCTGTAGCCCATAGCGTGTCGCGGGCAACGTCGAGGTCGATCGCGCGGTCGCCCAGCGACAACAGTGCGCCGTCCACCGCGTCGCCCAGCAGGCGCGGCACCATCAGTTGCAGAACAACGGCGACAAGAGTCGCGACCACCGCGATGACAACGCGGGCACGGTATCGCACGGCAAGCCTGACGATTCGCCACAATACGGCGAAATCGCCCGCCGCCCGGCGGTCGCCAGAAGAGTCGTTGGAATGCATTAAGCGCGTATTCTACGGGTTCGACTGTGGATCACGATTTCGCCGATAGTGTCACTTTGGCGCCGATTTGGCCAAGGCTTCCCCTAATCGCGCCCAAAGTGCGGTCCCCTGGCGCCGGCCCCATGCCCATATACGGGTGGGACACCCTACTGCCTTACGCCAAGACCCGCCCCGTCAGCAAAGCGGTCGCGTCGATCTCGATCAGGCGTTCGGGCCGCCCCAGGGCCGCGACCGCGACGAAGGTGTCGGCGGGGTAGGGGTCCTTGAACCAACGCTGGCGCAGCGCAAACACGTTCTCCCGGTACGCCATGTCGGTCACATAGATCGTCACCTTGACGATTCGGTCGATATCGCTGCCCGCGGCGCGGAGCGCCCGCTGGATGTTCCGCATCGCTTGGTCGGCCTGGGCGTCGAAGCCACTTGCGGTGTTGCCGGCATCGTCCATCCCGACTTGGCCGGAAAGCAAGATGAGGTCGCCGATGCGAAACCCTTGCGAAATGTAGAACTGTTTGAACGGGTCGTTCTCGAGATTGATTCGCTGCGCGTCCATGGTAATCCTCCTGGGCGAGATGACGTCGAGGGGCCGGCTGTTGCCGGGCGATGGCGAAAGAATGACAGGAGATGCAAACGTGGCAACTGACAAGGACGCAGCGCACCAACGCGCGCTCGCACGCGGCGCGGCACAAGCCTTGGGCCAAGAATTTTCGCTCACTGCGGCCGAAATCGACCGCAGTGGGCGGGACCCCGCAGAAAACATGCAGCGTATTCACGAGGTAGGTCTTACCCGTCTGCTGCTTCCCCAGGCCTACGGCGGAATTGCGTCCTCCCAAACGCTGGCCGCCGACCTGCCGCTCGTGACCGACGTCCTGACCGACCTCGCCGCGGGCGAAAGCGCCACCGCGCAGATCTGGAGCATCCATCTCGTTGCAGCTCGGTTGATTTTCGGCGGGGCCCTGCAGGTCGGTGAGGACGTCCGCCGAGAAATTGCCGATGGCCTGCTGAAGGACGGCATGCGCCTTGCCAATTCGGCGGCCGAGCGCGGCCCGCGCCGTGGCGAGTACCACACAGTGGCTGATCCGGTCGACGGCGGTTACCGGTTCAGCGGCGTCAAAGTCTTCAATACCGGCACCGTCGGTGCGACCTACACGATTACCCCTGTGCGGATTCGCGGCAAGGAAGATGCGGGCGTCGTATACCTGCTCGTGCGTATGGATGCCGATGGGGTCAAGCCGCATCACGACTGGGACAACATGGGCCAGCGGGCGACGGGCAGCGGCACCATCACCTTCGAGAATGTCTTTGTGCCCGAGCGGTTCTGCTTTCCCATGGCCGCCGGTGCTGAGGGGTTGACCGGCGCGGCCAGCGTGATCGGCCCGTTCTTTCAGTTGCTCATCGGCGCGACGATTCTGGGCATGGGGTTCGGGGCATTGTCGGCGGCGGCAGCTTTCGTACGCGACCACGCGCGCCCGAATCTACCGACCCTTGATCGCGCGGCTGACGATCCGGTCAACCGGCTCCATCTAGGCCGGGCCTCCACCGCGCTTGCCGCGGCGCGTGCACTTCAGCGCGAGGCCAGTCAGATGGTTGTTGACACCGAGGCTGGCAACGCCGACCGGGGCCTGTGCTCAATCCACATGATGCGCTCGAAGGCGGCGACAGTCGCCGCGGCACTCGAAGTGACCGGCCAGCTCCATGGATTGGCTGGCGGCCGGGCGACCAGTAACGCCTATCGGCTCGACCGGTATTGGCGCAATGCGCGCACGTTGTCGGTACACGACCCGATCGACGCGATGATTCAACAGATTGGCGGATTCGAACTCGACGGCGCGCCGCCGGTTCCGTCGGTCGGTACCTAGTTCTGCGCCACGATCCGGGGCGTCCAGGTCCGTAGCGGCCCCTCGATGGGGGCAAGGTTCGCAAAGAACTGTTCGGCGCTGGCGCGCCAGGACATTGTCATGGCAAAGGCGCGGCACGCGGCGGGCGAGATTTCAAGCGCTGCGCGCGTCGCGGTCGCAAGATCCTCGTCCAATGCGCCGATCGGTCGGCCGGCGATGATGTCGATCGGACCCGGTACCGGATAGGCGGCCACCGGGACGCCGGAGGCTAGGGCTTCGAGAATGACGTTGCCGAAGGTGTCCGTCCGGCTTGGAAAAACGAAGACGTCGGCGGCGGCATAGTACCGGGCGAGTTCAGCGCCGAATTTGGCGCCGACGAAGCGGACTTCGGGGTGACGCTTGCGTAGTTCCTCGATCTGCGGTCCATCGCCGACGACGTACTTGCTCCCTGGGAGATCGGTCTCGAGAAATGCGGCGATGTTTTTCTCGACGGCGACGCGACCGACATAAAGCAGAATCGGGCGGACGTCGTCGATGAATCCCTTTGGTTGCGGTCGAAACAGATTGGTGTCGACGCCCCGCGTCCACGTCGCCAAGTTGCCGAAGCCGCGCGCCGTCAAATCGTCGCGTACACTCGCCGTAGCCACCATCACCGCCCGCGACGGGCGATGAAAACGCCGAACGGCAGCATAACCGATCGCCAACGGCAACCGGGTTCGAGCCTGAATATACTCCGGAAACCGCGTATGAAACGACGTGGTAAAGGGCAGTCCCCGGCGCAAGCAATAGCGTCGTGCGGCCATACCAATCGGTCCCTCCGTGGCAATGTGAATGGCGTCCGGCGCCGCTGCATCGATCTTGGCCGCGACATTCCATGTATCAAGTGCCAGCCGGATCTCCGGATAGGTCGGCATCGGGACCGATCGGAATTCGTTGGGCGTGACGAACTGCGTTTCGTGCCCCATTGCGACAAGTTCGTCGCCAACCGTGGTTAGCGTGCGGACCACACCGTTGATTTGGGGATGCCAGGCATCCGTCGCGATCAGGATGCGCATGGGCTCAAGACGCCCAGGCGAGGGCGCGTACGTCGACCTCGACGGTTTCCAACGGCCTGACGATCTCCATCGTGCCATCGTGGTGTTCGACCAGGGCCGTGCAGCTTTCGACCCAATCGCCGTCGTTGCAGTAAAGGATACCGTCGATCATTCGCATTTCGGCGTGATGGACGTGGCCGCAAACGACCCCATCGACACCTCGGTGCCGCGCTTCCGCGACCACCGCGTCTTCGAAATTGGCGATGAACTGCACCGCGTTCTTCACTCGGTGTTTCAAGAATGCCGACAACGACCAGTAGGGCATTCCCAAGCGCTTTCGCGCGATGTTGAACCAGTGGTTCAACACGATGGCGCTGCGATAGGACCAGTCGCCGAAGTAGTAGAGCCAGCGCGCGTAGCGCACGACGCCGTCGAACGCGTCGCCGTGCAGAATGAGCAGGCGCCGTCCGTCAGCCGTTTCGTGGATGGCATCGGTCATTACCTTCACGTCGCCGACCGTCAGGCCGGCATAGTCGCGCGCGGTTTCGTCGTGGTTGCCCGGCACAAAGATCACGTTGGCCCCGGCGGCGGCGCGGTTCAGCACTTCCTGCACGAAGGCTGAGTGACTTGGCGGCCAGTACCAGGATTTCTTGAGCCGCCAGCAGTCGACGATGTCGCCGACCAGATACAGGTTGTCGAACTCGACCGACTGGATGAATCGCAGCAAGTCGTCGGCGCGGCAGCTTTTCGTCCCCAGGTGAATGTCGGATAACCACAGGGTGCGATAGTGGCGCGGCATGTGGATAACGTTCATCGGCCTCTATATGCAGTTGTACTCGGTACTAGCAAACGCACATCTTGAGTATTCATAATATTCATGATAGTTCTCCTGTCTCGTTAATGTTTGGTTACAGACCTATTAACTAAAGGTCTGCGCAAACTAAGTAATATTGAAGTAATAATATTGACACATAACTGTAACGGTCCCGAGGCGGCCGGCGCCGTGCCGCGTCGGCGGATCGCCGTCATCTTCAACCCGACGGCCGGGTGGCGCCGCCGCGGGCGCCTCGATCGCGTACTGTCGCGCCTCGATTGGCTCGGCTGCACGGTGGATCTTTTGTTGACCGAAGCGCCGGGCCACGCCGAAAGGTTGGCACGCGGCCTCGGTCCCGATGTCGATGCGGTCGTCGTCGCCGGCGGCGACGGCACGATCAACGAAGTCGTCAATGGCCTGGGCGCCGCCGCCCCGCCGCTCGGGATCGTCCCGCTTGGCACAGCGAACGTGTTGGCGCTTGAACTCGGACTAGGGCGGACGACGGCGCAAATCGCCGAGACGATCGTCAATGGCGACCGGCGCGAGATCGCGATCGGCCAGGTCAACGGCAGGCGGTTCGTTCAGATGGTGGGGGTCGGCGCGGACGCCCACATCGTCGCCCATGTGAGCAAGCGGATAAAGAAATATGCCGGCAAGGGTGCCTACGTCCTCAGTGGCGCCATCGGTCTGTTCACCTACCGCTTCCCCCGCTTTGATCTCGTGATCGACGGTGAACGGCTGTCGGCCACATCGGTGATCGTGTCGAACGGGCGCTACTACGGGGGTAAGAACATCGTCGCGCCGCGCGCGGGTCTGGACCGCCGCAGTTTCGAGGTCTGTCTGATGACGCGGTCGGGGCGCTACAACGCATTGCGCTACGGGCTTGCGGTTTTTCTTGACCGGTTACCGGCGCTCAACGATGTGCGCTACATCACCGCGACCGATGTGCACATACTAGCCCCCGTGGGCGACCCGATGCAGGGCGACGGCGACTTGGTTGCGTCGCTGCCCGCCGACATAACCCTTCTCCCACGCGGTTTTCCGGTCTTGGTTCCTGCGCGCCGTTAATTGCGCTGTACAGGCCGGGCGCCGTCCCGGCACAATCGGCGGATGATACGAGGGGAGGCATGCCGTGGTTGAGGTTGTTGCGACGCAGGAGGCGTTCGCCCGCCGCCAAGTGTTGATGGTGCCGGGCTATACCGAGACCGGGAGCGACGAGAACTATTACGTCACGCCGTTTTTCGGCGCGTTGCCCGCCAACGTCGATCCGAACCCGCCGGCCACGGCGATGGGGCGGCCGCAGGCCTATTACGTCGAACAACCGCCGCGCGCCACGGTGCCGCCGCACTACCACGACACCAACCAGTTCCAGGCCTTCCTGCGCGGCGATGCACTCTTTGGCAAAAAGACCGTCGGTGCCCTCACGGTGCATTTCGCCGGCGGCCACACGCCCTACGGCCCGATCGTCACGACGGAACGCGCCACCCATTACCTCACCCTTCGCAATTGCTGGGATTCGGGTGGCAAGACGATGCCCCAAAGCCGGCCGACCCTGCGTCCGGTCCGCCGCCGCTTCGCGATGGTCGAAGAGTTTGTCCTGCCCGAGGTCGCGTCGCTGCCGCCCGGCGCTGTCGAACGCCACGATGCGATGCCGTGCGAGGACGACGGGCTCGGCGTCTCGACCTTTGGCCTGGGTGCGGGCGCCGCTACCGGCCTTGCCCTGGGCCGCCCCGGCGCGGGACGTTACGGCCTCGTGATGCAAGGCAGTCTGCGCGGCCGAGGCACCGACCTCGACGCCGGCAGTTGCGTCTACATCGGCGCCGATGAGACCGAAACCTTCACGGCCGGCCCCACCGGGGCGGCGGTTCTGGTCATGCAGTTCCCGCCCGAGCCCATCTAGCGCGCCGACCGCCCCCCGGGCGCCCTTATCGCCGTTTCTAGACTCCGGCCGCCGCCCTGCCACAATGGGCGATCCGAGGGAGGAACACGATGAACCACTTGCGTTTTGGCACTTTCATTCCGCCGATCCACCCGGTTGGCGAGAATCCGACCCTGTGCATCGAGCGCGACATGCAGGTTGTCCAACACCTCGACGCGCTGGGCTTCGACGAAGCCTGGATCGGCGAACACCACTCTGCCGGCACCGAGGTGATCGCCTCGCCGGAACTCGTGCTCGCTGTTCTGGGTGATCGCACCAAACGCATTCGCCTCGGGACCGGCGTCTCGTCGCTGCCCTATCATCACCCGCTGATCCTCGCCGACCGCATGATGCAGTTGCATCACATGACCCGCGGGCGCGCGATGATGGGTGCCGGTCCCGGCGCGCTGGTCTCCGACGCCAAGGCGATGGGGATCGTCGCCGAACGCCAGCGCGACATGATGGACGAATCCCTCGATGTGATCTTGCGCCTTTTCGCGGGCGAGACCGTCACGATGAAAACCGACTGGTTCGAACTCAAAGACGCCCGTCTCCAATTGCGTCCCTACGCCAACCAACCGATCGAGGTCGCCACTGCCAGCGTGATCTCGCCGTCGGGAGCGCGTTCCGCCGGGCGTTTCGGGACGAGCCTCATGGCGATGGGCGGCACTTCGCCCGAGGGCATTGCCGCCGCGGTTCGCAACTGGAACATCGCGACAGAGATGGCCGGCAAACACGGGCATACGATGGACCGGTCCAACTGGCGCCTCGTCAGCACCGTCCACATCGCCGAAACCCGCGAACAGGCCTTCGCCAACGTGCGCTACGGGATCGACGAATGGATCCAGTATTTCGAGGATGTCGCGACACATCCGATGGTGCCGCCCGAAGGCAAGGGCGACCCGGCCGAGCACCTCGTCAAAATCGGGCGCGCCGTCATTGGCGATCCGAGCGACGCCATCCGCCAGATCGAAAAACTGCAAAAAGAAACCGGCGGGTTCGGCTGCTACCTCGCTGTCGATCATGGCTGGGCCCGGTTCGAAGACAAGCTCAAGTCCTACGAACTCATCGCGCGCCACGTCATGCCGCATTTTCAGGGCCACAACATCCAGCGCCGGCAATCCTACGACTGGGTCCGCGACAGCCAGGAAGACTTTAAGGCGTCCGCCGCCCGCGCCCAGCAAATGATCATCGACCGCCAAAAGGCGGAGGAAGCCGCGCCCAAGAAAAGCGACGCCGCCGAGTAATCGGACGGCAATCGGCCTGACCATGAGCAAGCCCTTTCCCGACTCCTTCCAGGGCAATGCTGCGCCCTGGCGCCTCGAAGGCGAAGCCTTCGATCTACCGGTCGTCGGTACGCTACCGCCGGGGCTGGTGGGCACGTTCTATCGCAACGGACCCAACCCGCAATTTCCGCCGCGCGGCTTCTACGCCAACTGGTACGACGGCGACGGCATGGTGCATGCGTTTCGCTTCGACGATGGCCGCGTCCACTACACCAACAAGTGGGTCCGCACCGAGCGCTTCGTGCGCGAACGCGAGGCCGGCGAGGCGCTGTTCGGCACCCTGTTCGAGCCGCTATCCGCGGCACCGTCGGTCAGGGCGGCAAGCCGCAATACTGCCAACGCCACGATCGTGTGCCACGGTAGCAAGGTACTCGCGACCTGGGAGACCGGGCTGCCGCACGAGATCGATCCGGAGACGTTGGAGACACGCGGTCCCTACAATTTCGGCGGGGCGATCCCCCACGACATGATGGTCCACCCCAAGATCGACCCGGCCACCGGCGAGATGCACGTCTTTGGCCGTACCGCGCCACACCCCGCACCCGGCAACGTCACCTACCATATCGTCGACGCGGCCGGCGCCGTGACCCACAGCGCAGAAATCGAAGTCCCCTACGAAAGCATGACCCACGACATGTTCATGACCGAGAACTTCGTCGTGCTGACGGTGTTCCCGGCGGTCTACGACCATGCGCGTGAGGCCGCCGGCGGTCCCTACGTCGCTTGGGAAAAGGAGCGCGCGTCGTTCCTCGGCATCCTGCCCAAGGGCGGCAGCGGTGCGGACATCGACTGGATCGCGTTCGAAGGCTGCTGGGGCTCGCACACCATGAACGCCTACGAACAGGACGGCCTACTCCTGTGCGACGTCGTTCGCTATCCCCGCGCCATGCTGTTCCCCGACCCCGACGGATCGTGGCCGGCCGGCCTCGAATTTCCCGCCCTGCACCGCTGGACCGTCGATCCCACGTCACGCACCGTGGAACAGCGGCGGTTCGACGCGGCCAACGGCGAAATGCCGGTGATGGACGTACGGTTTCGCGGGCGCCCCTATCGCCACGGCTATAGCGCCGGGTGGAGCGGTGCGGTGCGCGGTCTCGACGCGGTCCATCACTACGACTGGTCAACGGGCGCGCGCCGCAGCTTCGTGCCGGGGGAGGGGTGTCTCGTGCAAGAACCCGTCTTCGTACCCGCCCGCGCCGATGCCGCTGAGGGCGAGGGCTATCTCCTTGCGTTGGTTTATCGCGGCGCGGAGAACCGGTCCGATCTCGTGGTCCTCGACGCCCAAGCGATCGACGCCCCGCCGATCGCTACCGTGGTGTTACCCCACCGGATCGTCACCGGTCTGCACGGGGCATGGCGGCCCGCCTAGACGTCAGGCGTTTTGAGTGGCCTTGTCCGCGCCGATCGCGTCGAGCCGTTTCTGAAGGCCCAATTTTTCCAGCGAATTGAACGGCAGGTTGACGAACAAACTTATCCGGTTCGACAGCATCCGGTAGGTGTCCGAGAACGCGAGGTGGATTTCCACAGGCGTCCCTTCCGCTGCGGCGGGGTCGGGCACGCCCCAATGGGCCGACATCGGTTGGCCCGGCCATACCGGGCACACTTCGCTGGCGGCGTTGTCGCAGACCGTGAACACGAAATCCATCTTCGGCGCATCCGGCACGGCGAATTCGTCCCACGACTTGGACCGGAAACGCTCGGCGGGGTAGTTCAGTTTTTTCAACAAAGCCGTCGCGTAGGGATTGACGGCGCCGTTCGGATGGCTGCCGGCTGAAAAGGCCCGGAACTTACCCATCCCTTCACGCTCCAAAATGGCCTCGGCCAGGATGCTGCGCGCTGAGTTCCCGGTGCACAGGAACAGAACGTTGAAAATCTTGTCGGTCATGGTCGCTCCACGAAATGAACCCACCGCCCGGCGGCGTTCCTCCAGCCGCGCACCCTATGGTCATTCGGTGACAGTTCTGTGACCGACCTTCGTGACTGGCTGAATAAGGCGCTACCTAGCGCGGCGGTTTCTCATGACGACTCCGGCGAACACAACAGCCCAGATACCAGTGGCAATCGCCGCCATCAACGTCCAGTGATGTTCGCCCCAACCGCCAGATCGTACACCGAGCTTTTCCAAGGCAATCTCGCCGAGAAAGAGCAGCGAATAAGCAACGACCCAAATGACGACGATGGTCGAAATGAGGTTGTGAGCGCGGGAAGCATGGCGCATGACCATTTGTGGCGTGTCCTATGGGCTGGACCTGGGCAACGCCAATCGGCGGTGCCTTCCGGGCGAAGAGACGGGCATCATTCTATCGTGTGCCCACGTCGCGTGGGCATGTGGAAAACGCAAGGCAGATACCCGTTTTCCGATAGGTGTGGCCTCGCGGGTGCGATACGCCCTCTTTATGCCCGGTCCGTGACTGCTAAACTACGCCTAGATCGGTCCGGCAGGAGACGTCCATGTTTGAGCCCTATCCCCACCGCATGATGCCGCGCGCGAGTCACGACGAGTTGGCGCGACAGAACTATGTCGCGGCGTTCAAAATCCACGCCGAGGAAGAGGTCTATCCCAAAAGCAAGGACGTCTACCGCGCGCGCGTCGCCCCGGCGGTTACGAAGGCATCGGGGCGGGCGCCGGCCAATCGCCACGAGGTGCGCCGCGCCTTGCTGAAAGACGACTTTTGCCAAACCTGGAGTTCGGTCGCCCGCACTCTGCAAGAAATGATGTGGGATAACGTCGGCGAGACGATCGAACGCCAACTCCCCGATCTCATCGCCCGCGCCAAGGTTAAACGGCCAAAGGGGACGCTCCGTCTCGACCCCGCGGTCAAGGTGCCGCGCTACAACGCGGCAATCGATATCCACTGTATGCCGGGCGGCTACGGCGGCGAAATCACCGAAGACGATGTCTACGCAGGCGCGCTCGTCGACCGCGGCGGGTACTACTATGTCGTGCCTTTCATGGGCCGTCGCGCAGAAACCTTTAAGGATTCCCGTGCGCGCCTATACGGCGGCGCCGCCGGCAACAACATCATTCGCTTTATCCGCCAGGAATTCCCCGACCTTAAGCCCCGGCGCATTCTCGACATGGGCTGCGGCATTGGCCGCGGCACCTTTCCCTATGTCGAGGCCTATCCGGATGCCGAGGTCCACGCCATCGACGTCGCGGGGCCGCAACTGCGCTACGGGCATGCGCGGGCCGAGGCGTTCGATCGCCGGATTCATTTCTCGCAACAGGACGCCGAACGCACCGATTTTCCCGACAACTATTTCGACCTCGTGGTCTCCCACGGCCTGTGCCACGAGACATCGGGCAAAGCGATCCGCAACATCATGGGCGAGATCCACCGGGTTTTGCGGCCGGGCGGGGTCACGATGCATTCCGATCCGCAACTCGGACGCGGCCTCGATCCGCACGATGCGTTCGTCCACGACTGGGATACCTACTACAACAACGAACCCTTCTGGGGGCCGCTGCATGACATCGGGGCCGCCGATTTGTTTATTCAGGCGGGGTTCCCCAAGGGCTCCGTGCGCGAAGCGTGGGCGACGGTCGATGCCTCGGGATCGCCGGCCATCGTCACGACCAACGACACCGACAGCGAGTTGAACCGCAGCAGTTTGTTCGGCGCCCGCAAGGGCTAGGCGCCCGCGGCGACGGCGCGGCCTAGGCGGACCCTCGCGCGCGCAACACCTCCGCGATGTGGCGCGCCAAATTCTCGGGCGAATCGTCGCCTGGCTCGGTTGCCCGCTGGGCCTTCACTGATGGCCGCGTCGACTGCTTATCGAACCATGCCGCAAGCGCGGCGCGTCCGGGCCGCCAATCGTAATGGGGATATAACGGATCTTCGGCACCGCGCGCCGGATCGATATAGCTCAGCGGATGCAGGGTCGCGACGCGTCCGATGTCCCATTGGTCGCCCAGCGCCCCGGCATCGCGCTCCATTTGGTCGAGCCCGTGCACGATCTTCGGCCATTGCCGGGCAAAGTGATCGGCGCGGCGTTCCGCGCGCGGCCGTCCATTCTCCAAATTGATCGAAACGGTCGCCTCGAACACGGTATCGGCCAAGGCCATGCGCCGAAGCGCGTCCCACCGCGCCGGGCCCGAAGGCGGAAACAGCACCGGCGCGGGGCCAAGCGAATCGAGGTACTCACAAATCACTTGGCTCCCGTACAGCCCGCTGCCGTCGTCGAGTGTCAGCGTGGGTACCTTGGCAAGCGGGTTGATCGCGCTGATATCGTAAGCGGGCCTGTAGGGATAGACCGGCACGACCGCGATACGGTCCCACACGCCCTTCTCCCGCGCGGTAATGGGCACCTTGTGCAGGCTTGGCGTCGGCGAATAGAACAGCTTCACGTCAGGCGGCGCCGGTGATCCGGTCGATTTCGGCCATGTCCTTCGCCCCGAGTTTCCAACCAACCGCCGCCGCGTTGAGGTGCACCTGATCGGGATGCGTTGCACCCGCAATCACACTGGTCACGGTCGGCCGGGCAGCCAGCCAGGCAAAGGCCAACTCAAGCAACGACCGGTTGTTGCGCGCGGCAAAGGCTGACAGGCCGTCGACGATATCCCAGTTGCGGTCGGTCATGTAGCGGTCGGCCATCATCGGCATTTCGGCCATTCGGGTGCCTGCGGGCGGGGGATTGTCGCGGCTGTATTTCCCGGTCAACAACCCGCTCGCCAACGGAAAGTAAGGCAACAGCCCGAGGCCGCGGCGAACGATCGCCGGCAGCAGCGTGTCGTCGATGTCGCGGGCGAGCAGGCTGTAATGGTCCTGACAACTGGTGAAGCCATGCCACCCGTTGCCGCTCGCCGCATCCTGGGCCTCGTCCAGTTGGTCGGCGGAATAATTGGAACAACCGATGTGACGCACCTTGCCCTGCTGCACGAGATCGTCGAGCGCCTGCAGCGTCTCCTCAATCGGCGTGCCAGCGTCCGGAGTATGGACCTGGTAGAGGTCGATCCAATCGGTCTTCAGCCGCTTCAGGCTCGCCTCGCAGGCCCGCATAATGTAGGTCCGCGACGCGCCGCGCATGGCCCCGTCGTCGCTCATCGGCATCGCGAACTTGGTGGCCAGCACGATGTCCTTGCGCCGGTTGCCGAGGACCTGACCGAGGCAGGTCTCCGAACCGCCGCGCTTGCCATAGACGTCGGCGGTATCGAACAGGGTGATTCCGGCGTCGATCGCGGCATCCACGACGGCCCGCGTCTCCTCGACGCCGATGCGGCCGCCGAAGTTGTTGCACCCCAATCCGACCAGCGAAACCTCCAGATTGGAGGGCCCCAACGTACGATGCTCCATGGCTTTCTCCCTGTTTCGTTTGTGATCGGTCGGCCTAGCTGTCGCGCAGCTTGAAGCGCTGAACTTTTCCGGTCTGGGTCTTCGGCAGCGCGTCGACGAAGTCGATCGCCCGGGGATATTTATAGGGCGCGATCGTCGCTTTGACATGGTCTTGCAGGATTTTAGCCAGGGCCGCATCGCCGCTGACGCCGGGTGCTGCGACGACAAAAGCCTTGACCAATTGGCCGCGCGCGTCATCGGGCACGCCGACGACGGCGCATTCTTGCACCGCTGCGTGGGTCAGCAGTGCGTTCTCCACCTCGGGCCCGGCGATGTTGTAGCCCGCCGAAATAATCATATCGTCGGACCGGGCGATGTAGTGCAAGTAGCCCTCGGCGTCCTCGCGGTAGACGTCGCCGGTCACGTTCCAGCCGTCCTGCACGTAGCCTTTCTGGCGTTCGGCGTCGGCAAGATAGCGGCACCCCGTCGGTCCCCGTACCGCAAGGCGCCCCTCGCCGCCGGGCGGCAGTGGTTCACCTTCGGCGTCGATCAGTCGGGCCTCGTAGCCGGCGATCGCCTTACCGGTGGCACCGGGCCGAATTTCCGCGCCCGACGCGGAAACGAAGATATGCAGGAGTTCGGTCGCGCCGATGCCGTCGATCAACGCGATGCCGGTGGCCTTGTGCCAGGCCTCCCACGTCGCCTTGGGCAGATGTTCGCCGGCCGATACGCACACCTTCAAGCGCGATAGGTCGAAGTCGTTCACCTTCGGCAGCATGGCTCGGTAGGCCGTCGGCGCCGTGTAAATTCCGGTGCAGCCGTACCGTTGAACGGTTTCCAGCATCGTGTCGGGCCCGAACCGCTCGACCATCACCGACGATGCGCCGTAGCGCATCGGGAACACGACCAAAGCGCCTAACCCGAACGTAAAGGCGAGGGGCGGCGATCCCGCGAACACATCGTCGCGGCCGATGGAAATCACGTGGCGCGGAAACAGATCGGCAATCGCCAGGACATCGCGGTGGAAATGGATCGTTCCCTTCGAACCGCCGGTCGTACCGGAGGTGAACGCGATCAACGCAACGTCGTCGGCGGCGGTATCCACGGTGTCGAAGGTCGCCGGTTTGCCAGCCATTGCGCGCTCCAGTGCCTGGTCGCCGGTCCCATCGGCACTGAAATGCAGCGCCGTGATAGGCAAGCCTTTGCACGCGGTATCGAGGTCGGTCGCAAGGGCGATATCGCACAGTGCGTGGCTCACCTGGGCCTTCTCGATCAGGGGAACGAGTTCGCCCGACCGCAGCATCGGCATGGTCGTCACGCAAATCCCGCCGGCCTTCAGCACCGCGAACCATGCGGCAACCAGCATCGGGTTGTTGGGTGCGCGCAACAACACCCTATTGCCGGTTTCCAGGCCCATGTCCTCAACCAATACACGGGCGATGCGATTGGCCTGCGCGTGCAACACCGCATAGGACCAGGACGCACCGTTGAAGTGCAGGGCTGGACGGTCGCCGAAACCGGCGGCGACGTGGATGTCTAGGAGGTCGCGGGCGACGTTAATTTGGCCGGGATAGGCTGCCAGGGCGGGCACCGCGCCGTAGTCCATGTCCGGCCAAAGGTCGAGCGGTGGCAGGTTGTCGCGGGCGAACGTGTCGTTGTGGGCGCTGTGGCCGCGGGGTTGGAACATGGGACGCCTCCTCGGGGCAATTGTGCCCCCCAGGAACGGCTGTCCGCAAATCCCGGCCCGGCGTCGACGCGATTGCGGGCGAGAGGCGTGCTAGTCGTCGTCCCGTCGATCCGGCTGTCCGACTGGCGACCCTGCCGCGGATTGCAAGAGTTGGTGGACGCTCGTCGCTTCATGTCGGATATCCGCGAGGACATCCAGAACCCGGCCCATCGCAACCAAAATCAACGCGCTGCTTAGTCCGGCGATCCACACCGTCAGAATACTCAGGTTGCCTGAGATCCAGGCCGGGTAAGTCAGCACCGCGCCCACGACGTTGACGGTAAAGGCCGCGATCCCGATCACGAAGAGCACTCGGCCCAACAACGGTTCGCGGTAGTGCGGATGATGGTGGTTTCGGTCGAACATAAGTGGCACCTCCGATGTGAACGACCATGGTCGCACGCCGTTCCTCGCGGGCGTTGCGTCGGATCAATTGGAATCTTGACCGCGATCAACGCCAGACCCACCTGTGCGCAATAGAGGAAGGTATCCCATTGGGGGATCCAACTTGTGGAGGACAACATGGCAAAAGGTGAAGTGATTCCGCGTCGCACGGGGCTTGGTACCCTGACATCGTTGCAAGGAGAGATCGATCGCCTGTTTGACGACTTCATGGGCGGTTGGGGAGCCCGCATGACTCCCTGGCGCGAGCCGGAGGGCGAAGACGGTTTCGCCTTGCCCCGGCTCGATGTGTCGGAAACCAAGGAAGCGGTCCACATCTCCGCGGAGCTGCCGGGAGTCTCGGAGAAGGACATGCATGTCGAGGTTGCCGACGGCGTGTTGACGATCACTGGCAAGCACGAAGAAAAGACCGAGGAAAAAGACAAGCACTACCACCGGGTCGAGCGCTCGCGGCGGACCTATCGCCGATCGGTGTCGCTGCCACCGGGCATCGACGATACCAAAGTCGCTGCGACGTTGAAGAATGGCATTTTGGAAATCACGGTGCCAAAGAGCGCGGAGTCCAAGGCCAAGACCCGCAAGATCGAAGTCAAAGCGGCCTAGCCGTCCGTACCGAAGTCGACCGTCGCCGACCGGCGGCGGTCGATCGACCCTGCCGCTGTCACTCCAGGTGGCAGCGCAGACTGGCGAGGTTGGTACCGGCACCCGCGATGACGCATTCCTCGACGATAAGGCGAACGCGCTCGTCGAAGCCGAGAATATCGGCGGTCGTCAATGACGGACTCGGCGATGCCTGGGGCGCCCAAGAAGCGGTGCCCGCTACGCCGACGGCAAGGCCGAGGCCGAAGGCTGCGGCAATGGCGACGCGTGGTTTCATTTTGGCCTCCGAGGCAGTCTGCCAGCGACGTCAGAAATTGATGACGGCGCGCAGATGATCTTCAAGGTCGTGGGTCGCTACCGATACGAGGTCTTTGGCGAGAGTCGTTTCGATCGCAATTTTCCCATCCAGCATCTCGCGCAGATCACCTAGTACTTTTGGAGGGGCGACCACGACCAATCTGTCGAACGCTTTCCGTTTAGCGGACTCTACAAGGTGCGCCACCAACGCGCGTTCGAATCCTTGGGTCGCGATATCCTTGGGGTCTTGCCGAGGTTCCAGAGCATGTCGGCCTGGCCCCATTCGGTCGCCGGTCCGCCCTGGTCGATCGCTGCCGAGTTCTCGCGCCGCGTCATGCCGCGACGGAGAGTCGAAAGTCGCTATTTCGCTAAGGCCTTTGCCGGGCCCGGGCGACTCGACAATGCGAGCGCGACCGGCGTCGGCCAATATCACCCAGGTTGTAACGGCATGCATCGCGCGGCCTCCGGTCGGATCAGAAAGCGACCGTTTCACCGTGCGCCGGTGCCGCGCCTCCGGCATTGATTGCCGTCAAGATGTCTTGGCGGGCGTCTCGAAGGAGCCGCCAAAGGTCTCGCGCAACGTATTCTTGCGCACCTTGCCCATCGCGTTGCGCGGTAGGGTGTCGACGAAAAATATCCGCTTGGGGCGTTTGAACCGCGCTAACCGTCCGTCCAGGGCCCGCAGGATCGCGGCCTCATCGACGATCTCGTCGAGCCGCGTCACCACCGCGACCACCGCCTCGCCGAAGTCGGGATGCGGTACGCCGATAACGGCGCTTTCGCCGACACCCGGTACGGCGTCGATCTCGGTCTCGATTTCCTTGGGGTAGACGTTCAGGCCGCCGCTGATGATCAGATCTTTGGCCCGGCCGACCAACGATACGCGGCCGTCCGCCGCCTGGGTTGCCATGTCGCCGGTGCGAAAGTAGCCGTCCGCGGTCATGTCTTGGGCGGTTTTTTCAGGTTGGCGCCAATAGCCCTTGAACAGGTTGGGGCCCCGCACCTCAAGCCCACCGACGCCGCCCGCGTCGAGCGGCGTACCCGCGTCGTCGACCACGCGAACCGCCACATCGGGCAGGGCGTAGCCGACGGTACCGGCCAAGCGCGCACCGTCGAGTGGGTTGGAGGTAATCATGCCCGCCTCGGTCATCCCATAGCGTTCCAGAATGGTCTGCCCGGTTCGCGCCTCGAACGCCTCGAAGGTCTCGGGCAACAGCGGTGCCGAGCCCGAAACGAACAATCGAACCGATGCGCAGACATCGGCGGTGAAAGCAGGGTCATCCAGCAGTCGCGTGTAGAAGGTCGGCACCCCCATCATCACCGTTGCCTTTGGCAACAGCTCGATCACGGTGGGGGCATCGAAAGACTCCAAGAAAATCATATGCGATCCGTTCAGCAGCACGCAGTGCGTTGCCACGAACAGTCCATGGACATGGTAGATCGGCAGCGCGTGCAGCAGCACATCGCCTGGCACAAACCCCCAAATCCGGTGCAGCGTGCGCGCGTTGGACGATAGGTTGCCGTGGCTCAGCATCGCGCCCTTGGGCCGCCCGGTGGTGCCGCTGGTGTAGATGATCGACGCGAGGTCGTCGTCGTCGCGCGGGCAGATGGCTACGCTCTCGTCTGTAAACGCGGCACCTGCCGCCACGAGAGTCCCGCTGCCGTCGGCGTTCAGGGTCAGCACTGGCGTGGCGCCGAGCGCGTCGGCGATCTTGGGCCGTGCGGCATCGCTCGTCACGAAGACGCTCGGTTCTGCATCGCTCACGAAGTAGCGCACCTCTTCAAGTTCGTACCCGGTGTTCAACGGCAAATAGACCAGTCCGGCCTTGAGGCAGGCGAGGTAAAGAAAGATCGCCTCGGGCGACTTGTCGACCTGAACGGCGATCCGGTCGCCCGGTTTAGCACCCTCAGCCTGGAGGGCGCGGGCGAAGCGGTCGCTCCACAGGATCGCATCGCTAAAGCTAAAGATGCCGCGGCGCGGGCTGTCGATCAGGGGTGCGTCGCGGTCCGCCGGGAACCGGCTTTCGAACAACGCAAAAAGATTGCCGGTCACAAAGAACTCCACACGAGGATCAAAAGACGCGGCAGCCATGGTGGCATGTCGGCGCCGGTCGTGCCACGGCGCCCGAGTACAGGAGGGGCCGATCTGCGTTCGGCGACGAGGGGCAGCGAATGTTAGGATTGTCGCATCCTCCCCGACCCCGGTTCAGGGGTGTGCCACCCCATCGGAAGGCGCTGCCATGTACGTTCCCGCACCCTTTGCGTTTCCGCCCGGCGAGACCAATGTTCTGTTCGACATCATGGCGGCCCACCCGTTCGCGGTGTTGACCGTGACGCTGGAGGGCTCCTTGGAGGCCGTCCACCTGCCGGTCGTGGTCGACCGCGACCGTGGGCCATACGGCACCCTGCGCGCGCACATCGCCCGCGCCAATCCGATCTGGCGGGCCTTCGGTGGGGGCGAAGCGCTGGTCGTTTTCCAGGGAGCGCACGCGTATGTCTCGCCCGACTGGTACGCCACGCCGGGGCTCGTCCCGACCTGGAATTACGTTGCGGTGCACGCCTACGGCGTCCCACGCATCGTCGAAGACCCCGAGCGGGTGTGCGCCCTCTTGGCCGATCTAAGCGCCGCGTCCGAGGCAGGCTTGGCGCCGAAGCCACCCTGGACCCTGGGGGCGCTCCCCCAAGCGCAGATGGGCGCGATGCTCAACGGCATCGTCGCCTTCGAAATCCCGCTCGCCCGCATCGAAGGAAAACGGAAACTCAGCCAAAACCGAAGCGCCGAAGACATCGCGGGCGTGGCGGCAGCATTGGGCGCGCTGGACGGCGAGGGGAACCGCACCGTTGCCGATTTGATGATGGCCGCGCGCGGTTAGCGGCGCCCTCAGGCGCCGCGTTTATCCATACCGTAGACGAAACGGTACAGGCCGATTTCGGGGGCAGCGGCGACGCCGTGTGCCTTGAGGGCGTCGGGGCCGAACGCGCCGCGCGCGGCCGTGCGCACGATCTGATCGGTGCTGGCTTCGATCACCGCCAGCCATTCCACCTTCTCAAGCACCGGCATCGCTCCGCCGAGCGCGCGGGCCTTCGCCCCGGTCGCGTTCGCCGCCTCCAGAATGTTTTCGGCGAGGCACACGCCCATCACGCCTTGCTCTTTGACCATCGGCGCAAAGACAGTATCGCGTAGATGCACGCGGAGCTTTTCCTGCCCGGCCTGATCCTGGGGCGGATAGAAGCGCACCGCGGCCACGGCCCCGCCGACGCCGTGCATCATGTCGATCGTCACGCGCGCGGTCATCCGGTTTAGGACCGTCAGTTGTGGAATGACCTTGAGGCTCCATGGCGTTTGGTTGCCGACCCGTTCCAGGTATCCGTCGCCGGTCAATACGGTATGGCTCTCGGTCTCGTAGGTCGCGAAATACTCAACCTTGGCGTCGACAGCGTCGTAGAACCGCGCGCGGTAGAAACCCGGTGTGTCCAGCGCGCGCTCGTCGATATGTTCGCGAACAAACCATTCGCGCAGTTCCGCGTCGAACGCGGGATTGGTTTCAGTCCAAGAAACCAGCATGCCTTTGTCGTCAGCCATCTCTACCTCTGCAGTTCGATCAATTCGTAGTGAGTCATCATGTACCCCGTTACGGCGCCTTTGAGAAAGACATAGTCGCCGTCGGCGGTGCACCACATGTCGTAGGGCGGGTGGGTTTCTGGCAATTGGCCTTCGGTGCCGACGATCCTGAAGTGCAGGGCATCGAACGTGCCGGCGCCGACCGTGCACTTTTCTTCGCCGACAAATTCGATCCCGAAGTTCAGGCGAAAGATCGTCGGGCCAGTCGCGCCCCGGTGGTCCGGTGACGAAATCATCATGTCGTTCAAATACTGGGTGCCCGGCCCCTTGCCGAGGTCGTAACAGTTCAACAGCCAGCCGTCCGATGCGATCGCGTGGTTGCCGAAACCGCGCGGTTTCTCTGCCACCGCAATGCGTTGGGTCAGCCGCCCTTCGGCCACGGTAGAAGTCTGGCACTCGGCTTCGGTGTCGGTGAACCGGAACCAGCCCGACCCGACGAAATTGCCGCCGACCGTAATGCGCACCGACGAATCGTTGGGCCGCCAATCCCTGTCTACGGTCAACGACACGTCGCGGATCACCGCCGGGGCGTCGTCGATTTCGCAATGGGCGGTGAGGGTGCGCGAGCCGTCGCCGTGCTTGGTCATGCTAAACCATTCGCGCCCGCGCTCGGCATCCATCCGGTCAGGCTTCTTACTGGTGTAGTGGATTCGGCCAAAGGCCGTTTTGTGGGTCATGCGCGCCTCCCCTCAATGTCCGACTGGCTTTGTCCCCGGCACTTTGGTAGCACCTTTGGGGACACGCCCGCCAGTACGGCGAAAGGTTGAACGATGCCGCACGATGCTACGTCCCAGGTCATGGTCGATCTGTTTATCTTCCTGATCGCCGCCGTCGTTATCGTGCCCATTTTTCACCGGCTGCGGGCCAGCCCGATCCTCGGCTATCTCGCGATCGGAGTGGCCATCGGCCCGCACGGTTTCGGCCTGATCGACGATGTGGAGAGCGTGGCCGGCCTAGCCGAACTCGGCGTGGTCTTTCTTCTGTTCACCATCGGGTTGGAATTGCCGTTGCGGCGGTTGTGGGCGATGCGCCGCCTCGTCTTCGGGATGGGCAGCGCCCAGGTCATGGTGAGCGCGGTCGTGATCGGCGGTGTGGCCTTGGCCTGGGGCAACTCGCTCGAGGCTGCGACGGTGCTGGGCCTGTGTCTTGCCCTGTCGTCGACGGCGATTGTCGTCCAGCTCTTGTCCGAACGCGGCGAGTTGGCGACGCCGCCCGGCCATGCCGCGTTCTCGGTTTTGTTGTTCCAAGATCTCGCTGTCGTGCCGATCCTGTTTCTACTTCCTGTCCTGGGCGGGACCGCGGGGAACTTCGCTGTCGACCTCGCGCTCGCCCTCGGCACCGCCGCCGCCGCGGTTCTCGTCATTTACGTCGTCGGGCGCCGGGCACTGCGGCCGTTGTTCCGCGTCATCGCCGGAACCCGCAGCGCCGAACTGTTCGTCGCGACAACACTGCTGGTCACCCTGGGGATTGCCACGCTGACCAATCTCGCCGGTCTCTCTATGGCCCTCGGCGCATTCCTCGCAGGCTTGCTCTTGGCGGAAACCGAGTTTCGCCACCAGGTCGAAACCGATATCCAGCCGTTCAAAGGGCTGTTGCTCGGGCTGTTCTTCATCTCGGTCGGCATGGGAGTCGATTTCGCAGCCGTCGCCGACCGTCTCCACTGGGTGGTTCTGTCGGTTATCGGCCTGATGCTGATCAAAGGCGTGATTGCGGCAGGCATGGCCCTTCTGTTTCGGCAACCGCGCGTTGTCGCAATGCAGGTGGGCTTCCTCTTGTCGCAGTCAGGGGAATTTGCGTTCATCGTCGTCGGCGCGGCGCTGGCGCTCGGTATCCTGCAAGGCGACGTCGCCCAGTTCATGATCATCGTTACCGGGGTCACCATGATGGCGACGCCGATTGTGGCGGGATTGGGCCGCCGCGCCGTCCTTATGATGGACCGCCACGCGCTGGAAATTCGCCCCAACGCGCAAATTGCGGCGCCGGATCTAGAAGACCACATCGTGCTGGCGGGTTTCGGCCGGGTCGGGCAAACCATCGGCCGCCTGATCGAGGCGCAAAAGGTGCCCTACATCGCACTCGACCTCGATGCGCGTCGGCTCGGTGCCTGCCGTGCCCACGGCCTCCCAGTGTTCTACGGCGATGCCAGCCGCAAGGATGTCTTGGAGCGGGCCCGCGCCGGCCATGCGGCGTGCGTTGTCGTCACGATGGACGACCCTGCGCGCGCCGCTCGCACGGTTGCAACCATGCGGCAGTCTTGGCCCGGCGTGCCCGTGTTGGTGCGCGCCCGCGACCGCAAACACGCGACCGAACTCGAACGCGCCGGGGCCACCGGGACGGTGCCCGAAACGGTGGAAGCTAGTCTCCAGCTCGCCGCGCAAACCATGCGCCTCCTCGGGATGCCGCCCGAGGCCGTCAGCCCCTTGATCGAAACCGCCCGCGACGACGAGTACGCCGCCCCCACGCCGATCATCGGCGAAACAACCGAAACGAAGAGCAGCGCCTAGCCGCCCGACCGTCCGGTCGCCATCAGGAACGGGAAGAAGTCGAGCGGCGGGACCTCTTTGCCGAGGCCTGTCAGCATCGTATGGACCTGCCCGCGGTGATGGGTTTCGTGGTTGAACAGATTGGCGACCATCAGGTTGGTGGCGATTGCCACCTTATCGCCGGCGCGGGAGGTGAACCGAATCGGTTCCCTCAGACTGTTGTCGTCGAGGGCATCGACCGCGGCGATGATGCGTGCATCCAGCGCCTCGCGCGCGTCCCGGGTGCTGGCAAACGTGTCGTACAATACGGTATCCAGACCGGCCGGTACGCTCCCGGTGCCGTCGATCCGGTGCATCCAAATCAGGTCGGTGGCAACAATATGATTGAGCGTCCGGTGCACCGATCCGAAAAACGCGCCACGGTCGGCAATATAGTCGGCTTCGCTCAACTGTCCGGCGACACCGTATAGCCGTGCGTTGGCCCACTGATTGTGTTCGGCGCGCAGCGCCAGGTAATTCTTCATCATCGTCCGGTCTCCTGGTCTAGGGGTGGGGCGCAATGGCATCGGCAAAGGTCGCGGGGTCCACGTTGCCGCCCGAGGCAACCACCACCACCGTCTTGCCGCGAAGGTCGACGGCGCCGGCTAGGAGCGCCGCCAGCGCCACCGCGCCGCCCGGTTCGGCAACGACTTTCAGATGTTCGAAGGCTGCCGCCATCGCGCCGCGTACCGCGCCGTCGTCGACCGCGACGGCACCCGTCAATAACGTCCGGTTGACGGCGAAGGTCAGGGCGCCGGGTTCGGGCACCATCAGGGCATCGCAAATCGTGCGTGCACCGGGTTGGTTGGCGACCGGTGACCCGGCGGCAAGCGAGCGCACGGTGTCGTCGAAACCGGCGGGCTCCACGCCGTAGACGGCAGCGTGCGGAAAGCGTTTCTTGATCGCCGTTGCGGTGCCTGCCAAGAGGCCGCCGCCACCGCAGGGCACCAGCACTGCATCGGGCACGATTTCGGCGGCGGTCAAATCCTCGGCAATCTCCAGGCCGACGGTGCCCTGACCGGCAATGATGAGCGGGTCGTCGTAGGACGGAACCAAGACCCGACCCTCCGCGTTCGCCATGTCGATGGCCCGGGCCACCATACTGTAGCGGTCACCTTCGTGCAGGATGACTGTGGCGCCTAGGGCCCGGCACCGCGCAACCTTCAACACGGGCGCTGTGGCCGGCATCAAGACCGTAGCGCTGGTGCCGGCCAGCAGCGCCGAGGCCGCGACGCCCTGCGCATGGTTGCCGGACGAATAGCACAGTACGCCCACCTTTTTCTGTGACGCCGTCAGCCTACCGATCCTATTCCACGCGCCGCGCAGCTTGAACGATCCGGTCTTTTGCAGCATTTCCGCTTTGACCAAGACGCGTGCGCCCGCACGGTCGTTAAGGAGCGCCGCTTCCAAAAGCGGCGTGCGGACGGCGATGCCGCGCAAGCGCGCCGCAGCGTCGAGAATGTCCTCATAGGTCGGTAAGTCCGACGTGGCTCGGTCTGGCGCCTGTTCGAGGGCGGTGCCGGCGTAGGGGGCGTTCACGGTACCCCAGCCATAAAAGCGTCGATCGCGGCCAAAGATTCGGGTTCGTCCAGCAATGGCGTATGTCCGCGATTGGGAATCGTCGCCGCTTGCAGGTCGGGTTTGACCCCACGCATTTCCGCAACGGTTTCGGCGGTGAGAATGCCCGACCATTCGCCGCGAATCGACAGGATGGGCTTGTCTTTCATCGCCTCGAACTTGGCCCAGCTATGGGGCGGGTTGGTGCGGCCGCGATAGGCGTCGCCCATCTTCGGATCGAAATCGAAGTGCACCCGACCGTCGCGGGTTTCGACGAACGTCGCGCGGGCGCGTTCCATCCATTGGGCGTCGGTCAGGCCCGGCGTGGTCTTTTCCGACCAAGCGCGATAGGCGGCGCAAGCGTCGGTCCAATTGGCGTAGGCATAGGGGAGGTCGAAATACTTGGCCACCTTACCCCGACCGCCGCTACGCAGGGCCGGACCGACGTCGTTCAGGACGACGCCGGCGATCAGATCCGGGCGCGACAGGGCCAAGGTCATCGTCACTAGGCCGCCGCGCGACGTACCGACAAAGATCGTGCGCCTCACGCCGATTCCGTCCAGCAGGTCGACGACATCGGCAGTGTCGTTGTCGACCTGGTAGTTCATGTAGTCGAGATCGCGGTCCGAACGCCCACAGCCACGGTAATCCAGCGTTAGCACCCGGCGCGAGCGGCCAAGATGCACTGCAAGCGCATGGTAGTCGCGGCAGTTTCGGGTCAGTCCGCTCAGACACAGGACCGGCGTGCCGGTGTTGTCGTCCGGACCGTAAGCCCGGTAGTACAGCGACAATCCCTCGCGGGTGGTGTGGGTATGTTCGCGGTATTCGGCCACGGCGCCTCCTGGGTAAACGCCGCGGACTTTATCGGTCCGAGCCTAGGGGCGCTACCCGTGGCTAACTTCGCGCGCGTCGATCCGGTCTAAGAACGGGTCGAGCGCGGCGCGCACTTCGGGTTCGCCCAGGCTTGGATTATGTCCGCATCGAGGCACGGTGACCCGGATCAGGTCGGGCTTGGCCGCAGCCATTTTGTCGAAGGTTTCCTCTGTCAGAACGTCCGAGATCTCGCCGCGAACGGCCAAGACGGGGATGCGCCCAAGCGCGCCGAACAGCGCCCAAAGGTCAGGTGGCGGGTTGGGCGGTCGGGCTTTGGTGATGCGAATGTCGTAGTCGGGTACGATCCGCCCGTCCTTTTCGACGAAGCTGTCGTGCGCCAGTTCCGCCCAGTCGCCATCCGTTTTGCCGGGATGGGCGGACCCATAGCGCGCCTTGCATTCGGCGATCGCCGCTTCCCAACTGCCAAAAGTCTCGTCCTTGCCGGCATAGCTGCCGATCCGCTTGAGTGCGGCGAGCGGGATCTCCGGGCCGATGTCGTTCATCACGACGCCCGCCAGGAGCGTCGGCCGTGCCACAGCGAGGCCCATCGAGACGAGACCGCCGAGCGAGGTGCCGATCACAACCGCGCGGTGGATGCCCGTCACCGCAGCGAGGTCGAGGACATCGCGCACGTAGGTCTCGGGTAGGTAGTTCTGGGGGTTCGAATCGTAATCCGATCGCCCCCGCCCACGGTAATCCATGGCGACGACCCTGCGGTCCGGCGCCAATCGCAGCGCCAGCCGGTGAAAGTCCTTCGAATTGCGGGTCAGGCCCGACAGACAAATGATGGCCGTCTTGGTCGATAGGATGTCGCCATAGTCGCGGTAGTAAAGTTGCGTCCCGTCTCCCACGGTAAAGGTACGCGCGCGAAAACCGGCCTCGGGTGCCGCTACGGTCATGCTCATGCCTTCTTAGTTGGTCAGGTCTTTGGTCAGGCGCAGCGGTACCGTCTCGCCCTTGGCGAGGCGGGTACGATAGACCTGCAGATTGCCCATCACCCGTTGAACGTAGTCGCGGGTTTCGGTGAAGGGAATCAATTCGATCCAGTCGACGGCATCGACCGCGTCTGTGCGCGGGTCGCCGTTTTGGCGCAGCCAGCGCCTTACCCGGCCTTCGCCAGCGTTATATGCGGCAACCGCCAACACATAATTACCGTCGAATGTCTCCAGCAATTCCTTCAGGTGGGCCGAGCCCAGCATGGCGTTATAGGCGGGATCGCTGGTCAGGCGCGCGGCGCTGTACCGGACATTGATACTCTTGGCGGTATGCCGGGCCGTCGCCGGCATCAATTGCATCAGGCCGCGCGCCCCGGCATGGCTCACGGCCTCGGGGTCGAAGGCGCTTTCTTGGCGCGACATGGCGAGTAGCAACGCGGTGTCCTGAACGTAGGTCCGCGGCATCTCGATCACGGGATAGGCCCGCGTCGGCAAATAGACGCCGTCGCGTTCGGCGTTCTTGGCGACGCGCACCGCAAGGTCGCGCCGGCCCAGCGCGTCGGCGAGGACGGCGACAAGCACCCGTTCGCCGGCGGTACGCACCTGTTCATCCAAGGTCAATACGAACGGGTCGACCTCCCGGCTTTGGCCGAGGTCGGCCAACAAACGCGTCAGGCGGGCCATCTCCTTGCCCGGGAACGCTTCGGCCTCGGCAATGGTCGGGGCGGGCTCGGGCGGCAGCGCCAAGGTCGGCGCGGCACCCAGGCGTTCGATCGCGAGCTGCCCGTGATAGGTGAGGGGGTAGAGCGCCGCGTCCGCATACCACTTCGCTGCCAGGTCGGTGTCGTCCAACGCGTCGGCGGCGCGCCCGGCCCAATAGGCCGCCCGCGACACGCTGACCGGAAACAACACCGCGTCGTGCAATCTCGCAAAGTGATCCAAGGCCAAGTCGGGCTGATTGAGAAACCGCAGCGCGACCCAGCCCGCTAACCATTCAGCTTCGGCGTAGTCCGCCCCGCCCGGTTCCAAGTCGCTCAACGTCGCCACGACATAGGCGTCGGTGACCTGGCCTTCATAAAGTGCGTTGCGAACCTGGATGCGCCGTTCCTGCCACCACTTGTCGGCCCGCAATTCGCTCAGGCGCGGCTCTAGCATGATCTCGCGGGCGCGGTCGTCGAATCCCTTGGTCCGGCGCCACCGGGCGCGCTCGAAGGCAAGGCCGGGATTGTCGCGCAGTGCGTCGGGCACCCGGCCGATCAGCGTATCGACGTTTCCTGCCGATTCGATCAAGCCGATCCGCGCCAGGCCGAGCGCGCGCAATTCGCTCGATACATTGGGCAGAAGCCGCATCGCGTCGCCGCGGCGGCGATCCCACAGCAATCGGTCCAGCCGTTCGGCGTGATCGTCGCGCGTTAGGAGTTGGCGGTGGCGCCGCAGGATGGTGCGTTCGTCGCCGCGCTCGAAATTGCCTTCGATCCATGCTTCGCGCAGCAGCTTGTAGCCGGCATCGAGTTGGCCGCTGCGTAATTGGGCCTCGGCGAGGCGTATCTTTCCCGTCGTACTGACCGGCGGATAGCGCCCGAACCAGTCCAACACGAAGGGGTCGTCGTCTTCGGGGCGGGCCTGCAGCAACGCTTCGGCATTGCGCAACATGCGCGCCATTTGCGGCCAGTCTGGATGGGTGTCGATGAACGAAGCGATCTCGTCGAAGGTCGGCGTCGCCCCGGGCTGACTGTAGTAGCGCCAACGGAAGTAGCTGGTGGCGAGCGGATTGGTACCCTGCGCGGCGGCTTCCATCGACGCCGCCCAGCGCCCTTTCTCGGCGTCAGCGAACGCCTCGGTGTAGCGCAGCCGGTCGCTCGGCGACAACGCTTCGGCGCTCCAGGCGGCTGGTACCCCCGACCAGAGACCGAACACGACGGTTCCGGCGATGATCGACCCGAGTAGTCGGCCCATGGTCCTCTCACCTCATTCCGGTGCGATCATACACTACCCTCGCTTGCGAGGGTGTGCCCTGCACGCTATGGTCGCGCGAATTTCCACAATGTCTCTATGGGGTTAGCCATGTTCAAGGGCTCCTTCGTCGCGTTGGTGACACCCTTCAAGAACGGCGCTGTCGACGAGAAAGCCTTTCAGGACCTCGTGGAATGGCAGATTTCCGAAGGGACCCACGGTCTCGTCCCCGTCGGAACGACCGGGGAGTCGCCGACCCTCACCCACGACGAACACAAGCGTGTGACCGAGCTGTGCATCGAGGCCGCCGCGGGCCGCGTGCCGGTGATCGCGGGCACCGGGTCTAACGCGACCGCCGAGGCGATCGCATTCACCCAACACGCCAAGGCCGCTGGCGCCGATGCCGCCCTCGTGGTCACGCCCTACTACAACAAGCCGACGCAAGAAGGCCTGTACGCCCATTACAAAGCGATTCACGATTCGGTCGATCTCCCGATCCTGATTTACAATATTCCGCCGCGCAGCGTTATCGACATGTCGCAGGAGACGATGGCGCGCTTGGCCGAACTGCCCAACATCGTCGGCGTGAAAGATGCCACCGCAAGTATTCCCCGCGTCACCTCGACGCGGCTGTTGCTGGGGCCGCAGTTTTGCCAATTGTCGGGCGAAGATCCGACGGCGCTGGCCTTCAACGCCCACGGCGGGCACGGCTGCATCTCGGTGACCGCGAATGTCGCGCCGCGTCTGTGTGCCGAGTTTCAAACGGCCTGGGCGGAGGGGCGTCCGCTCGATGCGCTGGCCCTCAACGACCGGTTGATGGCGCTGCATATCGCGCTGTTTCTCGAAACCAGCCCGGCGCCGGCCAAATATGCGCTGAGCCTGCTGGGCAAGTGTTCCGACGAATTGCGCCTGCCCTTGGTAGGCATCGGCGACAAGACCAAAGAACGCGTGCAAACTGCCCTGAAGTCTGTCGGCCTGATCGAGTGACGACATGGCAGCTAAACCGCCGCGGGTCGACCGCACCGTCGCGGTCAATCGCAAGGCGCGGCGCGACTATCACATCGAGGACTCGCTCGAAGTCGGGATCATCCTAACCGGCAGCGAAGTGAAGAGCCTGCGCGCGGGCGGAGGCAGCATCGCCGAAGCCTACGCCGCCGAACGCGACGGCGCGCTATGGCTGGTCAACGCCCACATCCCCGAATACAAAGCGGCCAACCGCGCCAACCACGAACCGACGCGCCCGCGCAAACTGCTGATGCACAAAAAGCAGCTTGAGAAATACTTGGGCGAGGTCCGGCGTGGCGGCATGACGATCATCCCGCTCAAGATCTATTTCAATGCCCGCGGCATTGCAAAACTCGAACTCGCCTTGGGTCGCGGTAAAAAGAACTATGACAAGCGCGCCGATGTCAAAGCGCGCGACTGGAAACTCAGCCAGGCCCGCCTGTTGCGCAGCCGCGGTTAGCGCCGCGCGGTGCCCCGCGCCCGCTTGCGGGCGTGGTAGGTCAGGGCGAGCGTAATGCAGTGGCGGACCGCCGCGGAGGGAACGGTGGCCCCCGGCGGAAACAAAATCGCACGGTCCCCCTGGAACACAAGCTCGTCGCCGAATAACCCGCGATAACTATCGATCAAATCGGTCTGGCAGTGCACCAGCAGCGCGCAGGCGTCCGGCGCTTCGCGTACCTGCCCGAGCCGTACCGTTGTTCCGGTCCGCGCCTTGGCAGGCAGATAGGCCGGCTGTCCCCACTTCAGCGTCTCGACGACGCCGCCGATTTCCTCGTCGGCCGCGCACTCCAAGATCAACTCGCGCAGCCGCATCATCGTGGCCCGTATCCGTGTCGGATAGGCCTCGTAGGCCGATTGCACTGCGGTGTCGGCGAACGGGCGCATCTCAGCCGCCGCTACTAGCCCAGCCGGTCGGTCGTCCCCATGACGTCACGCGGTGCATGAACGTCAGTCTAGCGCTCCGGTCCGGCCCTTGACGAATCGGTTCGGTCGCCACAGCGTGCAGCAATGCCCTCCACGCCCGCGGCGCCGCCGCCGATCGCCATTCCCTACCTGATGATCGCGACCATGGTCTCCGTGGTGGCATCGACCATCTATGTTCCCTCGCTCCCCTCGATCGCGGCGGACCTGCGAACGACGCCGGCCCTGGCGCAGTTTTCGTTGACGGCCTTCATTCTGACGTTCGGCCTAGTTCAGGTCTGGCACGGGCCTGCGTCGGACCGGTTGGGCCGGTGGCGGGTCCTCGCGGGTAGCCTCGTGATTTTCGTTATCGGCACAGCCGGATGCGCCCTCGCGCCGACCATCGAGCTGTTGATTGCCGGACGGATGCTCCAGGGGCTGGGTGCAGCCGGGGTCGCCGTCCTGCCACGGGCGATTGCACGCGATTCCTTCGGCCAAGCCGACACCGCCCGCGTGTTCGTCTATTTGTCGATGGCCGCCTCGCTTGCCGCCACTGCCGCCCCGTTGATCGGCGGCGGGCTCGAAGGACTTACGGGAAGTTGGCGGGTCAGTTTCATCGTGCTCGGTGCTTTGGCGCTCTGGGTTCTCTACCTATCGGCACGGCGCGCGCCGCTCCTGGCCCGCGGCAGTGTCGAGCGGCCCGCCGGTATCGCCGGGTATCTCGCGGACTACTGGTCGCTGATGCGCCGCGCGCCGTTTGCCTTCAACGTGATCGGCGGCGGCTTCCTGCGCGCCGGCTTCTTCGCGTTTATCGCGTCGGTTCCCTTCGTCCTGACCAACGCCTTCGGGACGCCGGTCGAAGGGGTCGGTCTCATCATGATGTCGCTGACGCTCGCTTTCCTGGGCGCCAACTTCGTCGTGGTACGGATCGGCCATCGCTTCCGGCCCGAGTCGCTGGTGGTTTTCGGCACTGCTGTCTCGTTGATCTCGCCGGCGGCACTTGGCCTGCTGGCGTTGACCGACGCCGGCCCGGTCCTGGCGATCACATTGCCGGTGGCGATCTTCGGGTTCGGCAATGGATTTGCGATCCCGATGGTCAACGCTCTGGCGGTGGGTGCCGACCCGCGCATGGCCGGAGCCGGGTCGTCGCTGTTGGGGTTTTGGGGTTATGCGATGGGGGCAGGGGGCACCGTCGCGGCGGGGCTCGTTACCCACCAAACCGCAATGCCGCTAGCGATCGTGCTGGCGGTCGTGACGGCGAGCGCGTTGGTCTGTTTCACCCTGGCGCGGCTTAGCGCCCTACGTGCGACCTAACCGCGCAAGCGCGCGACCGCCGCGCCGACCACTGCGTCGAACATCTCGGTCGTCAGTCGACCGGTGTTGGTGTTGTAGCGCGAGCAGTGATAGCTGTCCGCCAGCCACAGCCCGTTTGCCAAGGTATGTACCGCGCCGTGCCCGAAGCGGTGGGCCGCGCGCTTTTCGCCGAGCGTCGTCAGCACCGCGTCGTGCGCCAGCGTCCCGAGCGCCAAGATACCCTTCAACCGCGGCATGCCGGCGATCTCGCTGACCAAGAACGGCCGGCACGCCTTGGCTTCGGCGCCGGTCGGCTTGTTTTGGGGCGGCACACAGCGCACCGCATTGGTGATCCGGCAGTCAACCAATCGCAGCCCGTCGTCGGGACGTTCGCCGTAAGGTCCCTCGGCGAGGCCGAACTTCAGTAGGGTGGGATACAAGAGCTGACCAGCCCAGTCGCCGGTGAAGGGCCGTCCCGTGCGGTTCGCCCCGCGCAAACCGGGGGCCAAGCCGACGATCAGCAAGGGCGCATCGGCCGCCCCGAACGACGCGACCGGCGCATTGTGCCAATCGGGAAAAGTTGTGGCGTTGTCTGCGCGAAACGCCGCCAATCGTGGGCAGAGCGAACAGTCGGGGGCGGGTATCTCCATCCCCCAACCTTAAGGATCAGGCGCTGTCGCGCAACGCGCGCGGGCCGTCCGGTTCGTTGGCGGGTTTTTGCGGGTCGCGGTGGGTCCGCGCGATGCGCGGCATCAAGTCGGTAAGGTCGATAAAGGCATCGGCCTGTCGGCGCAGGTCGTCGGCGATCATCGGTGGGCTCGTGGCGATGGAACTGACGACCGTTACCCGCACTGCCTGGCGCTGCACCGATTCGACCAATCGGCGAAAGTCGCCGTCGCCCGAGAACAGGTACACATGGTCTAGGCGCGGCGCCATTTCCATCAGGTCGACCGCGATTTCGATGTCCATGTTGCCTTTGATCTTTCGCCGCCCGGCGTGGTCGATGAATTCCTTGGCCGGTTTGGTCACCAAGGAATAGCCGTTGTAATCGAGCCAATCGACCAGGGGACGCAGCGGCGAATACTCTTGATCCTCGATCATGGCGGTGTAGTAAAGCGCGCGCACGATGCGGCCGCGCTCGCTAAAGACCGCCAGGAGGTTCTTGTAGTCGATGTCGAATCCGAGCGCGCGCGCCGCCGCATAAAGGTTCGACCCGTCGATAAAAAGACCGATTCGCTCGGTGGATAACGACGTCATATCTATTCCGCGTGTTTGAGCCGACCGGCGTCCGGGCGCGGGTTCGCACGCGAATCTGCGGCGGCCCTTTCAATTGCTGTATGTAGAGTGCGAAGTGTGGTCGGCAAGGGCCAATCGCAAGGAGTGCACATCACCGTGATTTTGGTCGGTCTGGGCGCCAATCTGCCCCATCCCGTGTACGGCCTGCCGGCAGCGACGCTCGCGGCGGCCTTGGACCATTTTGGCGGCGAGAACCTTACTGTGGTGGCGGTTTCGCGTTTCTTCGAAAGTGCCCCGGTACCGGCGTCCGACCAGCCCTGGTTCGTGAACGCCGTAGCTCGGATCGAAACGACGCACAGCCCCACGGCAACCCTGGCTGCGTTGCACCGGATCGAGGCGGCTTTCGGGCGGGTCCGCCACCGCCGCTGGGAGGCCCGGGTACTCGATCTGGATTTGCTCGACTATGACGGCCTATGCCAGGCCGGATCTGAAGCCGGGGACGAACCGACGCTCCCCCATCCCCGTCTGGCCGATCGCGCGTTTGTCCTGCATCCCCTGGCGGACCTCGATCCGGACTGGGTCCACCCGCGCAGTGGCCGCCCGTTGGCCGCCCTGCTGGCGGGTCTGGACCCCAACCAAAACGTCCACCCGCTGCTGCAGAGCCCGCCAATCCCTTGAAATAGCGCACAAACCCTTGCGTTGTGCAGCGCAACCGCATATCTAAGGGAAGCGTTCCGGAGGCCGATCCGGGTTCGGGAATGCCTCAGATAGCCGTATTGGAGAGTTGAATGGCCCGCGTCACCGTCGAGGACTGCGTTGAAATCGTCCCCAACCGTTTCGAACTCGTGGTGCTGGCCGCGCAGCGGTCGCGGGAAATCTCCGCCGGAGCGCCGCTCACGGTCGAGCGCGACAACGACAAGAACCCGGTCATTGCGCTGCGCGAAATCGCCGACAAGACCATTGGCAAGGACGACCTCGACGACGCGCTGATCCTCAGCTTGCAAAAGCAGGTCGAGTCCGACGAACCCGAAGAAGACGATATGGCGATGCTGATGTCGAGCGACTGGACGCCCGAACCCCAGCCGCCAGCAAAACCCGAACCCGACTATGTCGAAGAAGACGTTTTCCGCAAACCGACGCCAGCGCCAGCCGCGTCCGAGGATATCTAACGCGGCCCCGCGCCCCGTCGCAGCCGTGACCGTGGGCGGGCATCGTGCGACGGCGCTGCAAGCGTCGCAACGAATGGCCCGCTGTGATTGATCAAGCCGCATTCGTCGCCCGGGTTCAGCGCAGCGACCCAAGTGTCGACGTTGCGCTGGTCAGCCGCGCCTTCGATTTTTCCCATCGTGCCCATGGCACCCAGGTTCGCGCCAGCGGTGAACCCTATTTCTCCCATCCGTTGGAGGTTGCCGGTATCGTTGCCGACATGCGCCTCGACGCCGCGTCGGTTGCAACGGCGCTGCTGCACGATACCGTCGAGGACACCGTCGCGACGCTTGCCCAGATCGACGAACAGTTCGGGTCCGAAATCGCCCAACTCGTCGACGGCGTTACCAAACTCACCATGCTGGAACACCTGCGGCCGACCCAACGGTCGCGCGAGGCGGAGAACTTCCGCAAGCTGCTCGTCGCGATGTCGAACGATCTGCGGGTCCTCATCGTCAAACTGGCGGACCGGCTGCACAACATGCGGACCCTCAGCTTCATTGCCAAGCCGGAACGGCGCCATCGTATCGCCTCCGAAACGATGGATATCTATGCCCCCCTGGCGGAGCGGATCGGCATGCACGCGATCAAGGACGAATTGGAGGACCTTGCCTTCGCGGAACTAAATCCCGAGGCCCGAAAGTCGGTCGTCGGGCGGCTGGATTTCCTGCGCAGCGAGACCGGCGATATCATCGCGCGCATCACGCATGAGCTGCAGCAGACCCTTGCCGCCGCCGGCCTCGAGGCAACGGTGTTCGGGCGCGAAAAGCGGCCCTATTCGATTTGGCGCAAAATGGAGCGCAAGAACATTTCGTTCGAGCAGCTGGCGGACGTCATGGCTTTTCGCATTCTTGTCGACAGCGAGGACGACTGCTACCGGGCGCTTGGGATCGTTCATCGCAGGCATTCGATGGTGCCCGAGCGGTTCAAGGACTTCATCTCGACACCCAAGCCTAACGGCTACCGCTCGATCCACACGACGGTGATCGGTCCGCAGAGACGGCGCATCGAAGTTCAAATTCGCACCCGCGAGATGAATGCTGTTGCCGAACACGGTGTCGCCGCCCATTGGCAGTACAAAGAAGGCCTGTCCCTCAAGGAGGGCGCGCAGCAGTTCAGTTGGATACGGCAGTTGCTGGAGATTCTAGAGCACGGTGGCCAGCCCGAGGAGTTCCTCGAACATACCAAGCTCGAGATGTATCAAGATCAAGTCTTCTGTTTTTCGCCCAAGGGCGCTTTGATCGCGTTGCCTCGCGGCGCGACACCGGTCGACTTCGCCTATGCCGTGCATTCCGACATCGGCGATACTTGCGTCGGGGCCAAGGTCAACGGTCGCATCGCGCCCTTGCGGACGGTGCTGGAAAACGGCGATCAGGTCGAGATCATGCGTTCTTCCGCGCAAACGCCGTCGCCGACGTGGCTCAACTTCGTCGCGACCGGCAAGGCCCGCTCGGCCATCCGTCGCTTCGTCCGAGGCCAGCAGGATCAACAGTATGTCGATCTCGGGTCGGCGATCCTCGAGCGCGCCTTCCAAAAAGCCGGTCACGAAATCAACGAGAAAGCCTTGGAACGCGCGCTGACGGTACTGCGTCTCAAGACGCCGAACGAACTTTACGCCCATGTCGGCCAGGGCTTCGTATCGGGCAAGGAGGTCCTCGATATCGTGTTTCCGGCCGAGGACGAGCGGCGCATCCCCAATTTCGTGCGGGCCGCCATTCGCCGCGTTCGCGCCGGCCGCGATGTCGAGAAGGCCATCCCTATCAAGGGCCTGATCAAGGGCGTTGCGGTGCACTTCGCCGATTGTTGCCATCCACTGCCGGGCGACCGGATCGTTGGAATCCTGACTGAGGGGAAGGGGGTTCGCATCCATACCATCGATTGCGAGACCCTGCGCAGCTTTGGCAGTTCGCCTGAGAGCTGGCTCGATGTATCGTGGGATGTCGAGCGCGACAGCGACGACGTACATCTCGGTCGGATCAAAGTGACGCTTACCAACGAACCTGGCGCCCTCAATGCGTTGACGGGTGTTATTGCCAGGAACAATGCCAACATCACCAATCTTAAGGTCAGCAACCGGTCGGACGACTTCTTTGAGTTTCTGGTCGATGTCGAGGTGCGGGACGTGAAACACATGACAGGTATGATTGCGGCGCTCCGCGCCGAAGAGCGTATTCACAAAGTTGACCGGGTGCGCGCATGACCCGCGACGAAGTGCTCGAACAGTTCCGAGCCGCGGGTGCGCTTCTCGACGGCCATTTTCTCCTCAGCTCGGGCCTCCACAGTCCGGTCTATTTGCAATGCGCCCGGGTCATGATGGATCCGGCACGCGGGGCTCTTTTGTGTCGGGCGCTTGCCGACAAAATCGTCGCACAAATCGGCGCCGGTGCCGTGGATATGGTGATTTCGCCAGCCATGGGTGGCGTCGTCGTCGGCTACGAGCTCGCCCGCCAGCTTGGCGTCCCGTCGATCTTCACCGAACGCGTCGACGGATCGTTCACGCTGCGGCGCGGCTTCGACATCCCCAAGGGCGCCCGCGTTCTGATGGCCGAAGACATCGTGACCACGGGCAAAAGCTCGCTCGAATGCATCGCGTGCATCTCGTCTTTCGGCGGTACGGTCGTGGCGGCGTCGTGCCTGATCGATCGCAGCGACGGTGCGGTCGATCTGGGCGTACCTTTGATCTCGCTGACCGGCTTCAAAGTGCCCGCCTATGCGGAAGACGACTTGCCACCGGCGCTCGCTGCAATCCCCGCCGTCAAGCCGGGTAGCCGGGGACTGAAGTAGATCGTGCTGTTCAAGCCCCGTAAGCCTCGCTCGATCCTTTACCGCGCCCGCAATATCCTTTGGCCGCGGGCTGGCTGGGGCCGCACGTTTTCCTATTTGCGCCACCGCGTGGCACGCTTGCCGGGCACCCCGGAAAGCATCGCGATCGGCCTGGCGTGCGGGATTGCCGTGTCGTTTACCCCGCTGATGGGGTTTCACTTCTTGGTTGCGGCGCTCCTTGCGTGGGTGATGGGTGGCAACTTTCTCGCTTCCGCGCTTGGCACCGCGTTCGGCAACCCGTGGACGTTCCCGCTGATCTGGTTGTGGATTTATAAACTCGGTACCTGGATTCTTGGGGCCGACGCGGGGGTCTCCGAGGAATTTACGCTGACCGTGATCCGCGACGATTTCCTCGGCATCTTCCTGCCGATGCTTGTAGGCGGACTGCCGACGGCGCTTGTCGTGTGGTTCGTATCCTACTTTCCCTTTAAGTATTTGATACGATCCTACCGGCGGGCCCGGCGGCACCGTGTCGAACGCATGGTGCGTCAACGCACGATCCGTCGCAAAGGCGCGATCGAAGCGAGCAAGGAACCAGTGCAATGACAAAGCGTCTGCGTCTCGGTGTGAACATCGACCACGTGGCAACCATTCGCAATGCGCGTGGCGGACCGCACCCCGATCCGGTGCGCGCGGCGCGGTTGGCCGCCGAGGCCGGTGCCGATGGCTTGACGGCGCACCTACGCGAAGACCGCCGCCACATCTCCGATGACGATATCGAACGATTGGGACGCGAGACCATCCTGCCGCTCAATCTCGAAATGGCCGCGACCGACGAAATGCTGGCCATTGCCCTGCGCCACAAACCGCACGCCGCCTGCCTGGTACCGGAACGGCGCGAGGAGCGCACCACCGAAGGGGGCCTCGAAGTCCACCGCGCGCAAAATACTTTGCGGCCCTACGTTGCCCGCCTGAGCGACGCCGGCATCCGCGTCTCGCTGTTCATCGCGCCCGACCCGAATCAGCTCGACGCCGCCGTTCGTATCGGTGCGCCGGTGGTCGAGCTCCATACCGGTGCGTATTGCCACGCCGAGGGCGCGGCGCGCGACAAAGAACTGTCCCGCCTCCGCAAAGCGGCTGCACAGGCCGCCGAACTTGGCTTGGAATGCCACGCGGGTCATGGCCTCTCCTACGACACCGTGGCGCCGGTTGCTCAGATCCCCAACCTGGTGGAACTCAACATCGGCCACTTCCTGATCGGCGAAGCGATTTTCGGCGGTCTCGATTCCGCAATCAAACGGATGCGCGCCCTGATGGACCGGGCGCGCGCCGAAACCAGCGGCGCGCGCAGCGCCTGATGGGGCGGTGCCCGGCATGATCATCGGCCTTGGCAGCGACCTGATCGATATTCGGCGGGTCGAGAAAACGCTCGAGCGTTTCGGCGACCGCTTCGTCGCCCGTTGCTTCACCCCGATCGAACAGCGCAAATCCGACCGCCGTGCCAATCGGGCCGCTTCCTATGCCAAGCGATTCGCCGCCAAGGAAGCCTGCTCCAAGGCGCTCGGCACCGGGTTTCGCCGCGGCGTGTTCTGGCGCGATCTCGGTGTCGTGAACCTGCCCTCGGGCAAACCCACCATGGAACTGACCGGCGGGGCGCTGAAACGCTTGCACGAGTTGCTTCCGGCGGGCATGAAAGCTCAGATCGATCTCACCATCACCGACGATCACCCGCTTGCCCAGGCTATTGTCGTGATTACCGCTGTGCCGCCGAGCCGGCCCCCGTCTGACCGTTAGAGGATTCCGCCTTGTCGAATACGCGTGCCGCCCGCAAGGGCAAGGGAGGGATCGGCGAGACCATCCGAACCCTGATCTATGCGGTCCTAATCGCCGTCGTGATTCGGACGGTCGCATTCGAGCCATTCAACATTCCCTCGGGCTCGATGATCCCCACGTTGTTGGTCGGCGACTATTTGTTCGTTTCGAAATTTTCTTACGGCTATAGCCGCTATTCTTTGCCGCTTGGGATGGACCTCTTTCCGGGCCGGGTGTTCCGCCAGGCGCCCGAGCGCGGCGACGTCGCAGTCTTCAAGCTGCCAAGCGATCCCTCGACCGATTTCATCAAGCGCGTGATCGGGATGCCGGGCGATCGTATCCAAATGATCGACAGCGTCCTGCACATCAATGGCGAACCGGTCGCGCGCGAACGGATCGACGACTTCATCGTCACCCGCGGCAACGGCAACGTCCTGCGTGTGCCGCAATATGTCGAGACGCTGCCTAACGGCCGCCGCTACCGCACCCTCGACCAAACCCCGGACGGCCCGCTCGACAATACTTCGGTCTATCAGATCCGCGAGGGGTTCTACTTCATGATGGGGGACAACCGCGACGATTCGCAGGACAGCCGCGTCACCTTCGCGGTCGGGCAGGTGCCCGAGGAAAACCTCGTCGGCCGCGCCGAGGTCATGTTCTTCTCGACCAACGGCACCGGGCATTTCTGGGAGGTCTGGAAATGGCCCACGGTCATTCGCTGGCAGCGCCTGTTCAAAACCGTGCAGGAGTATTGAGCGCCCATGGCGCTGCGCACCGAGGAAGAATTCTGTGCGTTGATCGGCTACCGGTTTCGCGATCCCACGCTCCTCACCGAGGCGCTGACCCACCCCAGTCTTGATGGCGGCCGCGACCAGGCCCACGGTCCCGACAACGACCGGCTCGAGTTCCTCGGCGATCGCGTGCTCGGCCTCGTCATCGCCGACCACCTCGTCGCGACCTTCGAGAAGGCCGAAGCCGGCGCGCTAGCCCGCCGCTACAACAGCCTAGTGCGCCGCGAAACCCTGGCCACGGTCGCCCGCGCGGTCGAGCTTGGCGATTTTCTGCGCATGTCCAAAGCCGAGGAAGAATCCGGCGGCCGCAACAAGGCCGCGATGCTCGCCGACGCGATGGAAGCCGTGATTGCCGCACTCTATATCGACGGTGGCCTGACGGCGGCGGCCGACTTCATCCACCGCCACTGGGATCCCCTGGTCGGGACCGACGGCCATGCCGGTCGCGACGCCAAGACCGCGCTGCAGGAATGGGCCCACGCCGCCGGTCTCCACCCGCCGATGTACGAAGAGGTCGAACGCTCCGGCCCCGCCCACGACCCGGTCTTCGTGATCGCGGCCTCGCTCGAGGGCCACCCGCCGGTCCACGGCGAGGGCACCTCCAAGCGGCGCGCCCAACAGGCCGCCGCCCAAGCCCTGTTGGCTGCCGTCACCGCAGACCAGGAAACGTGAGACCGCCGGTCCACCGTCCCGTGCAGTCACGGCACGGCTTTTCCCTTCCCTTCGCCGCGCCAAAGGCGTACGCCTCGCGCGCATGAACGCTGATCCCACCCGCTGCGGCTTCTTTGCGATCATCGGCGCGCCCAATGCCGGCAAGTCGACGCTGCTCAACCGCGTCGTCGGCGCCAAGATCGCGATCGTCACGCCCAAGGTGCAAACCACCCGCAGCCGCATCGTCGGGATCGCGCTGCACGGCGCCGCGCAACTCGTGTTCATCGACACGCCGGGTATTTTCGCGCCAAGCCGCCGGCTCGAACGCGCCATGGTCGAGGCGGCCTGGACCGGTGTCGCCGACACCGACGGCATTGTCCTACTGATCGACGCATCCGCGGCCCGTAATGGCGTCCCCGACCGCGACGCCCAAGCCATCGTCGCCGCGCTCAAGGATCAAAACCGCCGCGCCGTCGTCGCGATCAACAAGGTCGATGCGGTCGAGCGCACCAAACTCCTCGACCTCGCCGCCTGGATCGACGCCCAAGGCATCGCGGACGACATTTTCATGATCTCGGCCCTCACCGGCGACGGGGTCACCGACCTGCTGAACAGCCTCGCCAAACGCGCGCCCCAGGGCCCATGGCATTACCCCGAAGATCAGATCTCGGAAATCCCGCTGCGCCAACTCGCCGCCGAAGTGACGCGCGAAAAGCTCTTCCTCGCCCTGCGCCAGGAACTGCCCTACGCGCTCACCGTCGAAACCGAAACCTGGGAAGAACGCAAAGACGGCTCGGTCAAGATCGACCAAGTCATCTACGTGCGCCGGGATTCGCAAAAGAAAATCGTCCTAGGCAAGGGCGGCCAGCAAATCAAAAAAGTCGGCGCGGACTCCCGCACCGACCTCGAATCGATCCTGGAACGCCGCGTCCACCTCTTCCTCTTCGTCAAAGTCCGCGACAACTGGGTCGACGACCCCGAACGCTACCGCGCCATGGGCCTAGAGTTTCCCAAGGGGGAGTAAAACCCCGTCATCCTGAGCCAGCCTTAATCGCCGCCCGCGGCGATTAAGGCTGAGTCGAAGGGCCCGGCCGCAAACACCGGCCCCGCACACCGGACCCAGCCACCGGACCCAAGCCGCCCAAAAACAAAACCGTCATCCTGAGCCAGCCTCAATCGCCGACCACGGCGATTAAGGCTGAGTCGAAGGGCCGCCCGCGCTAAACTCCTGGTTGTAGGGGGATGGAATGCCGTTCAGCATCACACCGTTTTCGGTGACGGGCGCCTCGTTTAGTTTCGCGTCGGGCACGCTGTTTCAGTTCAACTTTGGCGGCAAGAACCAGCCGCCGCGCGTCGAACTCAGCGCGGGATACAACCCCGATCCGCTGCCGGTCGGCCAGCCTAGCTTTGCCGCACTCCTGAGTTGGCGGAACCTCGGTAGTGCTTTTCGAGGCCGCGAGGCGGCGCTCAACGCGCTCGTCGCCTGGGCTACGTCCGACCGGCTTGCCTCGGTCAAAGTACTCAGCGGCGAAGGCGGCGTCGGCAAGACCGCGCTCGCCGCCAAGCTCGCCACAGACCTGAGAACGAAGAAATGGTCGGCTGGCTTCACCCATTCGCTCAGAACGGCGGCTTCCTACGACTCGGGCAAGAACGGTACGCTCCTGATCGTCGACTATCCCGAGCACGACATTGATGCGGTCCGGGAGTTCCTCAAGGTTGTCGAGGCCGAACGTGCCAATCCGTCGTTCAAAAAGCTCAAGCGCTTTCGCATTTTGCTGCTGTCGCGCGATCCGCTCGAGGCGTGGCTGGATCGGACCGGGCTAAAGGACTCCGGCATTTTCGACGCAACGCCGCTCCCCTTGGACGACAGTCCACGTGACGCCTACGCTATGTTCGAGGCGCTGCTGGCGGAGGCCAATCGCGTCATCGACGTCAGCGCGCCCGCCGTCGAACGGCAGATGTTCCGCGCCTGGTTCGACTCCGGTGCGGCTGAGAACCGCCGACCGCTCTACATCGCGGCCGCGGCGGTCCATCACGCCGATCATTGGAAACGCACTGCGGGTCAAAGCGCAACCTTCGGCATTCGCGGTCGTGACATCATCGTCGCACTCGCGGAGCGCGAGTTGCAAAAACTGCGAGAGATCAGCGAAAGCGCAACCGTCGGCCTCGACGCCTGGGCTCTCCCACTGCTCAGCGCGCATGCTGCGATGACGGGCGGTCTCGTTTCCGAACAGTTGCAAGCGATCCATGAATCCGACGGGCCGCCAGCGGTGCCGTCTGCCGCCGATCTTACGCCAAAGCTCGACAAGGTGGGCCTTTGGAAGGGCACTGAGGAGGAGTCCGGCACACCCTATCGCTTTCCGCCGCCGGAACCCGATGTGTTGGCCGCGGCGTTGGTTGTGCATGTTCTGCGCCAACACGAGAAATTTTCTCCGCCGGCTGAAATCATATGGCAGGCCATCAATCTATCGCGGGACGCATTTCCCCTCACGAACCTCGAACGCCTGATGCACGATTCCGAAAACGCCCTGGAGATGGGGCAGAACGGCGAAGGTGTCTTGAGCGGATGGTTCGAGGGCTTTGTCGACCATGCGATCAATGCCGGAACATTGGAGGCACGAGAGCTTCTCGTTGGTTTGGACACGCTATCGCAGCGCGCGCCGACACAGGGGTTCCTCCGCGCGATGATCGAGGCGCGGCAGCACCTGGTCGGTACGGAGGACGAGCCCGAGAATAAAGCGGTCTTTCTCAACAACCTGTCGAATGACCTGTCCGCCGCGGGTCGTTCCGCCGAGGCGCTGGCGGCGATCGAGGAGGCGGTGAAGGTCAACCGTGGCCTGGCGTCTGAAAACCCGGCGCGCTTCGCCCCCGACCTAGCGAGTAGCCTGAACAACCTGTCGGTCCATCTGTCCGCTGCGGGCCGCCACGCCGAGGCGCTGGCGGCGATCGAGGAGGCGGTGAAGGTCTACCGTGGCCTAGCGTCGGCAAACCCGGCGCGCTTCGCCCCCGACCTGGCGGGTAGCCTGAACAACCTGTCGGGCTGCCTGTCCGATGCGGGCCGCAATGCCGAGGCGCTGGCGGCGGTGGAGGAGGCGGTGGCGATTCGCCGCGGCCTGGCGTCGGAAAACCCGGCGCGCTACGCCCCCGACCTGGCGTCGAACCTGAACAATCTGTCGCTCCGCCTGTCCGATGCGGGCCGCAATACCGAGGCGCTGGCGGCGATCGAGGAGGCGGTGGAGATTCGCCGTGGCCTGGCGTCGGAAAACCCAGCGCGCTACGCCCCCGAGCTGGCGACTAGCCTGAACAATCTGTCGAACCGCCTGTCCGATGCGGGCCGCCATGCCGAGGCGCTGGCGGCGGTGGAGGAGGCAGTGAAGGTCTACCGTGGCCTTGCGTCGGCAAACCCAGCGCGCTACGCCCCCGACCTGGCGACGAGCCTGGGCGCGCGGGGGCAAATCCTCCGGGCGGCGGGCCGCGTGGCCGACGCCATCGCGTCGTTCGAGGAAGGGGCGGAACTCGTGCGCCCATTCGTCGAACAGGCGCCGCAAAGCCCTCCGGCCCGAATGTTCAACCTGTTGGAAAAAGTCCTAGACCAAACGCGCGGGTCGTTGGATCGGGGTGAGACATCCGATCCGTCGTGAGACCGCGCCACCGGCGCAGCCCCCCTCACAAACAACCTCATCCTGAGGCGCGCCCGCCAGGGCGCGTCCCGAAGGACGCTTACGCGAACGACTCCCCGGTCAGGTCCGCAAGCTCAATCCCCAGCGCCGCGGCAATCGCCCGCAGCACCCGCAGCGTGCCCGCGCGTTTCCCGGTCTCGATTTGCGAGAGATAGCCCGCGCTGATCCCTGCCGCCGCTGCGACCTCGGCGGCGGTCATGCCGGCGTAGTCGCGCCATGCGCGCAGGGGCGAGGTTCCGGCGACGATGGCCTCCACCACGTCGAACGGGAGGGCGTCGTCCCGCAACTTCTTGGTGCGCCGCTGCGCCGCACGCCGTTCCTTTGCGGCATCGTGGCGCGCGGCCTCCCGAACCAATACCTCATAGTCGGCGCGCGGTAAAATCGCGAGGTCGCCGCCTTTTGACGTTCGAATGAACTGAACCTTGGTCATACTCCCCTCCCTTGCCGGCATGCCGCGCCGCGCGGCCCGATCCACCGCACGTGCACGGTGCCAGCGTCGTGCAGGTCGAAAACGACCCGCCAATCGCCCACGCGCAACCGATACACGCCGGGTTGCCCGATCATGGCGGTAACGTTGTTGGCAAGGCTTGCTGGATCGTCCGCATACCGACGGATCTTGGCGGTGATCCGCATGCCCGTCGACTGTGGCATCCGCCGAAGCGCACCCGCAGCTTCTTTACTAATCGCAATCGACGTTTGGGGCAATGGTTTGCTAATTGCTAATTCAATGTTTCGAGACGTATGGACCGTCCTATGCGTCGGCCAGAGCGCATTTGGGGACAGAGAAGGTGATTCGCCCGCGCACCCCGATCGCGACTAGACTCGGGTGATCGTTTTCCGTTAACGCGAGGTGGGCCCGCGGCCCGAACACCGGTTTGACGTCGTTTCGCTCCCTTCCCGATACCGCCGGACGCAAATCCCTCCCCTCATCAAGGGGGAGGGCAGGGAGGGGGTCGTACCCAACGACGGCCGGCGATCCCGCCGCGACCGACAAGGAAAACCCAGGAAAACTGCGGCAGTTGGCTTTGTTTCGGCGAAACGCTTGTGGGGCGAGGGCCGGCATTTCCGGCACCCGATTTGGGTTTAACCCTATGAAAACAAACGCCGATTTGGCTTCGTTTGGCGTATTCGCAGGTGGGCCATTGATTCCAAACGCTTTTTTGGCTTCGTTCGGCACAAAAAATTATGCAGTGGACTGACGACGCCATCGTCCTGTCGGTGCGCAAGTACGGCGAAAGCGCCGCGATCTTGCATGTGCTGACGCCTGGGCACGGCCGCCATGCGGGGTTGGTGCGCGGCGGGGCGGGGCGGCGCCAGCGCGGCAACCTGCAGGTCGGCAACCAGGTGTCGGTCACCTGGCGCGGTCGGCTCGACGAACAGTTGGGCAGTTTCGCGGTCGAACTTGCCGCTGCCCGCGCGGCCGCCTGGCTCGACGATGCGGGCCGCCTGGGCGCGCTTACCGCCGCCGCCGCCGTGGTCCAGGCCGCGTTGCCCGAACGCGAAAGCCACCCCGAGGTCTACGCCGATTTCTGTGCGCTGCTGGATGCGCTCGACCGCGATCCGGCGTGGGTGCGCGCCTATGTGCGCTGGGAACTCGCGCTCTTGGCCGACCTCGGCTATGGCCTGGACCTCGCGCAGTGCGCCGCGACCGGAGTCGTCGATAATCTGATCTACGTATCGCCGCGCTCGGGGCGCGCGGTATCGGCCGAGGCCGGCGCGCCCTACCGCGACAAACTCTTGGCCTTGCCCGATTTCCTGCGGGCCGATGCGCCTGCAGCGGCACCCGATACCGGGGCGCTGGTCGCCGGATTGACGCTCACCGGACATTTCCTCGCCCACCACGTGCTGGAGCCCCACGGCGGGCATCTTCCACCGGCCCGGCTACGACTTGTAGATCGTCTTTCGCTTTCTGCTACAACATCTGGTATATAAGTGCCCGTTGCAAAGGTACTTCTCAGAGACGTGTCTCTCCCTCCCCCGGTTCGCTGGGGGAGGGGTCTTCTTCAACCCCGACTTCAACCGTAAGACTTTAACCCCTAAGACTGGGACCTAAGACATGGCGCGGGCTGCGCGTAAATCCGGACGCCGCAAGGGGAGCGCCGACGCACCGCCCCCCACCGGGCTGGTCCGCGACACCGAGCTGACGGCGGCGCTGGGCGAGCGCTACCTCGCCTATGCGCTCTCCACCATCACCGCCCGCTCGTTGCCCGACGTACGCGACGGCCTCAAGCCGGTCCACCGCCGCCTGCTCTACGCGATGCGCCAGCTCAAGCTCGACCCCAAGTCGGGTTTCAAGAAATGCGCCCGCGTCGTCGGCGACGTCATCGGTAAATATCACCCGCACGGCGATCAATCGGTCTACGACGCGCTGGTGCGCTTGGCCCAGGAATTCGCCGCGCGCTATCCGCTGGTCGACGGCCAGGGCAACTTCGGCAATATCGACGGCGATAATGCCGCCGCCATGCGTTACACCGAGGCGCGCCTGACGGCCGTGGCCGAATCGTTGCTCGATGGGATCGAAGAAGACGCGGTCGATTTCCGCGAAACCTACGACGGCAGCGAAGAAGAACCGCTGGTCCTGCCCGCGCGCTTTCCCAATTTGCTGGCTAACGGCTCCTCGGGCATCGCGGTCGGCATGGCGACCAACATCCCGCCGCACAACGCGGGCGAAATCTGCGATGCCCTGCTGCACCTGATCAAGTTCCCCAAGGCCACCGTCGCCAAGCTGCTCGATTACATGCCGGGGCCGGACTTCCCGACCGGCGGCATTCTCGCCGAATCCCCCGAAGCCCTGCTCGAGGCCTACACCACGGGTCGCGGCTCGATGCGGATTCGCGCCCGCTGGTCGCTCGAAGACCTCGGACGCGGCGCCTGGCAGATCGTGATTACCGAAATGCCCTACCAGGTGCAAAAGGCCCGCTTGATCGAGCGCGTCGCCGAGATGATGCAGGACAAGAAGCTCCCGCTGCTCGACGACATCCGCGACGAATCGGCCGAAGACGTGCGCCTAGTGCTGATCCCGCGCAGCCGCGGCGTCGATCCCGAACAGTTCATGGAATTGATGTACCGCTCGACCGATCTCGAGGTCCGCTTCGGCCTCAACATGAACGTCCTCGACATGGGCCGGACGCCCAAGGTGATGAACCTACGCGAGGTCCTTCAGGCGTTCCTCGATCATCGTCACGACGTGCTGGTGCGGCGCGCCAAGCACCGCCTCGCCAATATCGAACACCGGCTTGAGGTGCTGGCGGGCTATCTGATCGCCTACCTCAACCTCGATGCGGTGATCAAAATCATCCGCGACAGCGACGAACCCAAGCCGAAGCTGATCAAGGCGTTCAAGCTGACCGACGTCCAGGCCGAGGCGATCCTCAACATGCGCCTACGCGCTTTGCGCAAGCTTGAGGAGATGCAGATCAAGGGTGAGCACGACAAGCTTACCGCCGAGATGAAGGGCCTCAAGGCCTTGCTGCGCGACGAGAAGAAGCGCTGGGCCACGATCGCCGACGAAATCAAGGCAACCCGCGCCGAGTTCGGCGGCAAGACAGCGCTCGGCGCGCGGCGCACCGAAATTGGCACGGCGCCCTCGGGCGAGGTCGTCTCGCTCGATGCGTTCGTCGAGAAGGAGCCGGTCACCGTGATCTGTTCCGCCAAGGGCTGGATCCGGACGGTCAAGGGTCACGTCGAACCAACCGGCGAAGAGAAGTACAAGGACGGCGATGGGCCGCGCTTCTGGCTCCAAGCTGAAACCACCGACAAACTTCTGATGTTCGCGACCAACGGCCGCTTCTACACGATCGCCTGCGACAAACTGCCGGGCGGGCGCGGCTTTGGCGACCCGGTTCGCCTCATGGTCGACCTCGGCAACGACGAGGACATCGTTGCCCTGTTCGTGCACGACCCGGCCCGCCGGATTCTCGTGGCATCCGCCGACGGGCGTGGCTTTATCGTCCCCGAACAAGCTGTCGTGGCGCAGACTCGCGGCGGCAAGCAAACGCTCAACGTCGCGGGCGCCAACAAAGCTGCCGTATGTACCCCGGCTGAAGGCGATTCGGTCGCGGTCGTCGGCGAGAACCGCAAGATGGTGATCTTCCCGCTGGCCGACATCCCCGAAATGACGCGTGGCCGTGGCATCACCTTGCAACGCTACAAGGACGGCGGTCTGTCGGACGTGATTTGTTTCATCAAAAAAGAGGGACTTACTTGGCGCACCGGCGGCAAGTTCCGCACCGAGACCGATCTGGTCGCCTGGATCAACAAGCGCGGTAACGCGGGCCGTCTGGCACCGCGCGGGTTCGCCGCGACCAACAAGTTCACCTGAGCCGAGCCCGCCGATGAGTCGCAGGATCGCGTTCCTCGCTTCCGGCGCCGGGACGACCTTCGAGGCGGTGGCCCGTGCCTGCCGGTCGGGCGATCTCCCCTTCGACCCCGTCCTGCTGATCGGCAACAATGCTGCGTCGGGTGCGTTCGAACGCGCCGCTCATTTAGGGATTGCGGCCCGGCATATCAGTGCCAAGACCGAAGGAAGCGACGCCGCCGCGGATGCCGCGGTTCGAACGGCGCTAGTGGCGGCCGACGTTGAGCTTGTGGTCCTGGTGGGCTATCTGAAGAAAATCGGCCCCGAGGTATTGAGTGCGTTCAAGGGCCGTATCGTTAACACTCATCCCGCGCTGTTGCCCAAGTTCGGCGGGTCCGGCATGTACGGCATGCGGGTTCACACAGCGGTCCTGGAGGCTGGCGAGCGCGAGACCGGCGTGACCGTGCACCTCGTGGATGCGGAATATGACCGCGGTCCCATTCTGGCACAGGCAACCGTTTCGGTTGCGCCGGACGACACGCCCGAATCGCTGGCCGCGCGGGTACAAGACCGCGAGAAGCCGTTTTTGATTGAAACCTTGAAGCGGATTGCGGCGGGCGACCTAAAGGTAGCGACCTAGAACATCGTCCTGTTCGGTCGGGCAGTTGCTTAGAACAGCACCGAGGGCAGCCAAAGCACGAGGCCCGGAAAAATGAACAGGAGAACGATCGCGGCGATCTGCAGGCCCACGAAGGGTATTGCGCCGCGATAGATCATCATCGTACTGACCGAGTTCGGCGCGACACCTCTCAGATAGAAGAGAGCGAATCCAAAGGGCGGCGTAAGGAACGAGGTTTGCAAATTGACCCCAATCATCACGCCTAGCCAGACTGGATCGATGCCGAGCATTAGGAGTGTCGGGGCCGTGATGGGCAGGACAATAAAGATGATCTCGAATGTGTCGAGGATGAACCCCAGCACGAACATGATTACCATCACCGAGATCATCGCTCCCGTCGCGCCGCCCGGCATTTCGCGCAGGAATTCGGCTACGAGGTCGCCGCCGCCAAGTTGGCGGAAGACGATTGCAAAGACCGAGGCGCCAAAAAGGATGATGAAGATCATCGAGGTGATAACCGCGGTTCGGCGGGCAACCTCAGTGACAATTGATAGCGACAGTTTGCCGCGTAGCCCCGCTAGGACCGTGGCGCCGACGGCGCCGACCGAGGCGGCTTCAGTCGGCGTAGCGATGCCGCCTAGAATTGAGCCGAGCACCGCGCCTACGAGTAGGAGCGGCGGCACCAGCGCCGTGGCGATTTCGAGTGCAAGGCCCTCGCGCTCCTCTTCGGGTACCGGGGTCGCGGGGCAGCTAGTGGGGTCGACAACGGCCTTGTACAGCAGATAGGCAATGTACAGCGCAACCATCACCAGCCCCGGGATTAGAGCGCCCGCGAACAGATCGCCGACCGAAACGGTCTTGGGAGCGAAGTTGCCAAGGCTCATCTGCACTTGGCTATTCATGCCCGAGATCATGTCGCCCATGAAAATCAGCACGGTGGAAGGTGGAATGATTTGACCGAGAGTTCCGCTTGCGCAAATCGCCCCGCATGCGAGCTTAGGGTCGTAGCGTGCCTGCAGCATGGCGGGCAGGGAGATCAGGCCCATCGTCACGACCGTGGCACCCACCACGCCCGTCGAAGCCGCCAGCAGTGCGCCCACCAGCACTACCGAAATGCCGAGTCCTCCGCGCATGTTGCCGAATAGCCGACTCATGGTGGTTAGGAGTTGTTCGGCAATGTTCGAGCGCTCCAGCATCACGCCCATGAAGATGAAGAGTGGTACCGCGACCAGCACTTCGTTGAGCATGTACCCAGTGTACCGACCCGCCAGTGCGCGCAGGTTCGAAACGTCGAAAACCCCCAGCGTACTTCCTAGTACGACAAAAAGAATTGAAACGCCGGCCAGCGTGAAGGCTACAGGGAAGCCAAGGAGCAGAAAGCCGATGACGCCGAGAAACATTGACCCGGCTAGGATCTCGCCCAGCAGTACAGGATCCATCGCGTGCTAGTCCGTGTCGTATTTGTAGCGATAGTCTTCGGGGACTAGCTCCTCGCGCCCAAGCAGAATAAGGGCGGATCGGATCAGCATCGCCACACCTTGGAGGGCGACAAGTACCGCGAAGACAAGGATAAAGGACTTCAGCACGAACAATCCCTGCGCACCTCCAGGGTTGGCCGAAGCCTCGAGAAGTCGGATCGAACGCCCTACGAATTCGAAGCTGTAGGTCCAGACCACGTAGGTGAACGGCATGAGGAATAAGAGCACGCCCACGAGGTCCATCAAGGCCTTGCGGGTGGTCGAAGCAGGGCGAAAGAAGATGTCGACGCGTACATGGTCGTCGCGGTAGAGGGCATAACCCGCCACAGCGGTAAACATTGCCCCATTCATCCAGGGGTAGAGGTCCTGCATCCAAAGACGTGTGTTTTGGAAGACGTAGCGCTCCACCACGACCCAAAAGCAAACCACGACGATACCAACGGCCAGCCACATGAAGACGTTACCGACGAGTCGATTAAGCAGGTTGATTGCACTCATGATCGCGGCCAGGGAGAGCATGACAGTCCTCGAGCATTGCCGGCTTTGGAACGTTGAGGACGCCGCCCCGGATCTCTCCAGGGCGGCGCAAAGTTAGGGCAGTCGGCGGGAGATTTCCCGATCGTTCAGCCCAGGTCGGAAATGTCGAAGTACTGCTCGCGTGCGCGGGCGAACACTAGGTCGACGTTCTCGGAACGTGTGCGTAGCAAGTTCAACGCCTTGACGTAGCTTTGGGCTGTCTTCTTGGTCAATGGATCGGAACTGTTGAGGAACTCGACAATCAGATCGCGTGCAGCCGCTGCCGCGGCCTTCAGAATGCTCTCGGGCCACTCCTTGTGAACGATGACGCCGTGGTTCTGCACCATGTCCGCAAGGGCGATGGGGTCGTTGGCGTAGAATTCCGAGGGTACTTGATCGTATTCGGCCTGCACGACATCGCGCACGATGGCCTGTAGGTTTGAAGGCAACGCACTGAACTTGGCCTTGTCGACGACAACCTCGGTTGCCAGTCCTGGCTCGTTGAACGACGACGTGTAGTAGTGCTTGCGGACCTGATGGAAGCCCAGCGCACGGTCGTTGTACGGGCCGACGAATTCGGCGGCATCGAGAGCGCCCGATTGCAGGGCGGCGAAGATCTCGCCTCCAGCAAGGTTGGTCACCGAGGCGCCCATTGCTTGCCAGACACGGCCTCCGAACCCGGGGGTGCGGAAGCGCATCCCTTGTACGTCTTCGATGCCTTTGAGTTCATCCTTGAACCAGCCACCGGCCTGCGTACCTGTGTCACCCGACAGGAAGCCTTGCACGCCGAACTGGTCGTAGATTTCGTCGTAGAGTTCCTGGCCGCCCATGTAGCGGACCCAGGCGGCGAGTTCCCGCGAGACCATGCCGAAGGGCACGCCGGTAAAGAACGACAGGCCTGCGGACTTGTTCTGCCAGTAGTAGGCCGCGCCATGCATCATCTCGGCCGAGCCGTCGATGACCGCATCGAGCGCCTGCAGCGGCGGGACGAGTTCGCCCCCGGCAAATACCTCGATGTTCAACTGGCCGTCCGAGGCGGCAGTGATCCGATCGGCCACGCGCTGGGCGCCGGTACCGAGACCGGGGAAGTTTCGTGGCCAGGTAGTGACCATGCGCCAGGTAATGCGGCCCTGCGCAATGGCGGGTGCGGCGAAAGACGTTGCGGCTGTCGCGGCGCCGCCTAGCGCGGTTGCGCGAAGGAACTTACGACGGTTCATTTTCTTGCTCCTGTTTTCAATGTTCCAGTGTCCTGCGAAGCGTTCGTCACATCAGACTGTTTGGGCGGTGCCGGTGCGGTCAGCCCATCCACAAAGTGTCGTCCAGAGATAGTGGTTCGGGGCTTGTAACTTCCGACGGGACGGAATCCCTGCCACCATCGCTATCTTGTTTCTTCGCCCGCTAAATCGAACGGGTCAGCAAAGATTACAGGTATTTTAAGGGGTGGGAAGTAAGCAGAGGTGCATGCCGTAGGGTTAACTTGGCGAGGCCGATCCGGAGAAATGCTTCCACCCGCTACCGCCCAGTGATTCAAGCGGTGCGAACCGCGCCTTGTAGGCCATTTTTGGCGCCTCGGCGATCCAATAACCGAGATAGACATAGTCCAGGCCCATCGTCGGCGCGCGGGCGATGTGATCCAAAATCATGAACGATCCAAGGCCGCGGCGACCTTCCGCAGGGTCGAAAAAGCTGTAGACCATCGACAGGCCGTCGGCCAAAACGTCCGACAACGCGCAGGCGATTAATCGCCCCTCAGCGTCGCGGTGCTCGACAATGAACGTCTTGATCGGCGTATCCTCGACCATCGCTTGGTAGTCCGCGAAATCCATCTTGGCCATGGTGCCGTCGTCATGGCGGGATTGCTGATACCCGACGAACAGATCGAACTGTTCTTGGGTTGCCTGGGGGTTGCAGACGGCGCTTGTCGATTCCTTGTTCAGAGAGCGATTTCTCTTTTGCGACCGCGAAGGCAGGAAGTCCCTCGCCCGAACGCGTACCGGCACGCACGCGTTGCACGACGGACAGTCCGGCCGGTAGGCGATGTTGTGGCTTCGCCGAAAACCGGCTTGGGCAAGAACCCCATGCATCCGTTCGCCGCTACCTGCGCCGAGGTGCGTAAAGACGAGTTGTTCGGTTCGGTCGGGTAAATAGGGACACCGCATCGACGGTGTCCGGTAGAATCGTACAAGTGGGGTTTGCGGCGCTTGGTTCATCCTGCGCGCGGTGTGCGGGGCCTAGTTGAAAAGGCCCGGCGGAAGCACCGCCGAGGTCCGGCGCAGAACGATACTCACCCGGCGGTTCTCGGGCAGAAACGGATCTTCTTCGACTAACGGTTCTTGGTCCGCTTTACCGACGACCTGGACGATTCTCGTCGGATCGATCCCGGAAGAAACAAGCTGGCGCCGGCTGGCGTTGGCTCGGTCCGAGGATAGCTCCCAGTTCGAGTAATCGCCGCGGCTGAACGGGTTCGAGTCCGTGTGTCCGGAAATCGAGATGTCGTTGGGTAACGCCGCAACCACTTTCGCGATCTGCCCGATGAGATCGCGCGTGCGCGCGTTCATATCGGCCGACCCGGCGCGAAACAGGGCGCCACCCTCGCGGTCGACGATTTGGATGCGCATCCCCTCCGACGTCATATCGACTTGGATGTTATCCTTCAGGTCGGAGAGTTCGGGCGAATCGGTGATCGCCTTGTTCAGCGCCTGCAGGGCGTCTTCGAACGATTCCTGTTCTCGTTTCGCTGCAAGCTCCTCGATGTCTTTTTCCTTGGCATCGCGGCTGCCGGGCGGCGTCAATTCGACGACCACCGAGGGCGTGCCGCCTTCGCCGATTTTCGCGCCCGAGTCGCTCAGCGTCTGTCCGCCGAGAATGCCGCCGGCGCCGCTCTCGCCCGATCGTAGCGACGTGGTCGGTGTGAAATAGTCGGCGATCCCGGAACGCTGTTCGACGGTGGTCGTCGATAACAGCCATAGCAGCAAAAAGAACGCCATCATCGCGGTCACGAAGTCGGCGTACGCTACCTTCCAGGCGCCGCCATGGTGACCATGGTCACCGCCCTTCTTGACCTTCTTGTTGATGATTATCGGTTGGTTGTGGCCGGCTTCCATTCGGATTATTCGCCCCGCCTAAACCTTTCAACGTTCCTATGCCCGAACAAAGGCCCGCGAACGGGCGACGCGAATGCGTCGAGGCCTGCGCCACCGGGCAGAATATGGCCGACCTGACATTACCGATCTAAGGGCCATTGTACGATTTTTCCAGCCCTACGCCACGGTATCGGTGGCCGCACTTGTCAACGAATGCGTTAACCCTGATCGGGTAGGCGTACAGTGTATCCCGCGCCGCGAAGGGCCGCCACGACGCTGTCGGCGTGGGCGCGGTCGCGAATTTCGGCCACGACTTCGATCTCGGTCCCTTTCGCCGACAACTGGGAAAAGATCCTCTGATGGGCTACTTCGATGATATTCGCCTCGGAATCCGCCATCAGCCGGGCCACGTCGGCCAGGGCGCCAGGGGTGTCGCTGAGGTCGATTTCGAGCCGCAACAAACGCCCGTCGCGAAAAAGCACGCGAAGAACGATCGAGGCCAGCAACCGCGAGTCGATATTGCCGCCGCTAAGGACGACGCCGACTTTTCGTCCCGCGAAGCGGTCACGGTGGGCGAACACCGCTGCGAGGGCCGCTGCGCCGGCACCTTCGGCGACGGTCTTCTCGATTTCGAGATAGCGGATCACTGCGCGTTCGATCGCGGCTTCGCTCACGGTGACGATGTCGTCAACGAGGTCGCGAACGATCTCCGTGGTCAAACGGCCCATCTTCTTGACGGCAATACCCTCGGCCACCGTGAGTCCGCCGCGCGTCGGCGGGAGTCCGGCCAGGGCGTTGACCATCGAGGGATATAGTTCCGCTTCGACGCCGATGACGTGAATGGACGGTTTGATCGCCTTTGCGGCAATTGCCATTCCGGAGATCAGGCCGCCACCGCCGATGGGCACTGCCAGGCAGTCCAGGTCGGGGACATCGTCCAGCATTTCCAAAGCAACGGTGCCCTGACCGGCAATGACCTGGGTATCGTCGTAGGGGTGAATCGGGATCAGGCCGTCATCGTCCGCCAAGCGGTCGGCTACCAGCTTCGCGGCTTCGAGGTCCTCTCCCTCCAGTACGACATGGGCGCCAAGCGCGCGGGTTGCCTGGACCTTGTTGAGCGGCGTGTGCCGCGGCATCACGATGGTAGCGCCGATCCCGAGTCGCTGGGCATGGTAGGCCACGCCCTGGGCGTGGTTGCCCGCAGAGACCGTCACGACGCCGGGCACCGTCCCTTGGGACACAAGCCACACCAGCTTGTTCAAGGCACCGCGCTCCTTGAAGGAAGCAGTGAATTGCTGGTTCTCGAACTTTACCCAAATGTCGGTATCGGCGAGTTTCGATAGAATCTGGCCGTGTTCGCAGGGTGTGTGCAGGACCGCGCCGTCGATCACCGCGGCGGAGTCCCGGATATCGTCAAGCGAGGGGCGCACCTCGATCACCGTTCCGGTTGCAGCGTGAGCCCACCGGTGTCGTCGTTTTCCCCCGACATCCGCATCGGAATATAGGCGACGTCGCGCCAGCGTTCGGTTAAGTCGCTGAAATGCCTCGACAGGCGGTTGCCGGATTGCCCGCTGGAGTGGATGAAGATCGACCGGTCAAGATCGTCCAAATCGTAGATCGCCCGCAAGCTCGGGCCGTGGAACTGCCGGAACGGATGCGTCGCGTCGCCGATCCTGTGGTGTGCGGCGTTGACGGTGAAACTGTCGCCGCCGGAAGGGATTTCAATGTCGAACAGACCGCCGACGAACGGTTGCCCGTGGAACGGTCGATGCTCGGCGCGCGCGCGGTGTGCATCGCCCCACTGCCAACGACCCATGGTGGCTCCGTAGCGATCCGTTAGATCGGTGAGGGCGAGGTCCAGCGCGACGGCGATTTGATCCGCGCAAGTTTCGGCGCGTTCGGTGGCGCGGTCGTCGCACAAGGTACTTGCCGGATCGCCGAGCGCGGCGCGCATGACCCGTGGCTTCAATCCCCAATAGTCCTCAAATAGCTCGCCCAGTTCATCTGCTAACACGAGGCGGGTTAATTCGCGATACCAAGCGACGTAGATCAGCGGTTCCGGTCGATTGCGATCCATCGTGTGATTCCATCCGGCCAACATCGCCTTAGCCTCTGCCGACCTTTGCGACGTCGCGGGGGCGGCGAGGAGATGGGGGAGGAATTCTTTGGCGGCGCCCGACACGATGTCGCTTTGGATGTCCTTGAAACTTTCGACCGAATGGCGCGACCGCGACGCCAACAACACCGCAATACGGTCGGCGCGGTAGGGCTCGGACCAATCGTAGGTCAGGTAGTACGGATAGCCGTCCGGGACGATTTTGTTGTTGGCGGTAACGATGGCTCGGGCCTCGGGATTGAACAAGAGTGGGAGCGACTCGTAGGGAATGAAGCCCTCCCAATCGTAGGCGCCGGTCCAACCGGGTACCGGTTCGTTGCCGGTGTGGCCCGGGCGGCGCACCGGAACGCGCGCCGGCGCATAGAAACCGATGTTGCCGCTGGTGTCGGCATACACGATGTTCTGGTGCGGCGAATGGAACGACTGCAGCGCGGTAAAGAACGTCGCCCAGTCCGTGGCGCGATTCATGTCGTGGGCGGCCTGTGCGGTCAGGTCGTTGTCGCTCAGGGTGGGCCATGCGAACGCAATCACATGTCCGTCCCCGGCAATCGACGCGGCATCGGGGACAACGTCCGAGATGATCGGTCCATGGCGCGAAACCCTGACGTTGAGCGCGACCGGTTCGCCGTCCTTGACGCGAATGATCTCCTGGCGCATTTCGAACGGTGCCGAACCGGTGGGTGTCACGTAACGGTCCGCGCCATCCAGTTTCTCGATGTAGAGATCCTGGACGTCGGTGCCGGTGTTGGTGAAGCCCCAGGCGATGCGATCGGTGCGACCGAGGACGACAAACGGGGTGCCCGGCAGGGTCGCGCCGATGACCCGGAGGCCGGGCGCCTGAATATGCGCGAAATACCATAGTGCTGGAACCCCGAGCGCCAGATGTGGATCGTTGGCGAGGAGGGGTTTCCCGGTCGCGGTCCGCGAACCGTCGACGACCCAGTTGTTCGAACCGTTGTGGCGCTCGCGTTCGAGCGGCTTTCCGGCCGCGGCAATCCGATCAAGACCAAGCGTGCGATAGAGGCCGGCGTAGCGCTCCAAAACAGACGTGCTTTCCTTCGACTCGGGATAGAGCTGTGCAATCTGTGCGGCCGGAAGCGTCGTGGCCAAGCGCGCGCGGAGAATTTCTTCGCTCCAGTTTCCGGCGAGGTCCCACGCCATCATTTTCGCCCAGACCAGCGAGTCGGCGGGCCGCCAGGGCTCAGGTTCGTGACCGAAGAAAAGGAACTCTAGCGGCAGTGGCCCGCGCCGGTTCGTCAAGAACGCGTTGACCCCCGCGGCATAAGCGTCCAACGCCTGCCGCGTGTCGGACGATAGATTCGCATAGGTCCGCTCGGCAAAGTGGTAGACGCCGAGGGTGCGCAGAAACCGGTCCACCCCGAGCGCGCCGGGGCCGACGACCTCCGCGAGGCGTCCGGCACCGATGCGCCGGTTCATTTCCATTTGCCACAACCGGTCCTGGGCATGGACGAAGCCGACGGCAAACCAGGCATCGTGGGCGGTTTTGGCGGAGATGTGGGGGACACCATCACGGTCGCGCGACACGTTGATGTCTTGCTCGGGACCGGCCAGGACGATCGTCTCATAGGCCGGCGGCAGCGACAGCGAGAGCCAGTAGTAGCCGCCGCCTGCGACCAGGACGACGATCACGACCAGGGTGGTGAGGATGCGGTAGATCCAGCGCATGAGTCCCGATCTTGTTTAGTCGAGCCGGGGACCGGGGTCAAAGCTAGGCGATGTACGAGAGCCCTGCACGTTCCGTGCGGGCTGCATTCGGTTTAGGGCAGCCAAAAGCCCTGTAGCGGCGCCCATTATTGGCGTCTAGTTCGCGGCACAAAAAGCCGCGCCTAGAATTTCAAGGTGTGTCGCTGCTCCGGGTGGCATGGAGCACGAGCCCGACGACAAGCCCCAAAGCGCCCACGATGGGCACCCAGAGACCGAAGTTGTCAAAGGCGCCACCCGCCGCGAGGCCAAAGAGAATTCCGGCAATGAGGCCCGCCCCGATCATATTGGGGTAGCGGCGCTGGTTGGGTGAGGAGGAGTCTGCCATGGCCCTACCCTTCGCGAATCATGCGGGCCGCGTCAACCGCGAAATAACTCAAAACACCTGCAGCCCCAGCCCGTTTGAACCCGAGTAGGGATTCCGCCATCACCCGCCGTTCGTCGAGCCATCCGTTGAGTGCCGCTGCCTTGAGCATCGCGTACTCGCCCGACACCTGATAGGCGAAAGTCGGCACGCTGAAGGTCTCGTGGACCCGGCGAACCACGTCTAGGTAGGGCATGCCGGGTTTGACCATGACCATGTCGGCTCCTTCGGCGATGTCGAGGGCAACCTCGCGCAGGGCCTCATCGCCGTTGGCGGGGTCCATTTGGTAGGTTTTCTTGTCTCCCTTTAGTTTTGTCGCGCTGCCGAGCGCCTCGCGGAACGGCCCATAGAAGCCGGACGCGTATTTTGCGGCGTAGGCCATGACCGACACGTCTTGATGACCGGCCCCATCGAGGGCGTCGCGGATCGCGCCGATGCGACCGTCCATCATGTCGGAGGGGGCAATGATGTCGCATCCTGCTTCCGCTTGGACGAGGGCCTGCTGGCACAGGACTCGCACGGTTTCGTCGTTGACGATTTTCCCGTCCCGCACCAGCCCATCGTGCCCGTGGGCGGTGAAGGGGTCGAGCGCCACGTCGCATAGGATGCCGATATCCGGGCAGGCACCTTTGACCGCGCGGACGGCGCGGCAGATCAAGTTCTCGGGGTTGGTTGCCTCCGCACCGTCGTCTGTCCGTTGTTCCGGCGTGACAACGGGAAAGATTGCGATGGCCGGGATGCCAAGCTCGGCGGCGGTGGCGGCGGCCTCGGTCAGGTGGTCGATGCTGAGGCGTTCGACGCCGGGCATCGACGAAACGGATTCGCGCCGATTGTTGCCATCGATCACGAAGACCGGCCAGATTAGATCGTCGGCCGACAAGCGGCTTTCAGACACCATCCGGCGGGTCCAATTGGCTTTTCGGTTTCTGCGCATCCTGGTGCGCGGGTAGGCGGGCTGGGGTGTGGTCATTCGTTGGCTCTTGGGAGAGAGGAGGGGCGGGGAAGCATGTCAGAACTGGGCATTGGCTGGCGGTCTAGGCCGCGTGGTTCTCCCCTGCCCGGCGCAAAAGGTAGGCGGCAATATCCTTGTCCTTGGCCTTAAGCGTCTTCAGTTGCTGGTTCTCGTTCGCAAGCGCGGCGCGCACCATCATGTCGTTCTCGACGTTGTCGATCTTGACCTTGAAGATCCCGCGCGCGGCGCGAATCTTCGGGTAGAAATCGGGGTCCAACGCTTGCTCACGCCGTCCGACGCGCTCGATCGCCGTCGCCTCGTCGAACTCGGTCTCTTGCTTGTCCAATGGTTTCCAGTCGTCGCAGCCGGCGACCCTCTCGGCGTTCATGACCAGGATCGCGTCGTCGATCGAGCCATCCGTCACGCCAACCTTGAACAGAAACTTGGTCACCCCGACGCCGTGCCCCCAATCCTGAAGGGCCTTGCTCTTTGCCACGAACAGTATTGCCACGCTTGGTCAGCCCTTGCCCTGTTGTTTCATATGTTCCCACATCTCGTCGGTCAGCTCTTCCATCATGCTGAATTGCCCAGCGCCCTTAAGCCATTCCCCACCGTCGATCGTCACCGTTTCGCCGTTAATGAAGCCCGACTGGTCGGCAAGAAGAAAGGCGGTGAGGTCAGCCAATTCTTGGTGCACGCCGACTCTACCCAACGGAATTCGCGAGAGCATCCTCTTCTCGGCCATACCTTCGGGGAACAACCGCTTCCAGGCGCCCTCGGTCGGGAAGGGGCCGGGGGCGATGGCGTTGAGCCGGATGCCGCGTCCGCCCCACTCGACCGCCAGCGACCGGGTCATCGCCAGGATGCCCGCTTTGCCCATGGCCGAGGGGACGACGTAGGCCGAACCCGTAGCAGCGTAGGTCGTGAGGATCGACAGAACATTGCCGGGACGCTTCTCGGTGAGCCAGCGGCGGCCGCACGCTAGGGTGACGTAAGCGGTCCCGTGGAGCACCACGCTCAATACGGCGTCGACCGCGCGGTGCGAAAGGGTCTCGGACTTCGCGATGAAATTGCCGGCCGCGTTGTTGAGGAGCGCGTCGAGCGGTGCGTCGTTCCAGGCCGTGTCGACCATCGCCGCCACGGCCTCCGGATCGCGAATATCGCAGGCATGCCAACCCGCGCATCCCTCGCGGATGCCGTTGAACTCAGCCGCGGTCTCGCGCAGCACCTGTTCGCGCCGCCCGCAAATGACGACATTGGCGCCGAGTTCGACCAGCCTGTGGCCCATCGATTTGCCGAGACCGGTGCCGCCGCCGGTGATGAGGATGCGTTTGCCGCGCAGGAGATCGTTCTGAAACATGGGAAACCGCGTTGTTGATGCTGGGCGCCGCTTGAGCGATAGCCACACGTTAGCGCCCTTATGCCTTGATTCTATAGAAAATACTGGAAGCAAGGCCGATGCCGCGTTAACTTCCGGTGCAGCGCGATGACTATGGGGGTTCCGCGCTACGCCGCAAGGAACGACAAATAATGGCGGATACAACCGGTAACGAGAATGTCGAGGAGTTCAAGAGGGTCTACCTTGACTCCCTGCAGTTGATTGAGCGGCTGCATCGCCGATTCCTCGACGTCGTCAAAGTCGAGTTGGACCGGCTACGCATTCAGGACATCAACAATATCCAGTCGCTCATCCTGTATAACGTTGGGCGCGACGAAATGACGGTCGGCGAACTGACCAGCCGCGGCTATTACCTTGGCTCGAACGTGTCTTACAACGTCAAGAAGATGGTCGAGAACGGCTACCTTGAGCAGGAACGTTCGCCCCACGACCGTCGATCGATTCGGTTGCGGCTGTCGCCGAAGGGCCTCGATCTCTATGAAAAGATCAACGCGCTCTACGAAACCCACGTCGTGACGTTGGCACGCGGCCCGCTAGGGGCACCTACGCTCGGCGCGATGAACGAGACGCTGCAGGCGCTGGAGCGTTTTTGGAGCGACGAGATCCGCTACGGCGGTACCCGCTAGAGATCGCGTCAGCGGCACGGTGGCCGCGACCGACGTTGATCGGTGGAGGCAGCGCCGAACGGGCCGGGGCGGGCGGCTGATCTCACGGCCTCAAGTATCGAGGGCCGCGCAGCCGGCCCTTTTGCTTCGCCCAACCTGCATCGTGCCGCCTATTTGAACGCTTGGATGCCCGTTTGCGCCCGCCCCAGAATCAGTGCGTGCACGTCGTGCGTTCCCTCATACGTGTTCACTGCTTCGAGGTTCATCACATGGCGAATAACGTGGAATTCGTCGGAAACCCCGTTGCCGCCGTGCATGTCCCGCGCCATACGAGCGATGTCTAGCGCTTTGCCACAGGAGTTGCGCTTGATCAGCGAAATCATTTCCGGTGCGGCGCGGCCTTCGTCCTTGAGCCGTCCGACCTGGAGGCAGGCCTGCAACCCAATACTGATTTCGGTTTGCATGTCGGCTAGCTTCTTCTGGATAAGTTGATTGGCGGCTAGCGGTTTATCGAACTGTTTGCGGTCTAGGGTGTATTGCCGGCCTGCATGCCAGCAAAACTCGGCGGCGCCCAACGCGCCCCAGGCTATCCCGTAGCGGGCATTGTTCAGGCAACCGAACGGCCCACCCAAACCCCGGATGTCGGGAAAGGCGTTTGCCTCGGGGACGAACACGTTGTCCATCACGATCTCGCCGGTGATCGACGCGCGCAGGCTGAATTTTCCCTCGATCTTCGGTGCCGACAGACCTTTCATCCCTTTTTCGAGAACGAACCCGCGGATCTTGCCGTCGTCGTCCTTTGCCCAAATCACGAATACGTCGGCGATCGGGGAGTTGGTAATCCACATCTTGTTCCCGGTGATCGTGTAACCACCGTCGACCTTGGTTGCGCGGGTTTTCATTCCACCGGGATCGGAACCGTGATCCGGTTCGGTCAAGCCAAAGCAGCCCACCAACTCGCCTTTGGCCAGTTTAGGCAGAAAGCGCTGGCGCATTTCCTCGGTGCCATAGGCGTGGATGGGGTGCATGACCAAGCTCGACTGGACGCTCATGGCCGAGCGATAGCCGGAATCGACCCGCTCGGTTTCGCGTGCGATCAGGCCGTAGCTCACATAGCCGACGCCGGCGCAGTCGTAACCGTCGATTGTCGGCCCGAGGAGTCCGAGCTCGCCCATTTCATTGAAAATCTCGCGGTGGAAGATTTCATGCCGGTTCGCCTCCAGGATCCGCGGCATCAGCTTGTCTTGCGCGTAGTCCCGCGCGGTGTCGCGGATCATCCGCTCCTCTTCGGTCAGTTGCTCGTCGAGGAGCAGCGCATCGTCCCATTGGAACGAGGTGGCGACGGATTTCCTTTGGCTCTCGGTATCGGCCCGCGCGGTGACAGTCATGAATTCCTCCGAAATGCGGAATAGAGGGCGTCCCTGAGGGGTTAACCTACGAGGCATGCCGTATTCGCCCTTATATACTCGGGTAATTGAGATGCCGCAAAGTGGGGGGTGCGACATCATGTATGTTTGCCGTAAGGTCCGCGTGACCGTAAAGTCGCGGAAAAGGTCGGTTGCCGATGGATTATGAAGCATTCTTTGCCCGCAAGATCGGGGCGCTGAAGGAAGAGGGCCGCTACCGCGTGTTCGCCGATTTGGCGCGCCGTGCCGGCGATTTTCCGAAGGCGACCTATCACCATGGCAATCACCAGGACGAAGTTGTCGTCTGGTGCTCCAACGACTATCTCGGGATGGGCCAAAATCCGGTCGTGATCAAGGCGATGGAAGAGGCCCTTCACACCGTCGGTGCCGGCGCCGGCGGCACCCGGAATATCTCCGGCACCAACCATTACCATGTACTGTTGGAACGCGAATTGGCCGACTGGCATGGCAAAGAAGCGGCGCTCCTTTTTACCTCGGGCTATATCTCGAACGAGGCGACGATCGGCACGCTGGCCAGCCTCCTGCCGGGGTGCGTGATCTTCTCGGACTCCATGAACCATGCCTCAATGATCGCCGGGATTCGCGCGAGCCGGGCCGAGAAGAAGATTTTCCGCCACAACGACGTCGAGCACCTCGAGCAATTGCTCAAGGAAACCGACCCGTCTGTGCCAAAGCTGATCGCGTTCGAGTCGGTGTATTCGATGGATGGCGACGTATCGCCGATTGCCGAGATTTGCGATCTGGCCGACAAGTACGGTGCCATGACCTACCTCGACGAGGTTCATGCCGTCGGCCTCTACGGTCCCCGCGGCGGTGGCATCGCGGACCGCGAGGGTTTAGCGCACCGGCTGACCGTGATCGAAGGTACCTTGGGCAAAGCCGTCGGGGTGATGGGCGGATACATCGCGGCCTCTTCGACGATCGTCGATGTCGTCCGCAGCTACGCTGCCTCGTTTATTTTCACGACGTCGTTGTCGCCGGTCATCGCGGCGGGCGCATTAGCCAGTGTCCAGCACCTCAAGACCCATCACGATTTGCGGGCGCGCCATCAAGAACGCGCGGCATCGCTGAAAAACCGGTTCCGTATCGCGGGCCTGCCCCTTATGGAGTCGGCAACCCACATCGTTCCGCTCATGGTCGGCAATGCGCCCTGCTGCAAACGCGCTTCGGACATGCTGCTGAACGATTTCGGCGTCTACGTCCAGCCGATCAACTACCCGACGGTTCCCCGTGGCACCGAACGGTTACGGTTCACGCCGTCGCCGCTCCACAGCGACGCTATGATGGACGATCTCGTTGCGGCGCTGACGCAGGTCTGGTCGGCCCACGATATCCAACGATACCTTGCGGCCTAACGCACTTCCCTGATCCAGTAATACAGCAGGCCCATCGCGACGAGGCCTTCGAGCCCGATGACGGTCGTCGCCAGGGGCGGCCCCAGAAGAGCGACCATTAGACCAAGGTGAAGGATTCCAAGTGGTCCTGTGCCGATGGCGACCGACAGCAAGCCGAGTACACGCGCACGCATTTCCGGCGGCGCAACGACGAACGGCAACGTGCCCTGCATCGTCGAGAATCCGGCAACGCCCAGCCCGCCCAGCAAAACGATGGCCAGCGACAGCTCGAACCACACCGAGAGCGAGAACCCGACGATGGCCGTCATAAAAATGCATGAGCCGAAAAAGTACATTCTGCGATAGAGGCCGGCCCACGCGTTGCCCCGCGCGGCAATCAGCATCGCCCCCATCAGGCCGCCGAGTCCCTCCGTGGCGACGAGCATCCCGATCGGCAGTTCCGACAGCCCCAGTTGCTCGTGCCCGATCACTGGCACCATTGCCATATAGGGGAAGGCGAAGATATTCATCACAATGGTGACGGCGAGAAGGCCGAGGACGGCCTTGTCGGTGCGGGCGAAACGAATCCCCTCGATGATTGTCGTCAGCAGGCTTGGGCCCTGGCTTTGCGTTTGGGGACGCTGGTCGTCCACGCGAACCAAAAGATAGACGATCGTGATGTAGATGAAGGTCGAGAGAAAATACGCGCCCTCGATTCCGACGAATTGCATCAGAGCGCCGCCGGCGAGCGGACCGACGATCCGCATCCCGTTGCGGGCCACTGAATCCAAGCCCATTGCGGTCGCGATCCTGTCCATCCCCGCGAACTCGCCCAGCATGTTCCGGCGCACCGGAAATTCCATGGAAAAGACGGTACCGGTCAGGAACATGCCGATGCCCACGTGCCAGGGCGTAAGCGTATCGGTGATCGCGAGCGTCCCCAGGACGGAGGATGTCAGGATCAGCATACCGTAACCCGCGATTAGCAGGTTGCGCCGGCTGACCCGCTCGGCCAGAGCCCCGGCAACCAAGCCGAACAGGACCATCGGCGCGGCGCGCGACAGCGTCACCAGCGTCACCGCGAAGCCCGATTGCGTGACGCTGAAAACGAAAATGCTCCCGGCCAGCATTTCGAGCCACTGCAGGGCCATGCTTGCGCCGCCGACGATCCACATGCGCCGGAAGTTCGGTTCGCCGATCAGGGCTAGGCGTTGACCAAGGGTATCGCGTGGCGGGGCAATCGGCCCCGGCACTGGTTCGTTCGTCAAAGCTGTCACTCGCGTCTGAAAACACTAATGGAGTCGCCGCGCGGCGTGCCGTCAAGTTGCATTTGCAGCGGGGTCGAGGAGGGGGCATGCTCGCGGCTTGAGTTTACCATGAGCCGACAACCCAATTACCTCCTCGAGTTCTACCGTGTCGGGAACTACGTGAAGGTATCGATCATTGATCCGGTGACCAATACGGAGGCCTCGATCGTGGGCGATGCCCGGGCGAGCGAAGCCGAATTGACCCGACTTGCGGTTCGCAAACTCGAATATGTCATGAAAAAGAATCAAGCAGGGACTAAACGTTGAGCGGGGCAATCCCGTTTGTACGCGACTAGTGGGGCCGCTAAGCTAAAGAAAAACAGGGGTGCTCAATGGCCGTGGGAGGCGTCGCGCAACTCGAATCTGCGCCGATGATGTCGATTCGAAGTATCACCAAGAGCTTCGGCGGCATTCGCGCGGTTAACGGTGCGTCGTTCGACATCGCGCGCGGGTCTATCACTGCGCTGATCGGTCCTAACGGGGCCGGCAAGACCACGCTTTTCAATATCGTCGCCGGATTCATCCGGCCCGATGCCGGGCGCGTCACGCTGAACGGCAAGGACGTGACGGGTTTGCCCTCGCACCGCCTTTTTGCCCGCGGATTGATGCGCACCTTCCAAATTCCGGCGGCATTCGAACGGATGACGTTGCTCGACAACCTGATGGTGGTGCCAGCCGGTCAATCTGGCGAGAACGTGCTGCGGTCGTGGTTTCTGTGGGGCCGGGTCTCGGGCGAAGAAGTACAGGTCCGGCAAAAGGCAAAAGAGGTGCTGGACTTCCTGGGGCTGACTCATGTCGCAGGAGAGTACGCGGGCAATCTGTCCGGCGGTCAAAAGAAACTGCTCGAGCTCGGGCGCACCATGATGAGCGATCCAGATATCGTCCTTCTCGACGAACCCGGTGCGGGGGTCAACCCGACGCTGATGGTGAAGCTGGCCGACGATATCCGGCGCCTGAACGAAGAGCGCGGCTATACGTTCTGTATCATCGAACACGACATGGACTTGGTAGCCAAGCTTTGTCATCCGATCGTCGTGATGGCCGAGGGGGCGGTCCTCGCGCAGGGGGCGATGGATGAGATTCGCAAAAACCAAGAAGTCCTCGACGCTTACCTTGGCGGTGGGCGTAGCGCACGGATTCCGGTAGAGGCCGGCGCGTGAGTCTCCTTCAGGTCGAAGAGGTCTACGGCGGCTATGGCGGTGTCGATATCCTGAACGGTGTCGATCTCCGCGTCGAAGACGGAGAGATCGTCGTGATTGTCGGCCCCAACGGTGCCGGTAAGTCGACCGCGATGAAAGCTGTCGTCGGGTTGGTCAAGGTACGCCAGGGCCATATCCGTTTTGACGGTCACGAGGTGACGGGCAAGCGTCCCGACGAAGTGGCCCGGCTACGGGTTTGCTATGTACCACAAGAGAAGAACGTCTTTCCGACCTTGACGGTCCACGAAAACCTGGAGATGGGCGCATTCCTGCGCACCGACGACTATTCCAAACAACTGGAGGCGGTTTACGACATCTTCCCACCCTTGGTCGAAAAACGCCGCCTGCCGGCGGGGAGCCTGTCGGGCGGCCAGCGCCAGATGGTCGCGATGGGCCGCGCTCTGATGTTGGAGCCCAAACTTCTTCTGCTAGATGAACCGACCGCCGGACTGTCGCCGCTTTTCACCGACATGATTTTCGACAAGGTCAAAGAAATCAACGCGACCGGTGTCGCCATTCTCATGGTCGAGCAAAATGCCAAAGATGCGCTGGCGCTGGCAGACCGGGGCTACGTCCTGGCGCTTGGACGCAATCGTCACGAAGATACCGGCGCCAACCTCCTGGCGAACAGCGAGGTCGCCGAGATGTTCCTCGGCGGTTGACCTTGACCTTGCGTCATCCGGCGCTGTGAGGCGCTGAAAACAGCCAAACCCTCCGCGCGCCACCGATCTTTCTTGGGGCCACCGGCGCGCCTATGCGATGATCGCGGCTTGCATTTGCGGTAAGCCCACAATGCAATTGAATGGTGTGAAGAAACCAAGACACAACAAGGGAGGCTATCCCATGAAATCTTCTATCTTCCGGCGCTCGTTGCCGATCGTGCTGGGCGCCGCGCTCGCGGTCGGCATGGGCAACGCGTCTATCGCCCAAAACGTCAAGATCGGTTCGCTCTCGGCCGTAACCGGCCCGATCGCCAACCTCGTCCCGCCTATCATCGAGGCCGAACAACTTGCGGTGAAGCAGATCAACGAGGCGGGCGGCATTCTTGGCGGCCGTCAACTCGAATTGGTCGTCGGCGACACTCAATGCAACGCCCAAGCGTCGGTCGATGCTGCGGGTAAGCTGGTCAATGTCGAGCAAGTCGTTGCGATCGTCGGCGCGCTGTGCTCCGGCGCGACAATCGGTGCTGCCAGCAACGTTGCCATCCCGGCCAGCGTCGTCATGGTCTCGCCCGCTTCGACGTCACCCGAAATCACCGGTCTGGACGACAAAGACCTGGTGTTTCGCACCGCGCCGTCCGATGCCTATCAAGGCGTCGTCCTTGCCAAGTACGTCAAATCGAAAGGGATCAACAGCGTCGCGTTGACCTTCGTCAATAACGATTACGGCGTTGGCCTTGCATCGGCGTTCCGCGAAGCGTTCGTTAAAGAAGGCGGCAAGATCACCGGAGACCAAGTCCATGAGGACAAGAAGTCGTCCTACCGCGCCGAGCTCGCAACCCTTGCAGCCGGCAAACCGGATGCGCTGGTGGTCCTGGCCTATGCCGGTACCTCGGGCGTTACCATCCTGCGCCAAAGCCTTGAGAACGGCTTCTTCAAGATGTTCGTCGGGGCCGACGGGATGCGCGACGACATTTTGATCCAGCAACTCGGTGCGAGTGCGCTGAAGGGCAACTTGTTGATCACGCAACCGACGTCGAAAGCCAACCCCGCGAAGGACGCATTCGACGCAGCTTTCAAGGCAGCGGGTGGCGATCCCAACTCGATCTTCGTCCAGCAAAGCTACGATTCGACAATGCTGATCGCCTTGGCCATCCAAAAGGCCGGCAGCACCGATCGTGCCAAGATCAAAGATGCGCTGCGTTTCGTTGCCGGACCGCCGGGCGTCAAGGTCGGCCCCGGCGACTGGAAAAAGGCCGTCGACTTGCTCGCGAGCGGGCAGGACATCGACTATGACGGCGCCGCTGGTTCCCTCGACTTCGATGCCGCCGGCGACGTTGCCGGTGTGATCGGCGAATACGGGATCGAAGGCGATACCTTCAAGGAAATGGGCATTATCGACATCAACTAGTCGGTTGCCCCGATGAAATCGCCCCGCCAGCGGTTATTCCGCGGGCGGGGCTTTTTCTTGCGTGCGGCGCGGTTCGGCGACGAGATCGTCGATGTTCGCGTTGGGCGGCTTTTCCGGTAGCAGGCCGGTCGAATAGCGTTGCAACACGAACTGCAAGCCGAGGCCGATCAGGAATATCCGCAGGAACGTCGCGCGCACGGCCCAGTCGGGCGGCAGTTGCGAGGTCAACAGTTCAGTGGCCGACCACAGCGTCCACACCACTAACGCACCAAGAAGTGCGCCGCGGTTGTTGCCGCTGCCACCGATGATCAACATCACCCAAACTAGGAAGGTCGTCATCAACGGCTCGGTCGCTTCGGGGCCGATAAACTTAAAAAAATGTCCAGCAAGCGCGCCGCCCAATCCCATAAGGGCCGCACCGATCACGAAGCCCTGGAGCCGAAACCCGACGACGTCTTTGCCGATCGCCGCCGCCGCAGCTTCGTTGTCGCGGATCGAGCGCATGACCCGGCCCCAGGGCGATTTACCGGCGCGTTCGGCAAGCAGATAGGCGATTAGCACGATCAGGGCGACGACGCCGAGGAACGCCAACTGAGACCACGGTTGGCCCAGGTCCTCAAAGGGACGGGGGATATTCGAAATACCCCGCGGTCCGTTCGTCGCCCAGATTTCGTTCTTGAGGATGAGCCGCAGAATCTCGGCCACGCCAATGGTGGCGATCGCCAAATAGTCCGCGCGCAACCGTATGCATAATCGACCGACGAGGTAGCCGATAGCGCCCGCCGAGACCATCGCGGCCAGCAACCCCATGGGGAACGGCCAATCGAGGCCGCCAATGAAACTCGGCGAAGCATCTGAGGTGAGGATGGCGCTGACGTAGGCGCCAACCGCGAAAAACCCTGCAATCCCCGCGTTGAACAGCCCGGTATAGCCCCACTGGATGTTGAGGCCGATGGCGATCACGCCGTAGATCCCCGCCATCGTCAGCAGCGAGACACCGTACAACAGGAGCCCAAGTGCGAGTTCGCTGCTCACGTGAAAACCCGTCCGCGAAACAGGCCGCTGGGCCGCCAGATCAGCAGCGCGACCATCAAGGCAAAGGCGACGCCGGTCTTGTAGCCGGGCGAGAGTAACGGTGCGTCGCCGATCCAAGGATAGCTGGACAACTCCTCCGCCAGCCCGATCACGAGACCGCCCGCGATCGCCCCGTAGGGGCTCCCGATTCCCCCCAGGATTGCCGCCGCGAAAATCGGCAACAGGAGGTCCCATCCCATGTTGGTATTGAGCTGAGTGTCCATGCCTAGAAACACCCCGGCGGTAGCGGCTAGTCCGCCGCCGATGATCCAGGTCGTGCGCACGACCTTCTCGGTCGGGATGCCGCTGACCTGCGCAAGGTTGGGCTCGTCTGCCATAGCGCGCATCGCCTTGCCCATTTTCGAGCGCGACAGAAAGTAGTGGAGGGCGACCACGATCACGATCGTGAGGCCGACGATCCAAAGGTGTTTGTCGGCAATGCGCAGCGCGTCGAAGAAGATCAACGGCTTGCTGAACGTGCCGGCGGCGTAGGATTCGACTTTGACGCCCCACGCCAACTGAACCAGCGAGCGGATCATCAACGCCACGCCAAAGGAGGCGATCACGAGGTAGATGGTCGGGCTGTTGCGAAACGGTTTGTAGAAGGCTCGGTCGACGCCGACCGATACTGCCGCCGCCAAAATCATCGCGACGGGGAGCGCCAGCAGAACCGGAAATCCAAGAGCGGTGACGAACAGCAACGCGAAGTAAGCCCCCAGCGTGATGACGTCGCCATGGGCAAAATGGGCGAACCGCAAGATCCCGAACAGCAACGATATGCCGATGGCACCCAGAGCATACATGCAGCCGAGCACGAGGCCGGGGATCAGATAGAAATTGATGAACTCGATCATCGAAGCAGGGGCGCTGTTCCGTGGGCGGTCATTTCAGGCGGATTCTCCATATCGTCCGGAAACACTAGCGGATAACGGCTGACGGCACGACATCTGTGCCGGGACCGAGCGCCGCAGCCGGGTTTTAGGCTAAGATGGCTCAATGAACGTCAGAGCGGACCGCCACCGTTTCACACCGGACCCCGACCAGATGGCCCTGTGGCCCGATGTCTCGGGCAATGCGATCAACGGCTTGGGCGAGACCGCGCCCCGGCGCCCCAGTCCGGTGTATTGGCACGAGCCCGACTCGATCCCCCACGGCCCGCTGCAGAATTGGTTCTACAGCCGCTACACGCAGTCGCCCGATGTCGCGGCGTCGCGAGCCCGCCGCCAAAAGATCATTGAACGGCCGCTCCCCGACGTCGCACCGGTCCAACGCACCGAAACGCCGCCCCGTTGGGCGGCTCTCGTCAAGGAAATGGCATTGTCCTTCGGCGCTGACGATGCCGGTATTGCGCGGATGGATCCGGCCTGGATCTTCGAAGGGCACGAACAGCGTACGTGGACATGGGCGATCGCGATTGCGGTGGCCCACGACTACGAGGCGCTTAAGACTGCCCCGGCCGATCCCGCGGCAACGGAGGTCGTCAACCAGTACGGTCGCGCCCTCAGTGTCGTCAAGGACCTGACCGGCTGGATTCGGAAACAGGGCTGGGCGGCCGAACCGAAGGGTGGGCCGATGGCGGGCTCAATGGTCATGATTCCAGCGGCGATCAAGGCTGGGTTCGGGGAACTCGGTCGCCATGGCTCAATGATCCACCGGACCCTCGGTGCAAATTTTCGCCTTGCCCTAGTGTTGACGGATTTGCCGCTGGTCGAGGACGGCGCAGATGAATTCGGCGCCGACGACTTTTGCACGCGCTGCCAGGTTTGCACGGATGCCTGTCCGCCTGCGGCCATTGCCGACCACAAACGATGGATCAGGGGTGTCGAGAAGTGGTACGTCGATTTCGACCGGTGCTTGCCGTTCTTCAACGAAAACAAGGGCTGCGGTATCTGCATCGCTGTTTGTCCGTGGAGCCGGCCCGGGGTCGCCGGGACACTGGTCGAAAAGCTGGCGCGGCGGCGGGACCGAGAAGGCTGAGTGGCGTGTTCTTCGGTCCCGACGTGCGCCCAATATCTAGTCTAATTCTCACAAGATATTGAAATCATGGCATTTACTAGATGTAGGCCGGATTTGACGGGCTGACTCTACGACCGGCGAGAAATGGTAGAGCGCTGGTACCTCCTTGCCACATATGGTACGTAGGCTGCCCCGAACTGGGTGCCTCAACAACCGATTACCATGGTCAAAACCGTCATCGCGCTCGCCGCAGATCACGCCGGATTTCAATTGAAGGAAGTTCTCATCGAGGACGTGCGCTCGCTCGGTTTCGAACCGTTGGATTTGGGCACGCATGGTCTCGAATCGGTCGACTACCCCGATTTTGGCCACGCCGCGGCCGACGCTGTCCTATCGGGCCGCGCGGCCTATGCGGTGATCTGCTGCGGGACCGGGATCGGCATCAGCATGGCGGCCAACAAGCATCGCGGCATCCGTGCGGCATTGTGCCACGACGCGACGACCGCGCGCCTGGCACGCGAGCACAACGACGCGAACATTCTTGCGCTTGGCGCGCGCATCGTCGGGAGTGAAGTCGCCCGCGATTGTCTTCGGACCTTCCTGGCCACACCCTTCGGCGGCGAACGGCATGTCAGTCGCGTCGATAAGATCGATCATGTTCGAACGAAAGAGGCTGTTTGATGACGAGTGCGACCGCTGCGCGAAATACCCTGGAAAACGGATTCTTCACGGCGAGCTTGGCTGACGAAGACGGCGAACTGTTCGACGCCATCCAGCACGAACTTGGGCGTCAGCAAAACCAAATCGAACTGATCGCGTCGGAAAATATTGTCAGCCGCGCCGTCTTAGAAGCGCAGGGCTCGGTCCTCACCAACAAATATGCCGAAGGCTACCCCGGCAAGCGCTACTACGGTGGCTGCGAGTTCGTCGATGTCGCCGAGAACCTCGCGATTGATCGGGCGAAACGCCTTTTCGGATGCGGCTTTGCCAATGTCCAGCCGAGTTCGGGGTCGCAGGCGAACCAAGGCGTGTTCCAAGCGCTGATCAAACCTGGCGACACTATTCTCGGCATGTCGCTGGCTGCCGGCGGCCATCTCACCCACGGCGCCAAGCCGAACCAGTCGGGCAAATGGTTCAACGCCGTTCAATACGGGGTGCGCCGCCAGGATGCGCTGATCGACTACGACGAGGTTGCTGCACTCGCCGCCGAACACAAGCCACGCCTCATGATCGCGGGCGGTTCGGCGATTCCGCGGATCATCGACTTTGCTCGCTTCCGCGCCATTGCGGACGAGGTCGGCGCCCTGTTGATGGTCGATATGGCGCACTTTGCCGGGCTTGTCGCTGGCGGAGTGCACCCCAGCCCCTTTCCGCACGCCCATGTGGTGACGACCACGACCCATAAGACCCTGCGCGGCCCGCGCGGCGGCATGATCCTGACCAACGACGAGGGAATCGCCAAAAAGGTCAATTCGGCGATCTTCCCGGGGATTCAAGGCGGCCCGTTAATGCATGTTGTTGCAGCCAAGGCTGTCGCCTTTAAGGAGGCCCTGCAGCCCGATTTCAAGGTGTACGCGCGGGCCATCGTCGACAATGCGCAGGCGCTGGCGGCCAGGCTGGTCGAGGGCGGCCTCGACATCGTGACCGGTGGCACCGATACCCATCTGATGCTGGTCGATCTGCGACCCAAATCGCTGACCGGTCGGGATGCCGAACAGGCGCTCGAGCGCGCGTTCATCACCTGCAACAAGAACGCGATCCCGTTCGATCCCGAGAAACCGATGGTCACATCGGGCTTGCGCCTGGGTGCGCCAGCGGGCACGACCCGCGGTTTCGGTGTCGCCGAGTTTCGCGAAATCGGCGCCATGATCGTCGAGGTGCTCGACGCGCTTGCCGCGACGCCGGGCGGCGATGCCGCCGTGGAAGCCGCCGTCAAAGACCGCGTTCTGGCGCTTTGTGCCCGTTTTCCGATTTATCCGAGATAACACGATTTGAAGGTCGTCACGTTGGCCGGGGGAAATTGAATGCGCTGCCCGTTTTGTGGAAACGAAGATACCCAGGTCAAGGATTCGCGACCTGCAGAGGACAACTCTGCGATCCGTCGACGCCGGTTTTGCCCGGAGTGCGGTTCGCGCTTCACCACCTTCGAACGCGTCCAGTTACGTGAACTCACGGTGATCAAGAAGAACGACCAGCGCGTTCCGTTCGACCGTGACAAGTTGGCGCGCTCGATCATCACCGCGACCCGTAAACGCCCGGTCGAACCCGAACGAGTCGACCGTATGATCAACGGCATCGTCCGGCGGTTGGAAAGCCTTGGAGAATCCGAAATCTCGAGCACTACCATCGGTGAACTCGTGATGGAGGCGCTCGCCAACCTCGACCAAGTGGCCTACGTGCGGTTCGCGTCGGTCTACAAGAACTTCCGCGAAGCGCGCGATTTCGAGGCCTTCATCGGCGAGATGGGCGGAGGAAGCGACAACGACTACTGAACAAGACCGCGCCTATATGCGCGCGGCGTTGGCCCTCGCCGAACGCGGTCTCGGGCAAGTCTGGCCGAACCCGGCTGTAGGGTGCGTTCTGGTCAACCAAGGGCGTGTCGTCGGGCGCGGCTGGACCCAGCCCGGCGGGCGGCCCCACGCAGAAACCGAGGCGATCGGGCGCGCCGGCGCCCTGGCGCGCGGCGCGAGCGCCTATGTCACCCTCGAACCCTGTAGTCACGTTGGGCAAACGCCGCCTTGCGCGGAGGCTCTGATCGCGGCGGGCGTCAACCGGGTCGTCGTCGCGATGGAAGATCCCGACCCGCGGGTGAGCGGGCAGGGCATCGCTGCATTGCGGGCGGCGGGGATCGATGTCGAGATCGGGCCCTGCGGCGCCGAAGCTCGCGACCTCAACCGCGGTTTCCTGAAACGGATCGACCAGAACCTGCCGATGGTCACCCTGAAGAGCGCCGTTTCGGCCGATGGCCGAATCGCGACCGCCGACGGCGAGAGCCAATGGATCACCGGCCCGGCTGCGCGGGCGAACGGGCACCGGTTACGGGCCGACCACGACGCCATTGTCGTCGCCTCGGCGACGGCGATCGCCGACGACCCGACCTTGACGTGCCGATTGCCCGGCATGGCTGAACGCTCGCCGGTCCGAGTCTTGCTCGACGCGCACCTCCGCGTCGAGCCGACGGCGAAACTCTATGCCACCGCGCGGGGACGTCCATTGTGGGTATTCTGTGCGGTTGCGGCCGACGATGCGCGCTTCAAGGAACGGCAGGACACCGGCGCGGATCTGATCACGGTAGCCACCGACGGTTCGGGACACGGGGTCAATCTCCGTCAATCCTTTAACCATCTCGCCGAACGCGGGATTACGCGACTCCTGGCGGAGGCCGGCGGGGCGTTGGCCAGCGCGTTGCTGCGCGACGGCTTGGTCGATGCGTTGGCGATATTCCGCGCGCCGCTCTTGATCGGTGGCGACGGCATCCCGATGACGGGCCCGCTCGGCGTCGCGGCGCTGGATCAGCATATTGGCCTGAAACGGACCGCCCTCCGGGCGGTGGGCGACGATGTAGTGGAAACTTTCCTTCTGTCCGACTAAGTATCCCCCATGTTTACAGGCATCGTTACCGACGTCGGTCGGGTCAAGCGGATCGAAAAGGCGGGCGACACCCGCTTTACGATCGAAACGCAATACGACACGGGTGACATCCTGATCGGCGCGTCGATCGCCTGCGCGGGACCCTGCCTGACCGTTGTCGATAAGGACAAAGGTTGGTTTGCGGTCGATGCCTCTGCCGAAACGCTTTCCAAAACGACGCTGGGCATTTGGAAAGAGGGAACGACCGTCAATCTCGAGCGCGCGCTGCGTGTCGGAGACGAAATGGGCGGGCACATCGTGACCGGGCATGTCGATGGGGTCGCCGAGGTTATCAGCATCGCGCCCGAAGGCGACTCACGGCGTTTCGTGCTAGAAGTGCCCAAATCGTTCGCGAAATACGTTGCGCCCAAGGGATCGCTGACCCTTGACGGGGTGTCGTTGACGGTCAACGAGGTAGACGGCAATCGATTCGGGGTGAATATCATTCCTCACACGCAAACGGCGACGACACTTGGCGCCCTCAAGCCGGGTGATCGCGTCAATTTCGAGATTGATGTGCTCGCGCGGTATGTCGACCGGTTGCGGGAGACCCTATGACACTGGATTCTCTGACGACTGCGTCGCTCAACGACTATTTGTCGTCGATCGACGACATTCTTGAGGACGTCAAGAAGGGCAAGATGATCATTCTCGTCGACGACGAGGATCGCGAAAACGAGGGCGACCTGATCATCCCGGCCGAGATGGCAAACGCGTCGGCGGTCAACTTCATGGCCAAGCATGCGCGCGGGCTGATTTGCCTTGCCTTGACCGAGGCGCGATGCGCCGAACTCGGGCTCGAATTGATGACCCGCAAGAACCAGTCCCGCCACGAGACGGCGTTCACCGTTTCGATCGAAGCGCGGGAAGGGGTTACCACCGGCATATCGGCGGCCGACCGGGCGCAAACCGTCAAGGTCGCGATCGACCCGTCCAAAGGCCGCCAGGACATCGGTTCGCCGGGCCACGTATTCCCGTTAATGGCCCGCCAGGGCGGTGTCTTGGTGCGCACCGGTCACACCGAGGCCGCGGTCGATATCGCCCGGCTCGCGGGGATGAACCCCTCGGCGGTCATTTGCGAGATCATGAACGACGATGGGACCATGGCGCGCCTGCCTGACCTCGTTCAGTTCGCCCAACTGCACGGGCTCAAGGTCGCGCGCATCGCCGATTTAATCGCCTATCGGCGCCGAACCGAACAGATCGTAAAATGCGCGGTCAGCCGGCCGCTGAAGTCGATCCACGGCGGCGATTGGACGGTGTCGGTTTACACCAGCAGTGTCGACGGCGCCGAACACATTGCCCTAGTCAAGGGTGACGTCGCCGGACCCGATCCGGTGATGGTACGTGTCCACCCCCTCAATGTGGTTAACGATATCCTGGGCGAAGTCAGCGCCCGCGGCGGCGTACTTTATGCGGCGATGCGTCACATCGGCGAAGAGGGTCGGGGCGTGGTCGTCATCATTCGCGAAGCCCGCCCCACCAGCTTAGTAGACCGGATTCGCTTCGAACTTGGCGAAGATGCCCCGGGGCCGCTGCGGGACTATGGGGTTGGGGCGCAAATCCTGCGCGACATCGGCGTGCGGAACATGATCCTGCTTACCAACAAACCGCGGCCTGTCGTCGGCCTCGAAGGCTACGGATTGTCGATCGTGGAACGTCGAGCGATTACCGGCGTTCGGTCAGCATCGTGACCGACGCTCCCGCGATTCTCATCATCGAAGCGCGATTCTACGAGGATATCGCCGATCAGCTCATGGCAGGCGCCATCGCCGCTGTAGAAGAAAGGGGCGGGACCTACCGTCGAATCGCAGTTCCGGGCGCGATGGAAATTCCCCAGGTCGTTCGCTACGCCGTTGCCGCATCCGAAACCGGGGCGGGCCCAACCTTCGCCGGTTACGTGGCGCTCGGCTGTGTAATTCGCGGTGAAACCACCCATTACGAACATGTGTGCCAGGAAAGTATTGGCGGATTGCATGTCTTGGCTTTGCGCCATGTTCTGGCCGTCGGGACGGGTATTTTGACTTGCGAGAATCGCGATCAAGCGTGGGCGCGGGCGGCGGTCGATCAGGGCAACAAGGGAGCTGCGGCAGCCAACGCCGCGCTCGACTTGATCGCCGCGAGGCATGCACTCCTCGACGGTCGCTGAAGTAGGTTTGACGATGGGCCCATCCAAACCTGCCTCCGGTGCCCGCACCGCGGCCCGGCTCGCCGCGGTTCAGGCGTTGTACCAAATATCGGTCACCGATGTGTCGCCCGACGGAGTAATCGGCGAGTTCGTCGAACATCGATTCGGGCGTGAGATCGACGGGCTGAAGTACGATGGGGCCGACCGAGCCTTTTTCGAGGACATCGTCCGCGGTGTAAGTGTTCGCGAAGCCGAAATCTCCATACTCATTGGAAATGCTCTGTCGAAGGACCGAGAATTGGCGCGGCTGGAGAAGATTCTCGGTGTCGTGCTGAGAGCCGGGGCCTATGAACTTCTCGCGCGGGTCGACGTCCCTGGCCGCGTTATCATCAGCGAATACGTGGATGTCGCACACGCCTTTTTCGATGGCCCTCAGCCAGGGTTTGTAAACGGCGTGCTCGATCGTCTTGCGAAGCAAATTCGCCCCGACGAAATGGCGGCAACTCGAAACCAAAAGGGTGCCGCCTAGGCGTCTTGGTCATGGGGAAGCGGGGTGAATTCGACCTGATTGCCGAGCTTTTCGCACCGCTCAGCAATTTGGATCAGGGCCTCGGGCTTACCGACGACGGGGCCCTCTTTGTTCCTCAACCCGGTCACAGTGTCGTCCTCACAACAGACACCCTTTTGGCCGGTGTGCATTATCTGGCCGACGATCCCGCTGACAGCCTTGCGCGCAAAGCGTTGCGGGTGAATCTTTCGGATCTGGCGGCCATGGGCGCATTGGCCCGGGGCTACCTGCTCAATCTCGCGATCCCCAGCGCGCTTGGCGACGACTGGCTGGAGGGGTTTGCGGCGGGACTGGCCATCGACCAACGAGCATTTGGAGTCACGTTGCTCGGCGGTGATACCGTGGGGACGGTCGGCCCGGGAATGATTTCGATTACGGCCCTTGGCGAAGTGCGGATTGGGCGCGCGCTACGCCGTTCAACCGCACGGCCCGGCGACGATATTTACGTTACAGGGACGATCGGGGACGCTCTGGCGGGGCTTCGCGTATTGCAGGGGGGGGCTGCGCTTACCTCCGCCCATGCTGAGGCCTTGATCGATCGCTACCGGTTACCCCGCCCGCGCACAACGGTGGGCCCACGATTGGTTGGGCTTGCGACTGCTGCCATCGACGTATCGGACGGATTGGTCGCGGATCTTGGACACATTTGCACCACGTCAAAGGTTGCTGCGGTCGTCGAGGCCGACGCGGTCCCGCGATCGGAGGCGCTAGGTGCCGCGATCTCAAGCGGGCTCCTGACCGCAGTCGACGCGTTGGGCGGCGGCGATGACTATGAACTCCTGTTTTGCGCGCCGCCGGAAGTGCGTGAGGCCGTGCGTCGAGTGTCCGAAACAACCAAAACGCCGATTGCGACAATCGGTCGCGTTGTTGCCGGTTCGGGGGTGCGGGTTGTCGGGGCGGACGGCGCAGATATTGAGATTGGGCATCCCGGCCATGTGCATTTTTGAGCGCGTTCCGCCGGGGGACCGCCTTGTAGGCCTGGTGCCGACGGCGTAGCGTTGCCGCATGACTCGGCGAGAGAGACAATGAAAAAGTTACTTTTCCTAGTCGTAGGCATCATCCTCCTGGTCGTTCTGGCAGCGGCTGGCATGTCGTTTATCGGTGGCGGTGGCGGCGAAGAAAAAGAGGTCGCCGAGGTCAAGCCGGAGGTTCCCCTGGACCCCGCAGCGCCGGTAACCTTCGAACTGCGCCCGATCAGCATACCGTTGGTGCGCGACAACAAGGTACGGCAATACATCATCATGGTTGGGCGTTACGAACTGCTGGCGCGGCCCGATCAGGCGAGTTTGGCCGAAGAGAACAGGCCCATACTGCGCGATGCGATCGTGCGTGACATTCACGCGACTCCCATCAAGCTTAACGAAGATGGCTCTTTCAGTCAGCGGGATCTCGATGCGCGTTTCCGCGCATCGGCCGAAAAAGTATTCGACAAAGGAATGATTCAAAGCGTCGAAATCGGCGTCGCCCAGGCCAGCCGGCCCGCGCCGCCCGCCGCTGCCGCACCGCCGCCGCCGAAAAAATCCAGCGGCGGCCACTAGGGGGATTACGTTCTTGGCCAATCCAAAAGCGACTGTCGGCCTTCTGGCCGTCTGTCAGGCATTCTTTACGTCTTCGAGTTCGATCATGGCGCTGACGACCGGCTTGGTCGGCTTCCAGTTCCTTGGCGAGGACACCACGCTCGCCACGGTTCCGGTGTCGGCGATGGTGGTAGGCACAGCGCTTGCGACGGCCCCAGCCTCGATGATCATGAAGCGCGTCGGTCGGCGCGCCGGCTTTACCATTGGTGCGGCGATCGGCGTCCTTGGCGCGGCGGTCGCCGCTCTGTCGGTTTGGCAGTTCAGCTTCTGGGGCTTCTCCTTCGGCATCCTGCTGATGGGCATGTACAACGGTTTTGCTCACTACTACCGCTTTGCTGCCGCGGACGTGTCGTCTGAGGCGTTTCGCGGTCGGGCAATTTCTTTGGTGCTGTTTGGCGGAGTTGTGGCCGCGTTCGTCGGGCCCGAAATTGCCCTGCGCACCGCAAATCTTGTCCCCGGGGCTCAGTTCCTCGGGACGTACCTTGCCGTCATTGTCCTAGTTACCGTCTCGATTGCCTTGATTCAATTCATCCGAATTCCCGCACCTACCGCGCAGGAACAACTGGAGACCGGGCGACCGC
>JAVJOO010000004.1:300000-582965 GCA_040216735.1 Alphaproteobacteria bacterium | reverse complement strand
CTTTGGCGGGGAGCCCGACCCTAACGCAGGACGGCAAGCCCCGGATAGTGCGCCGCGGGGCCCAGTTCTTCCTCGATGCGGATCAGCTGGTTGTATTTGGCCGTGCGGTCCGAGCGCGACAGCGAGCCGGTCTTGATCTGGCCGCAGTTGGTGGCGACCGCGAGGTCGGCGATGGTCGAATCCTCGGTCTCGCCCGAGCGGTGCGACATCACCGCCCGGTAGCCGGCCTTGTGCGCCATCTCGACGGCTTGCAAGGTTTCGGTCAGCGTGCCGATTTGGTTGACCTTGACCAAGATCGCGTTTGCCGTGCCCTTCGCGATGCCCTGGGCGAGACGTTTGGGATTAGTCACGAACAAATCGTCGCCGACCAGTTGCACCTTCTCGCCGATCGCTTGGGTCAACGCGGCCCAGCCGTCCCAATCGTCCTCGGCCATGCCGTCTTCGATGGAGCGAATCGGGTAGTCGGCAACCAGCTTTTCGTACATCCGCACCATGGCGTCGGCATCGAAGGTTTCGCCGGTGCCTTCAAGAACGTACTTGCCGCCTTTGTGGAACTCGGTCGCGGCGGCGTCCAGCGCCAGCACGATGTCTTCTCCCGGCGTGTACCCGGCCTCGACGATGGCCTGCATGACGAAGTCGAGCGCTTCGTTGGTGCTCTTCAAGTTGGGCGCGAAACCGCCCTCGTCGCCCACGTTGGTGCTGTGGCCGGCCTTTTTCAGATGGCTTTTCAAATGACGGAAGACATCGGCGCCCATGCGCACGGCGTCGGCGATGTTGGCCGCGCCCACCGGCATGATCATGAATTCCTGCACGTCGATCGGATTGTCGGCGTGCGCGCCGCCGTTGACGATGTTCATCATCGGCACCGGCAGGTCGCGCGCCAGCGTGCCGCCGACGTAGCGGTAGAGCGGTTGTTCCACCGCCTCGGCGGCAGCTTTGGCAACGGCGAGCGAGACGCCGAGAATGGCATTCGCACCGAAGCGCTCTTTGGTCTCTGTCCCATCGAGGTCGATCATGATGGTGTCGATCAGAACCTGCTCGGTCGCGTCCATCCCCGACAGCGCGTCGAACAGCTCACCATTGACCGCGTCCACGGCGCCCTGCACGCCCTTGCCGCCGTAGCGTTCGCCGCCGTCGCGCTTTTCATGGGCTTCGTAGGCGCCGGTCGAAGCGCCTGACGGCACGGCCGCCCGGCCCCGAGCACCGCTCTCCAAGGTTACGTCGACCTCGACGGTCGGATTGCCTCGGCTATCGATAATCTCGCGGCCCAGAATGTCGATGATGGCGGTCATGGGAACTGTTCTCCGGCTGCGTTTTTGGTTGGCGGTTTTTAGCAGGCCGTTCCGGCCCGCGCATCTTTTCGCGTGACTCCCATCGACCTGGTAGCAGGACGCGCTATCCCCGCTTCGCCAGACGGTCGAAATCCAGCAGCGTTCCGATCAGCGCCTTCATCTCGGACAACGGCACCATGGTGGGCCCGTCCGACGGCGCAGTGTCGGGGTCTTGGTGGGTCTCCATGAAGACGGCGGCGACACCAACTGCCACCGCGGCGCGCGCCAGTACCGGAACGAATTCGCGCTGCCCGCCGCTCGTCGTGCCCTGCCCGCCCGGTTGCTGGACAGAATGGGTCGCATCGAACACCACGGGAAAACCGGTCTCGCGCAAAATGGGAATGCTGCGCATGTCCGAAACCAGGGTGTTGTAGCCGAAGCTCGCGCCTCGTTCGGTGATCAACACCCGGTCGTTGCCGGACTCGGTGATCTTGGCGACCACGTTCTTCATGTCCCACGGCGCCAGGAATTGTCCTTTTTTGACGTTCACCGCCAGCCCGGTTTCCGCGGCGGCGACCAAGAGGTCGGTCTGGCGGCATAGAAAAGCCGGGATTTGCAGCACATCGACGGCATCTTTCAGCAGTGCGCAATGCTCGCGTTCATGTACGTCGGTCAGGACCGGACAGCCCAATGCCGCGCGAACTTCCTTGAACACCGGAATCGCCTCGTCCAGGCCGACGCCGCGCGCGGCCTTGATGCTGGTGCGGTTGGCCTTGTCGAACGACGTCTTGTAGATCAGCCCGACGCCGAGTTCCTTGGCGATGTCGCGCAGCGCGCCCGCCATGTCCATCGCGTGGTTGCGCCCTTCCATTTGGCAGGGCCCGGCGATGACGGTCAGCGGCAAATCGTTCCCAACCGTGAGGCCGCCGATAGTGACGGGGTGGTTGGTCGCCATCACACCAAACGCGACTGCGCGACGGCCGCCTCGATGAACGAGGCGAAGAGCGGGTGCGGCGCGAACGGCTTGGACTTCAACTCCGGATGGAACTGGACGCCGATGAACCAGGGGTGCCCTTCAAGTTCGACGATCTCCGGCAAGGTGCGGTCGGGCGACATCCCCGAAAACCGCAGGCCGGCTTTTTCGAGCTGCTCGCGGTAGGTGATGTTGACCTCGTAGCGGTGCCGGTGGCGTTCGGAGATATGTGTGTCGCCGTAAATGCCCTGAACCCGAGAGCCCTCCTGCAAATCGCAGGCATAGGCGCCGAGCCGCATGGTCCCGCCTTTGTCGTCCGCTTCGCCGCGGGTTTGACGCATGTTGCCTTGCATCCACTCGGTCAGCAGGCCGACCACCGGATTGTCGCAGGCGCCGAATTCGGTGGAACTGGCGCCTTTGATGCCGGCTAGGTTGCGGGCAGCTTCGATCACCGCCATTTGCATGCCGAAACAAATGCCGAAGTAAGGCACGTTGCGCTCGCGCGAAAACTTGGCCGCAGCGATTTTACCCTCGGCACCGCGTTCCCCAAAACCGCCCGGCACCAGAATCCCGTGGACGTCCTCAAGGTAGTGCACGGTGTCTTCCGATTCGAAGATCTGCGAATCGATCCACTCCAGTTCGACCTGGACGTTGTTGGCGAAGCCGCCGTGGGTCAACGCTTCGCTGAGCGATTTATAGGCATCGAGTAGTTGCGTGTACTTGCCGACGACCGCGATTTTGACCGAGCCTTCGGGCTTGTGGATGCGCTCCGAAATGCCGGTCCACCGGCTCAGTTCCGGGTCGCGCCCGTTTTGCAGGCCGAACGCCAACAGGATTTGATCGTCCAACCCTTGCTCGTGATAGCGCAGCGGCACCTCGTAGATCGAACTGACGTCGAGCGCCGGGATGACCGCGTCTTCGCGAACGTTGCAGAACAGCGCGATCTTCTTGCGCTCGCCCTGCGGGATTTCGCGGTCGCTGCGGACCAGCAGAATATCTGGCTGAATGCCGATCGAGCGCAGTTCCTTGACCGAATGTTGGGTCGGTTTTGTCTTGAGCTCGCCCGACGCCGCGACGTAGGGCATCAGCGTCAGGTGCACGAAGACCGCCTGGTCCCGCCCGAGTTCGTTGCCCAGTTGGCGGATCGCCTCAAGAAACGGCAGGCTTTCAATGTCGCCCACTGTGCCGCCGATTTCAACCAGGACGAAATCGTGCCCGTCCGCACCGTCCATCACGAACTCTTTGATCGCGTCGGTGATATGGGGGATCACCTGGACGGTCGCGCCGAGATAGTCGCCGCGGCGTTCCTTGGCGATCACGGTCTGGTAGATCCGTCCGGTCGTTACGTTGTCGGCCTTCGAGGACGAGACGCCGGTAAAGCGTTCGTAGTGGCCGAGATCGAGGTCGGTCTCCGCGCCGTCGTCGGTGACAAAGACTTCGCCGTGCTGGTACGGGCTCATCGTGCCCGGATCGACGTTGATATAGGGGTCTAGTTTGCGCAGGCGGACGTTGTATCCGCGGCTCTGGAGCAAGGCTCCGAGGGCAGCTGACGCGAGTCCCTTACCAAGAGATGAAACCACGCCGCCGGTAATAAAAATGAACCGCGTCATGGACGCATAACATAGACCATCAACACGGCCATACAAAGCGTTGGCTTAGACGGAACGGGCGACAACAAATCGGAGGAATCGGGGCTTGCGCTGATCCCGCTCAACGCGACAGCGGGACCGTCGGGCGGGCGGGTTCGGCGGGTTGTTCCTGTTGTTGCGGCGCCGGTGCGGGTGCGGGCGCGTTTTCGAACAACGATCGGTTCGAGGAGTTAGCGGCCGCCAGAATGGCCAACAGAATGCTCGTCGCCATGAACGCAGCGGCGAGAATGCCGGTACTCCGCGTCAATAGGCTGCCGGCGGCCCGGCCGGTCATCAGGCCCCCACCGGAACCACCTCCGCCCATGCCCAGCGCACCGCCTTCGCTACGCTGCAAGAGCACGAGGACAATGACCGTCACGGCGATCAGGACATGGATAATGAGAATGATGGTGATCATCGGGTGTCACTGTTCCGGCTGGATTGCGCGGCTTTTATACCATACGTCGCGGCTTGGCTAGCGCCGTGGCCCACGGTGGGGCGAATACGACAGACCCCGCCGCATTGGACCCTAACCGGCCAGCATAATATCGCCGAGGGCGGCGGCGATCATGCGCCGGTGCTCGGGCGCCAAGGCCTCCATCGCCGCCCACGCCCGTCCGATATCGTCGGTATCGACCATTGCCTGGATCAACAGCTGGCAAACCGGGTGCTGCCGGCCCAACACCGGCTCCGCCGCGCACAATACCTTGGCCAAGGTATCGGGGTCAGGTGCGCCCGCGGCGATCGGACCTGCCCGGTGCGTGTGGGTCATGGGGCGCCGGCGGCCGTCACGATCGTCCAGAAATCCTCAACCTTAAGGCTGGCGCCGCCCACAAGCGCGCCGTCGACCGCTGTCACCTCCAGGATTTCGCTGGCGTTCTTGGCATTGACCGATCCGCCGTACAGCACTCTCACGCCGGCGGCTTCTTGCCCAAGGGCCGTCGACAGCACGCCGCGGATGTGCCCATGGACCGCCGCGATTTCGTCCAACGTCGGCGTCTTGCCCGATCCGATCGCCCAGACCGGTTCATAGGCGATGACGGTGTTGCCGCCGGTCGCACCTTGCGGCATCGATCCGACGATTTGGGCCTCTACCACCGCGAGCGTCCGGTTTGCATCGCGGTCTTCCTTGGTTTCGCCGACACAAACGATCGCCGTCATCCCGGCGCGGTGGGTGGCGTGTGCCTTGGCGCGGACCTGGTCGTTCCCTTCGCCGTGGTCGGCGCGGCGTTCGGAATGACCCACAATTACATAGCGGCACCCCGCGTCACGGAGCATTTCGGCGCTAATGTCGCCGGTATGGGCGCCCGAGGGCGCCGGGTGGCAGTCCTGACCGCCGAGGACGATGGTGCTGCCGTCGAATGCCCGGTCCAATTTTGCCAGCAGTGGCGCGGGCGGGCACACGACTACATCGCAGGCCGGTGCGCCGCGGAATGCTTTGGCGGCAATGCCGCCGGCAAGCGCAATCCCGTCGGCGCGCAACCCGTTCATCTTCCAATTCCCAGCAATAAGCTTGCGCCGTTCGGCCACGTCGAAGGCTCCGTTTCTGCGGGTCCGCACCCGATTGCTCTGCGTTTCCGTGCATAACAGATTTGTTACGAATGGCCTAGACGCCCCGCACCGCGCCGATGTTGGCAAAGTGCGTTAGACTTCATGCGGTTGCGGGCGCCCCATGCGGGGGCTATATCGACTCTACAGCGACGAAATTTCCCCCGTCAGGACACAACGGTATGCTCGATACAATCCGCCAAGGCGTCAGTTCTTGGGTCATCAAGATACTCCTCGGTCTCCTTATCCTGAGTTTTGCTGTGTGGGGGATCGGCGACATTTTCTTGGGTGCGGGCAGCAACCCGACCGTGGCCACCGTGGCGGGCAAGGACATCACAGCGGCGGAGTTCGTGCGCTCCTACCAACGCGACCTGCAAGAGCTGTCCAATCGCGCCGGGCGTCCGCTATCCCCCGATGAAGGCCGGCAGTTCGGCCTCGCGCGTCAAACGATTTCGCGCTTAGTCGTTCAAACGATGCTGGCGGAGACCGCCCAGGACTACGGCCTCAGTGTCAGCGACGATCTCGTCCGGGATGCCGTGTGGGGAAGCGAAACCTTCCAGGACGTAACCGGCCGCTTCGACCAGAACCGCTTTCTCCAAACCCTCGCCCAGAACGGTCTGTCCGAGGAGGAGTTCGTCTCCAGCATCCGGCGCGATCTCACCCGCGATCAGTTGCTCTCCAGCATCTCGGTCGGCACCTTTGCCCCCGGACCGTTGATCGAGCCGATCTACAAACATCGCCAGGAACGGCGCGTTGCTCAACTAGCCGTCGTTGATGTCGCCCAGGTCGCCGACCCGGCGGCTCCCGACGAACCCGCGCTTGTTCGCTTCTACGAAGAGAACGAAGCCCGCTATATCGCGCCCGAGTACCGGTCGGCCACCTATGTCTGGATCGCACCGGACGCATTGATCGACGAAATCGAGGTCACCCAGGATGAACTCGAAAGAATCTACAACGCCCGCTTGAGCACCTATTTCACGGCGGAACGGCGCACGGTCGAACAACTCATCTACGAGACCGAAGAGGCCGCGGTTGCCGCGCGCGAACGCGTCGCCGCCGGCGCCTCCTTTGACACGGTCGCCCAGGAAACCGGCGCCTTGAACCAAGGGGCGACCGAACTTGGCGTTGTCGAGTGGTTGGATCTGCCCGAAGAAATAGGCGATGCCGTTTTCGACCTCGGTGTGGGATTGATCAGCGATCCGGTTCAAAGCGCGTTCGGGTATCATGTGATGCGGGTGACGGAAATTGAGCCGGAAGGCACGCGTCCGCTGGAAGACGTTCGGGCCGATCTCGAAGGCGAGATCCGCCGGACCCGGGCATTCGATGGGCTGGAGGACTTGGTTGCCCGCCTGGAGGACGAAATGGCTGGCGGGCGCACGCTCGAAGACGCCGCTCTCCGGGTGCGCCTATCATCGACACGTCTCGAGGCGATCGATCGCGGCGGACGCGACCGCAGCGCAGCACCCGTCCAGGGCATTCCCGACCTCGAACGTTTCGTCGACACGGTTTTCGCAACCGATACCGGCCAAGTCAGTGAACCGGTCGAATCCAACGACGGAGGATTTTTTGTCGTCCGCGTCGATACGATCAGCCCTGAGGCCCCTCGCCCGCTGGCCGATATTCGCGCCGGCGTTGTCGAGGAATGGATTCGCGACTTCAAGATGCGAGCCGCGCGTCAGACCGCCGAAGAAATCGCCGCCGCCGCGCGAGCGGGACGCGCGCTCGACGAGCTTGCCCAGGAAAAGGGTGCACGACTCGTAAAGAGCCAGCCGCTGACTAGAACTAGTGGCCGGGCCCAGTCCGAGGTGTCGGCGGAGATGGTGTCCCAACTATTCACCATCGATGTCGGAGGCTATGCGGTCGCTGAAGCTGGCGACGGATCAGGCTTTGTGGTGGGGAGACTCGACGAAGTTCTCGATGCATCGCCGGAAACAGATAACGTCGTCCTCCTCCAGCTCCGCGACACTCTGAATTCGAGCATCGCCCAGGACATCTTGGCGCAATATCAGGTCGCGCTGCAGCAAGAGGTCGGCGCGCGCGTCAACGAAGGGTTGCTCGAGACCATGGACCTGAGCGGGCTGCCAGTTCAAGGCGGCGGCAGACCGCCCAGCGGCCTCGGGTTCTAATTAATCAACGTTCGTCGGCGGCAAGCGTAACGGTCCGCTGGCGCGCCTGCACGGGTTCGGGCCAGCGGCTCTTGATGTAGGCCAGGATCGACCAGATTTCATCGTCGCCCAGGGTGCCGCCAAATCCCGGCATGGCACTGCGCGGGTTGTAAACGGCCCCGCCGCGTTTGGTGATGTCGAACAACTGACCGTCGGCATGGTGCCAGGTGTGACCGGTCTCGTCGTGGGGTGGTGCGGGAAAGCTTCCGTCCGCCCGTTGCTGGCGCCAGTTCTCCTCGCCCTCCAGGGCTCTGCCGTGGCACGACGCACAATGCGCCCCGTAGAGTTTCTCTCCGACCGCGACCTGAGCGAGGTTCGTCGGGTCCGCATCGAGGCGTACTTCCTGCGGCGTGACCAATGTGTAAAGACCAACGCCGGCGACGGCGGTGGCGATCACAGCGGCGGCGACTCGAATTGATGATTTCACGGGCGGGCTTCTCGGTATCGGTCGACGGTAAAATGCGGCTGGGGGTGGCGCCGAGCCGGTGCAATCAAGCGCCACGGCCCTCGAAGTCGAAGCCCGCATCCTCAATTGCCAACCGGATCGCATCGTCGCTCAGGCCGCTCTGAAGAGTCACCTTGCCCCCTTCAAGTTCGACCGAAACCTCGGCGTTTGGATCCGCCAGCTTGAGAGCCTTGGTCACCGACGAGACGCATCCGCTGCAGGACATGCCTTTGACGATGTAAATCTGAGCGGACATTGGGAACCTCCCGTTCCTATTGTTGCGCGTTTTGGTGGGCCAGCCGTTGCTGGCGGTACTTTAGAACAGCGGTCAGCGGCACCAAGGTAAAGCCGCGGGCGCGCGCTTCGACCGACCAACGCTCCAATGCGGCAATGGTCCAGGCATGGGGATGGCCAATGGCGATGGCGTACCCTTGGCGCTTCGCGACATCCTCGGTGAGCCGTAATTGGTCGAGGACGTGCGCTTCGCTGGGTTCGTTGTCGAGGAAAACGTCGCGCCGTAGGTAGGGCACATTGGCGGCGTCGGCGGTTTGTTGACCGACGGTTGCTGTCGTGGTTCTCGAGTCGAGGAACAGCAACCCACGGTCGTGCACCGTCTGCATGAAATGAGCCATCGCCGGGCGGTCGGCCGTAAAGCGACTCCCCATATGGTTGTTGATCCCGACGTATCCGGTAAACCGGGACAGGTTCCACGCGATTCGCTCGTCCAGCGCCGCTGTCGGCAGATCGATGGTGAGGACATTCGGCCCCGTATCCAGTTCCGGATTGAGCGGTTCCATCGGAACGTGCAAGAGGAGTTCGTGTCCTGCCTCGCGGACCAGGGCGGTCTGCTCCGGCAAATTGTCGACGTAGGGCAAAAAGGCCAACGTCAGGACGCCGTCGCTGAAGGCCGCGAGCCGGCGCGTGCGCGCGATGTCATGGCCGGAGTCATCGACGACAATGGCAATCATGGGGCCGTCGATTGGCGCCGTCGCGGCAGCGAAACGCTGCCAGGCGGCCTCTCCGTTGTCGGGTCCTGCCTCCGGCACTGGGCGCCGCGGTGCGGGCGTTGTCGCCAGAACGTCGGCCAGGCGCCGCGCGGGCCGGTCTCGGTCGGGCACGGGGGCGAGCGCTATCCGCGGTTCGGGTTCGGAAGTGGCGAGCGGCGCCGGGGCCGCGCGGGCCGCGTGCCGCGGCGACGCTGGACTCGCGGGCGGTGCTGTGTCGGTGTGGTCGGTTGTGGCGTGCGGCGCACGCGCGTTGGTCTCCGGTGTTTCCGGTGCAGCCGCGGCAGCCGGGGTGGTGTCCGGATCGCGTCCCGCCATGGTGCTGGCGGCACCGCCGATCAACAGGCCCAACCCCGCCAACGCGATCACCAAGGTCACCGTGCGCCGAACGGTGAACCATCGCCCTATCTTGCCACCAAACATTGAGTTTACAGCCTAACGCTCTGACTCATAACGCTTTAACTCTAGACCTAATCTTGAAATTTCACCAGCGGTCCGGCTCTTGCGACGCGAAGTCGTCGAGAATCGGGCAATCGGGTCGGTCGTCGCCGTGACACCGTTCAGCGAGGGTGCGTAGCGTCGTGCGGATGCTGTCGAGTTCCGCGATTTTGCGATCGATTTCGCCCAGGCGCGCCTCAACGATCCCCTTCACCTCGGCGCTCGCCCGGTTGCGGTCCCGGTACAACGACAGCAGCTCCGCCACCTCGGCCACCGAAAACCCCAGTCCGCGCGTGCGCTTGATGAAGTGGAGGATTTGGATGTCGCGGTCGCTGTATTGCCGGTAGCCGGACTCGGAACGTTCGGCCGGCGGGATCAAGTCGATACTCTCGTAATAGCGGATAGATTTCGCGGTCACGCCGGTTTCCGTCGCGGCTTCCCCGATATTCATGCTCGCTCCTTCTGCGATGCCCAGGCGCGCCAGCGGCGCAACAACAGGGCATTGGACACAACGCTGACGCTCGACATCGACATGGCGCCACCGGCCAACGCCGGGGTCAAGAACCCGGCGGCCGCGGCGGGAATCGCCACGACATTAAAGATGAACGCCCAGAATAGATTCTGCCAAATCTTGCGGTAGGTCGCCCGCGAGGCGCGGATCGCATCGGCGACCAAGAGCGGGTCGCCGCGCATCAAGGTTATGCCTGCGGTATGCATCGCGACGTCCGTGCCAGTGCCCATGGCGATGCCGATATCGGCGGCAGCCAGTGCCGGCGCATCGTTGATCCCGTCGCCGACCATCGCGACCACCCGTTTGTCGTCCTGCAGCTTGCGTACCTCGGCGGCTTTGTCGTCGGGGAGAACGCCGGCGATCACCGTGTCGATTCCGATTTCCCGGGCGACGGCATGGGCGGTGCGTTCGTTGTCGCCGGTCAGCATCACGGAACGCACACCAATCTCTCTTAGCCTCTCTACCGCCGCCTTGGCCGACGGTTTGATCCGGTCGGCCGCCGCGATGATGCCGAGAACGCGTGTGGTTGTCGTCCCGGTCGCAAGCCACATCACGGTGTGACCAGTGTTCTCCAAGGCCTGGGCTCTGTCTTCGAACGGCTCAATGTCGGCCCCCTGTTCCTGCATCAATCGGCGGCTGCCGAGATAGAGCGTCCGGCCCTCGACCGCGCCGCTTACGCCGCGTCCGGTGAGGCTGTGGAAATCCTGAGCATCCCTGGCCTCGATCCCGTGTTCGCTTGCATAGCCCAACACCGCGCGGGCCAAGGGATGCTCGCTCCCCAATTGCAACGCCGCGGCGAGCCGGATCACGTCGGACGCGTTTTCGCCCGGTGCCGCCGCGATGTCGCTCACCCCTGGGCGACCCTCGGTGAGGGTGCCGGTCTTGTCGAGCACGACCGTGTCGATGCGGTGACCGTGCTCCAGCGCTTCGGCGTCCTTGATCAAGATGCCGGCCCTTGCCGCGGCACCCGTCCCCACCATGATCGCGGTCGGCGTTGCCAGCCCGAGCGCGCACGGGCACGCCACCACGAGGACCGAGACCGCCGCGACAAAGGCGTTGGCGAAATCGCCGTCGATCGTCCACCACGTTCCGAACGTGATCAGGGAGATGGCGACGACGATTGGCACGAATACCGCGCTGACTTTATCGACCAGGCGTTGCACCGGCGCTTTGCTGGCCTGCGCGCCTTCGACCATCTTGATGATCCGGGCCAGCATGGTGTTGCCGCCGACCGCCGTAACGCGAATGCGCAAAAGGCCGGCGCCGTTGATGGCGCCACCGGTGACCGCGGCCCCGACCGCCTTGGCGACCGGCATGCTCTCTCCGGTAATAAGCGATTCGTCGACATCGCTATGGCCCTCTTCGACCGTTCCGTCGACTGGAATGCGCTCCCCGGGGCGGACCACAGCCACATCACCCGTCACCACGTCGCCGAGCGGCACGGTAATTTCGTCGCCGTCGCGGATCACTCGGGCGGTGTCGGGGCGCAGTTTCATCAAGGCTCTGATCGCCGCCGTCGTGCCGCGTTTTGCGCGGCTTTCGAACCAGCGCCCCAGCAGGACGAACGTGATGATCGCTGCGGCGGCCTCGAAATGGAGGTGGCCGCCGGGGTTGAACGACGGATAGAACCACAGGAACAGGCTGAAAAAATAAGCCGCCGACGTCCCTAGCGCGACCAGCAGGTCCATGTTGCCGCTGCCCGCGCGCAACGCTTTGAACCCCGCTACATAAAAGCGCCGTCCGAAATAGAACTGGACCGGGGTCGCCAGCGCGAATTGTAGCCACACGGGGATGAATCCGTGACCGCCCGACAACATCGCGAACATGTTGGCGATCATCGGCGCCGTCAGGACGGCGGCCCCCGCGAGGTGCAAAAGTTCCCAGCGCGCTTTGCGTGCCGCGACGCGCGCCTCGTCTGCGTCGACCGCGGGCCCCTCCCCGTGCAAGGTGGCCCCATAGCCCGCCCGCGTGACCGCGCCGATTAGATCCTGCGGGTCGATAAGCGCTTTGGGTGCGCGGATGGCGGCTTGCTCGGTCGCGAGGTTGACCTGGACGCTGGCCACACCGGGCACTTTGCCAAGGGCCTTCTCGATCCGGCCAACGCAGCTCGCGCAGGTCATGCCGGTAACGTCGAGCGTGAAATCCTCGTGGGGGACGGTGAACCCAGTGCGCCCGATGGCCTTGGCCATTTCTTGGGCGCTCGTTTGCGTCGGGTCGTAGGCGATCTGGGCGCGTTCGGCGGCGAGGTTGACGCTGACCTTCGCCACCCCCGGGAGACGATGCAGGGCCTTTTCTACCCGCGCCACACAGCTGGCGCAGGTCATCCCCTCGACCGGGAGGATGACCATGTCGGTTGTGTCGGCGACTTGCGCCATCGGGGTACCGTGGGCGACGCGGTTAGAAATGTTCATGGGACAGATATAGGGCTTCCAGTTACTGTAAGGTCAAGGTCGGCGCTCGGCTTGACGTTGCCGGTGTTCCCCTGCTTAGTTCAAACTATGCTGCGGCTCGCCTCGATCATCGCCGTTTTCCACATCAAGTGTCGCCGATAAGGTATTGATATGGCCGAATTTTCCATGAAGGAAATCCTCGCGCGGGTGGCCGCCGGCGGCACCCTTTCCGAGGCCGAAGCGGCGACGGCGTTCGAGCTGATGATGTCCGGCGAAGCGACCGCCGCGCAAATTGGCGCCTTCTTGATGGGCTTGCGCCTACGCGGCGAAACGACCACGGAAATTGCCGGCGGCGTCCGGGTGATGCGGGCCAAAGCGCTCACGATCGACGCTCCGGCTGGGGCAATCGACACGGTCGGTACCGGCGGCGACGCCGCCGGGACCTACAACATCTCCACCGCCTCCGCCTTTGTCGTTGCGGCCAACGGCGTGCCCGTGGCCAAGCACGGCAATCGCGCCCTGTCGTCCAAGTCCGGCGCGGCGGACGTCCTGACCGAACTGGGCGTCAACGTCGATTGCGACATGGCGCTGGTCAAGAAGGCACTGTGGGAGACCGGCATCTGTTTCATGATGGCCCCGCGTCACCACGGCGCGATGCGCCACGTTGGGCCGGCCCGCGTCGAAATGGGCGTACGGACCATCTTTAATTTGCTCGGGCCACTAGCCAATCCCGCCGGGGTCAAACGTCAGCTGACCGGCGTCTTCGCCAAAGAATGGGTCGAACCGATGGCCCGGGTGCTGGCCAACCTCGGAAGCGAGCGCGCCTGGATCGTGCACGGCCACGACGGCCTGGATGAAATCACCACAACGGGGCCGACCTGGGTTGCCGCGCTCGACAAAGGTCAGATCAAGACCTTCGAAATCACGCCCGAGGACGCCGGCCTGCCGCGCGCCACGATCGCCGACCTCAAGGGTGCCGACCCCGCCACCAACGCACTTGCCCTGGGCGCACTCCTGGATGGCCACCCCGGACCTTACCGCGACATTGTCCTGTTGAACGCCGCGGGCGCGCTGATCGTTGCGGGTAAGGCCAAGGACCTGAAAGAGGGCGTGGCCCTCGCGGCCGCCGCGATCGATAGCGGCAAGGCGCGCGAGGTCCTCCAACAACTGATCGCGGTTTCCAACGAAAGGCCCCCGATGTGAGCAACGCGCTCACCCGGATTTGTGCCGACAAACGTGGCCACATCGCCGCGCAAAAGGCTGTCCATAGTGAATCCGCCCTCCGCGACCGAGCCGCATCGCAGGCCCCGCCGCGGGGATTCAAGGCGGCGCTCGACCGGGCCGTTGCCCAGGGCCGCTATGGCCTGATCGCCGAAATCAAAAAAGCCTCGCCGTCCAAGGGCCTGATCCGCGCCGACTTCGATCCCCCCTCCTTGGCCCGCGCTTACGAAGCCGGCGGGGCCGCTTGCCTATCGGTTCTCACCGACGTCCCGTACTTCCAAGGCGCCGACGCCTATCTCGTCGCCGCCCGCGCCGCCGTCGCCCTGCCGGTGTTGCGCAAGGATTTCATGCTCGAGCCCTATCAGGTCCTGGAGGCCCGCGCGCTTGGCGCCGACTGCATCCTCGTCATCATGGCGGCCGTCGACGATGCCATGGCCGCCGACCTCGAAGCGCTTGCCATTGATCTCGGCATGGACGTGTTGGTCGAGGTGCACAACGCGGCCGAACTATCTCGGGCGCTCAAACTGAAATCGCGTCTGCTCGGCGTCAACAACCGCGATCTCACTAAACTCGAGGTCGATCTCGGCACAACCGAAACGCTCGCGGCCGGCGTCCCGCCCGGCACCACGCTGGTTTCCGAAAGCGGCCTCTACACCCCAGCCGACCTCGCCCGGATGGCTGCCGCGGGCGCACAGTGTTTCTTGGTCGGCGAATCCCTGATGCGCCAACCCGACGTGGCCGAGGCTACCCGGACGTTGCTGGCCGATCCGGCCAAGCAGGTTGCCTAAGCATGTCGGGGCGCGGTCGATCCCTAACCGTTCGCGATGAGCGCGCCGTAAACGCATGAGCAAGCTCACCCACTTCGACGCCGCCGGCAACGCGCATATGGTCGATGTCGTGGGCAAGGACGAGACCGACCGCACCGCCACCGCCGGTGCCACCGTCACCATGCAGCCCGCGACCCTGGCGCTGATCCTGGAGGGTAAGGCCAAGAAAGGAGACGTGCTCGGCACCGCCCGCCTCGCCGGCATCATGGCCGCAAAGAAAACCCCCGACTTGATTCCGTTGTGCCATCCCTTGGCGCTGACGTCGGTAACGGTCGATCTCGTATGCGACCCCACCCGCAACGCCGTCGACATCACCGCGACCTGCAAACTCCGTGGCCGCACCGGTGTCGAAATGGAGGCGCTCACGGCCGCAAGCGTTGCGGCGCTGACCGTCTACGACATGTGCAAGGCCGTCGACCGAGCCATGGTTATCTCCGAGGTGAAATTGCTGCACAAGGCCGGCGGTAAGTCCGGCACCTACACCGCGTGACGAACCGAACCAACATCGCTCCTCCGCCCGTCGGACGGCGAGGGATGCTCTGCAACAGCACCGATCTGTATGCCTAAATCACCGCTTATGCCCGTGGCCGATGCTCTCGGTCGCATCACCGGCGCCCTCCATCCCCTGCCGCCCGAAAGCGTCGGCCTGGCGCAAGCCCATGGCCGCGTCCTGGCCGAGGATGTCGCCGCCCGGTTGACCCAACCGCCCGCCGCGGTCTCGGCGATGGACGGCTATGCCGTGCGCGCCGCGGATGTCGCCCGCGTGCCGGCGACCCTCGCGGTGATCGGCGAGGTCCCTGCCGGGGCCTCTTTCGACCGCGCCGTTGGTCCCGGCGAAGCCGTTCGCATCTTCACCGGCGCCCCGGTCCCGGCGGGCGCGGACGCCATCGTCATCCAGGAAGACACCGTCCGCGAGGGCGACGCGGTTACGGTCAACGAAGGGGCTCCGGCAGGCCGCTTCATCCGTCCCGCCGGCCTCGACTTCAGTGTGGGCGATGTGCGGCTCCAGAAAGGCCGCCTGCTTACTGCCCGCGATATCGGCCTCGCGGCAGCCATGAACGTGCCGTGGCTGATGGTGACGCGCAAACCGCGCATCGCCCTGCTCGCCACCGGCGATGAAATCGTGCGCCCGGGCGAGCCCGTCGGTCCGAACCAAATCGTTTCGTCCAACGCGCTGGCGTTGGCGGCGTTGATCGCAGCGCGCGGTGGCGAAGCGGTCGATCTCGGTATCGCGCGGGACAACCGCGCATCGCTCACCGCAATGGCCGAGGGCGCGCGCGGTGCCGATATGCTCATCACCCTGGGCGGCGCCTCGGTCGGCGACCACGACCTCGTGCAACGCGTCTTGGGCGAACAGGGGCTCGATGTCGATTTTTGGCGCATCGCGATGCGGCCGGGCAAACCGCTGATGTTTGGCACTATCGGCGACACACCGATGCTGGGCCTGCCCGGCAACCCGGTGTCCTCGCTGGTCTGCGGCCTTGTTTTCGTCTCGGCCGCGCTCCACACGATGCTGGGTCGCAGCGGCGATTACCTGGAGACCGACACCGCCCGCTTGGGCCGCGATCTCCCTGCGAACGACGAACGCCAGGACTACCTGCGCGCCACCCTCACCCGCGACGACAGCGGCGCGCTGGTCGCAACCCCCTTCGGCAAGCAGGACTCCTCCATGCTGTCCCGCCTCGCCGCCGCCCAAGCCCTCGTGATCCGCCCCCCCGGCGCCCCGGCCGCAACGCAAGGCACCCAGGTCCCCATCGTTCGCATCGAGGCACCGGATCAGGGGCTTTAGGCTGTGCCGCAAAGTGGGCGACCGATCCAGCGTTAGTTCCGGCGGACAAAATGCAGGTTGGTGGACCATCAGCCCGTCTGTAGGCTTGCCACCTAATCCGGAGTTGGTCGACGGAGGGTCGAATGGGTGATCTCGGCAGTTGGAGCCAAGAGCTGCACTATTTGGCTGTCGCATTTGGCTTTGCCTATCTGTTGGGCTCCATTCCTTTCGGACTGGTGTTGACCAAGATCGCGGGCGTCGGAGATGTCCGCGACATTGGTTCCGGCAGCATCGGTGCGACCAACGTCTTACGAACAGGCCATAAAGGGTTGGCCGTTGCGACACTCCTTCTTGACGCAGCAAAAGGACTAATTGCCGTCATCGTCGGCCAATCGTTTGGGCCGGACCTTGCGGTGATCGCTGCTTGGGGAGCGGTCCTCGGCCACTTGTTCCCGGTTTGGCTCAAATTCAGCGGCGGCAAAGGGTTTGCGACGGCGCTCGGGGTACTAATCGGCCTTGCACCGCTAGTATGTTTGTTTGCCTGCCTGACATGGTTGGCGGTCGCGATATCCCTCTGCTATTCCTCGTTGGCCACGTTAGTGGCGATGGCCGCCGTCCCGTTTTTTGCGTGGTACATGGGATTGCCGGAGGTAGCGGTGGCAAGCACCCCTTTGGCGGTTTTGATATGGCTGCGCCACCACGGCAACCTTCGACGCCTTCTGACCGGCACAGAGTCCAAAATCAAACTCACGGTTCCCTAGAGGGCGTTACTTTCTTGCGCTTTGGTGCCGAACGTCCCCACGCGCAGGGATACCCACATCTTGACCCCCGAAAAGAACCAATGTAGAACATCTAGCGATGTTGCCCATTTGTTCCGCGCGCTCGTCCATCAGAGACGGTGCGCCAAAACCCGAGGGACCCGGATGCTGACCAAGAAACAGCACGAACTCCTGCTTTTCATTCACAAGCGCCTTGAGGAAGACGGGGTATCGCCCTCGTTCGAGGAAATGAAGGCGGCATTGGACCTGAAGTCCAAGTCCGGCATTCACCGCCTGATCGGTGCATTGGAAGAACGCGGTTTCCTACGCCGCCTGCCCCACCGGGCCCGGGCGCTGGAGGTCGTGCGGATGCCGGCTGAGAGCGTCCCCGACGGCCGCCCGGTTCAGGTGCCTATCGGTGCCGCTAATGTCATCCGGGGCAGTTTCGGTACGCCCCGACCCCATGCGGTGAGCGTCGCCGAGGCTGCCGACGCGGTGGACCTTCCGCTCTACGGTAAGATCGCCGCCGGTGCTCCGATCGAAGCCTTGCGCGACCCCGAGGGAAGCATGGGGGTGCCCACTTCGATGCTTAATCCCAAGCGCCGTCACTACGCCCTGTCGATCGACGGCGATTCGATGGTTGACGCCGGCATTCTCGACGGCGATGTCGTGGTGATTGAGGAATGCGACACCGCCCATGACGGTGAAATCGTCGTGGCTCTGGTCGACGACGAAGAGGCGACACTCAAACGTCTCCGCCGCCGCGGCTCGTCGGTCGCCCTAGAGGCCGCCAACCCGTCCTACGAGACCCGCATCTTCGGCCCCGACCGGGTCAAGGTCCAAGGCCGCCTCGTCGGGCTCATCCGCCAGTACCACTAACCGAGCGGGTCGCGGGGCGGACACATCTACGCCCACGCCGCGCCCCATCGAAACGCCCCACATCCGCGTTCTCGCTCGTCCTGACGAGCGGCCCATATCCGCATCTCTCCTCATCATGAGGAGCGGCCCATATCCGCATTTGTCCTCATCCTGAGGAGCGGCCCACCGGGCCGCGTCCCGAAGGACGCGCGGGCCTCTATCGGCGCCCCCAGCGCCCGATCACAACTGCTGTCCCCGGGCATCACAATCCCCGTCCCGCCCTGGCCCCGCCGCCATGCCGTGACCACCTATCCCTGGACGTTCGCCCTCGGCGAACGGAGCGTACCGGCCCAACCGGCAGATACACCTTAAGTTATTGAAAGCGCACGGTTGTTTGACCTCGTTCGGCGTTCAAGAAACCCAAGGTACTGAAACACATGAACTGTTTTGGCTCGTCCGGAAAAAAACGCACCGGCCCACACAGGTCATCCCAGGAAAACCGCGGACGTTGGCTTTGTTTCGGCGGAACCAGGTTGGGCACAACGCGGCAAAACCCCCGTTCTTCCCCCCGCAACCGGGAGAAAGGGTGTCCGTATCCGAAAACGAGGAAAACCGCGGGAGTTGGCTTTGTTTCGGCGGAACCGGTCCCGCCGCTACGAAACCCCATCCCGCCGCGGCCCACCGCGCGCTATACTCGTCGCACGAACACTGGGCGATGGCCCTTCGGCGGCTCGCCCTTCTTGGAGGATAACGCCATGACCGATACCCGCCCCCAGCAAACCATCCACGACATGATCGCGCGGCCCGCCGCCGACGAAGCGGCGCGCCAGGAATACACCCACGCCATGCGCTATTACCTGCTCGCCGACCTATGGCCCGGGACCCGCAAGGTGTGGGACGCGAAATACGCCGCACCGTTCCGCAAGACCCATGGCCGCGACCCGGTCAAACGGACTGAAGTGGCCAAGGTCGTTCAGCGCGATCCCTATTGGCAGATGGGCAGCTCGCTCCGGCGCATCAATCAGGAAATCATGTGGGACACCTACGGCGAGAAGATCGAGAAACATCTCGACGCCTTGATCGCCAAGGCCAAGCGCTACCGCGATATCAACGCCAAGGTGGGCTCGCTCATGCTCGACCCCAATTTGAAGATCCCGCGCTACCACACGGCGGTCGATATCCATATTCAGCCGGGCGGCTACCACACCGATCTCACCGAGGACGACGTGTTTGCGGGCGCGCTTTACGACGACGTGATTTGGATGTTCTTCGTGCACGCTGGCGGTGGGTTGAACGACTCAGCGGGGCGCTCGATCATCCACTGGCTCAAACAGCAGCACCCGAAATTTGCGCCCAAGCGGATCCTCGATATGGGCTGCACCGTCGGTCACTCTACCCTGCCCTACGTGGACGCCTACCCCGGTGCCGAAGTCCATGCGATCGACGTCGGTGCGCCGGTGCTGCGCTACGCCCATGCCCGCGCCGAGGCGCTCGGCAAGCCTGTCCACTACAGCCAACAAAATGCTGAGGCCACGAATTTCCCGGACGGTCATTTCGACCTCGTGGTCTCGCACCTGATGTTCCACGAAACCTCGTCAAAGGCGATGCCGGCGATTTTTCGCGAGGCCCATCGCCTGCTCGCGCCGGGCGGCATCATGGTCCACCAGGACATCCCGCCGGGACGCTTCATGGGCGACGTCGTCGACCAGACCTCGATGGATTGGAACACGCACTACAACGCCGAGCCGTTTATCGCGAAGCTGATGGATCTCGACCACGGCAAGCTCGCTGCTGCGGCCGGATTTCCCAAGAAGAGCGTCAAGGAACTCGACATCGATGCCCTGCGCGATCCGGTCGGCCACCGCGCCGTCGGCAACCTGCAGCACATCACCTACGCCCAGAAGTAGCGGCGACGATAAGGAGGAAAGGCTCGTTAGCCGCTCGGTTCGATTGCGCAGATCAGGTGACGCAGGTCGCGGACCGGGTTGGTGCCCTGCGCGCGCAGTTCGGTCTCGAGGACCTGTTCGGCGATCAAGCCGCTTGCGCGGTGCAGCCGGGTGTACCCGGCGAAAAGGATGGTCACTTCCTGCCCGCCGAGCGAGCCCGACATGTGCCCTTCGCGGCGGACGATCACGTAGGTGTCCGCGCCCACGGTCTCGAGACCTTCAACCATGATCGTCGCGTCGACCTCGACTTGTCCCGTCCCGTCTTCAGACCGTGCGTTGCGCCGCTGTTGTGGGATGTCGTCCGACATTTTTCCGGCGAATTCGGCTTCGGGCACCATCGACGCCGCGGCGTCGCGGAGCGCGACGTAATCGTCGTCGTTGATCGGATGGCCGGCAACTTCCTCGACTTGGAAATCGGCCGGTTGCCCGGTCTCGCCGAAGAACAACGTTACCGCATAGGCTTGGACGCTGTTGATCGACGGTGGCGTGTGGCTAATTTGCGCGTTTAGAACCGTTCCGTTGGTATCGACGGTCACCTTCTCGATGACGATCTCGGAGTCGCCCGTACGGGCCCGGCATAGGGCCCGCCACCCCGGACGCACGACGACCTGGAACGGCGTGGCGATGGGGGCAACGGTTCCACGGAATGTTGGCGCGTCGAAGTCGGCTCCTGTTACCGGCGCGGCTCCAAGCGCGATCGTCGCGGCAGCGCAGGCGGTGGAAATGCGTGACAGCCTCAAATGAACTCCTAGTCCTGTGAACTCCGCATTATACCACGGGTAGTTGGCGTAAGGATGGGCGCCCTATGTGCAGCGGATCACGATCTTGGGGGGCGTTGACGCGGCGTGGTGTCGACCCAGGGCCGACTGCCGCGGACTTCGTGGGCAGTACGGATGACGGGTCGTCCACCTTCGATCCATAGGGCATGGGCGCCGTGACGCCACACGTCGAAGCGGTCGATGACCGTCGCCGCACACCGCTGGCGCACCGGTTCGCGGCTGACCACGATGAGGACGCGGTCACAATGGGCGGCGATGGCGTCCGCATCGTCGCTGATCAACACGATACCGACACCGGTATCGAAGAGGCACCCGTTCTCCATACAGCTGAGACGGCCATCGGCACTCGTTTCGCCCGGTTTTGGCCATCGTATCGCCGTCCGCCGCCCGGCGCGGCGCAGCCAAACCTTTGCCGTAAACGACCGTGCCGTCGGCGAGATCGCGTAGTCCTTTCCCAAGCGCACTGCGACGTAGCGCCCCTGTGCGTCCGCGATCACCAAGGGCGGTTTCGACGTGACCGGCGCCAACGCGCCCGCGGCAATAACCGCCGCACCGAGGAATCGCCGCCGGCCGCTAGTCAGGCAAAGCCACAAACCGCCAAAGACCATCGCCACAAGTCCCCAAACGGGACCCGATGGGATAGGTACGGTCGCCCCCGGCCATCCGGCGACGGTGTGGGCGATCCAGCGCACCATGTCGATCCCCCAACCCATCGGCACCAACGCCAGAACTTCAAACCCAAAAGGCATCAAACAATAGGCGACGAGCGCGGCGGGCATGACCCATAGTGCCGTCAGGGGCACCGCGACCGCGTTGGCAACCAGGCCGTAGAGCGCAATCTGGTTGAAGTGAAACGCCGCGAACGGCATCGTCGCGAAACCTGCGATGAGCGTGGTGAAGGATACGCCCGCAAAGTAGAGCAGTCCTCGGTCGAGCCACCCGGCTCGTTGTCGCCACCGACCGAACGTCGGCGCCACCGACTCGTAGGCGGCGATCAGGGCAACGACGGCGGCGAAGGACATTTGGAAGCTCGCCCCAAGCAAGCTCTCCGGTCGAATTAGCAAGACGATCGTCGCGGCGATGGCGACCAGCCGCATCGACACTGCGCGCCGCTCGACAATGACTGCCCCAAGAACGATGCCAGTCATGACGAAGGCGCGCTGGGTTGGTACCGTCGCCCCGGTCAGCCATAGGTAACCGAACGCCGCCAGGAGTGCGGCGGCCGCAGCCCACTTCTTGATGGGCCACCGCAAAGCGACGGGCGGGACCGCCGCAAGTGCGAACCGGATCGCAAAGAACACCAAGCCGGCGACCAATCCGATGTGAAGACCGGATATCGCCAACAGGTGGGCCAGCCCTGAATCGCGCAGGGCCGTCATGTCAACGGCGTCGATTGCCGCGCGATCGCCGGTCATAAGGGCTGCGGCGATGCCGCCACTGGCGCCAGGCAATAGGACTCGAATGCGCACCGACATCGTAGTGCGTAAGGCGGCTAGGCGAATACTGGCCCCCGCGCGGTCCCCACCAATCGTCTCGACCGGGCCCAGCGCAAAACCTACCGCGCCCATCCGTTGGAACCATGCCTGTCGGGCAAAATCGAAGGCGTCGTATGCGGCGGGCGACGGCGGCGGCATCAGAATGGCGCGGACGCGGATCCGAGTGCCGGGTGAGGGAAGCGCGCCCGAGCGCAGCGTGATGCGAACGCGATCGGGCATCTCCGCGGGCGCGATTTGGTCGGAGGCGAGGGAGGCGAGCGTTAGGCGGCCACCCTTTCCCCGGTCTTCGACGGCTACGACCACCCCGTCGAGGTGAATGGAGCCGGTTCGCTTGGCGATAACCGGCGCATCGACCGCGGCAACTCTCATGTCCGCGGCGCAAAACCCGATGGCGGCAGCCAGGCAAAGGATGCCCACGTGGCGCAAAAGTCTGTGATGGCGCGCTACCGCCGCACCCATCGCCGCGACGGTAAGCGCTGCCAAGGTTGCTGGCCATGGCGGTTCATGGGGCAACAAAAAGTAGAGCCCGATCCCGCAGGCAATCGCGACGGGTGTCCAAAGGACTATCTGCTCGGTGGGTGGCCTTTGGACCCGACCCTCCGCCTCGGCCGCCCGAGCCTGAACCATCTATGCTCCGATCCAGGTCGAGCGTGCGCGGGTTCCCGCGCGGGTTAGTCGACGGTCAGACGCGTCCGACCTGGGCTAATCGCCAAGCCGGCGTCCCCGAGGATTGCCGCCTTTGTTGCCCCGGCCAAACAACGTGTCGCCGCCAAAGCTGTCGGACCCGCCAAACACGCCGCCTCGGCTCCGCTCGTCGCGGGGAATAGCAAACGGTTTGGTGTCGTCGATGGGGTTGGTGTCGCGGCCGTTCCTGTAGTGACCCGGGACGTAAGCACCGTCGCGGCGGTATTTGCCCTCGACCCAAATATCGCGCGCGATAGCGGGTCCGGCGGTAGCGGCGAGTGCGCCGGCACAGATCAGGCCAGCCAAAAAGGTTCTGCGGGTTGTGGTCATCGGTCGCTCCTGTGCTCTCTAGGGTCTCCCCTCGCCTATGCACAGAGCAAAGCGGTTTTCGATGGATTGGTACCGTGGGTCGACGACAAAATACAGACTGGGCGCTTGCCTAGGGCAGACGCTGAGGTTGCTTAGAGGGCACGGCGGGGCGGACCGACTCGAACGGTCTCCGCGCCTGAGCCTACATCTCTTCGTCGAACTTCGAAATCGTATCGATCACATCGACAATGACGAATCCATGGTGTTTCGGGTAGCGCGTGGAAATCTTGCGGCGAGCGATCTCGGGCGTCTCGGCCTCAACTTCGACGTAGCGGTTCTCGGACCACTGATCATCGTATTGAGCGTGGTGTTCGCCGCGCTCGACCGCCTCGCGCACGCGTTGGTTGTACACGATCACCTCGAAGGTACGGGAGCCGAGCGCGTTGAAGGCTGGCCGCTTTTTCTTGTTAGCGCCTAAGGGGCCCGTCCCCGGAGGATAGATAACTTTACGCGCCACTGCTGTTACGCCCCTTTGTTCAAAGCGGTTGCCCCTACCACGTCAATACCGGGCATCCTGGCAGCCATGTTGCTCACAGCGTGTCCTTCAACGGTTGTCCCCAATACCGGTGCGACCGTACCTTTAGCTTGCCGCCGAGGACAGCCTGCTCGCGCTTTTCGCAAACCCGCACCTGCCCCGGTCAATGTCGAGGCATAAGCACTCTAGAACAGTCTCAATCCGATTGTCACGCGTGGGCGCCTAGTTCACGGAGCCAACGAAACACTCGACTTTTGTGACAATTTCGAACGGTTTTTCCGATGTCCGATCGATTCGCGCGGACCATTTTTCTCCAGCTATGAGACCACTCTCGATATCGAGAAGCAGGTGCCCGCGCAGCACTGAATTAGTGGCACTGGAACGTCGTACGTTGGTCGTGTCGGTATCTAGGCGAAAGAGAAGCGTCGGCCGCCCTTGGTCCGACTCGATCAGACCAACGAGCTGGCTGCTATCGCTGTGATCGACCATCGTATCCATCGAAAGATTCCGAGGCAGGATAGGTTTCAGGAAGCGAAACGTCTCCTCCGATCGGTGATTGATAAGGTCGCCCAGAACAAACGTACGACCCGAGAAGATTGAGTCGCGGATGTCGACCTTTCCATCCAGGGCGGCCTGACGAAGGTCTCGGTTGGAGATCGGGAACCCTTCGATCGCGCGCGCCTCGGTCGCAACCGGCACCCCTGACGGATCCAGGGTTATGCGATGTTGGTACCCAAATAGCGCAGGCGATTCGAGGGTATCTTCGTGTCCCTTCACGGTTTGAATAATGACCGCTGCGTCGGGCGTCCCTTCAACCACGGTGTCAAACGTGACAAATTGTTTGGCCGCAAGGTCTTCAACCGTTTCAACGGTTTGCTCGAGAAGGCAAGTCGACCTCCATCCCGGTCTGGCCCGTACGTGGATCGGCCCCTTGAGTTCTTTGAAGTTCCCGAAGAAAGGGTCCACACCGCCCGGCGCTTCGGAAGAAGCAAACGCCGGAGCCACGAGTACGAGGCATGCAAAAGTTACCAAACCAAAACGGTCCATGGGTTTCCTTACCGACGGGGGTTTGCTTCGCAATCAGGCTGTGCCATCACTGCCTCCTCGATATGCGCTATGGAATGACAATGGGTCAAGACGTCAGCCTGGACTTCAGCGGGGTTTGCGATGAGTGAAATCGTCACCCGTTTTGCCCCCTCTCCGACCGGTTATCTTCACATTGGCGGTGCGCGAACCGCGCTGTTCAATTGGCTTTTTGCCCGCCATAGCGGCGGCAAGTTTGCCCTGCGCATTGAGGATACGGACCGGGCACGCTCCACGGACGCCGCCGTTACGGCGATCTTTTCAAGTCTCAAGTGGCTTGAGTTGGATTGGGACGGAGAGGCTGTCAGCCAGTTTTCCAACGTTCAGCGACACGTGCAAGTTGCACATGAACTTCTTGAGAAAGGCCACGCTTATCGGTGTTATGCGACGCCTGAGGAGCTCACGGAAATGCGTGAAGCCGCGCGCGCGCAGGGAACGACACGACTCTACGATGGCCGGTGGCGGGACAAAGACCCGGCAGATGCGCCAAAAGGTATAGAGCCCGTGATTCGATTCCGGGCACCGTTATCGGGGACCACAACGATTGATGACAAGGTGCAGGGCGTCGTGTCGGTAGAGAACGATGCTCTGGACGACATCGTGCTGCTGCGGTCCGACGGTACGCCGACGTATATGCTTGCCGTTGTGGTCGACGACCACGACATGGGTGTTACTCACGTCATTCGCGGTGACGAACACCTCAACAACGCTTTCCGCCAAATCAACGTAATCAAGGCGCTCGGTTGGGCCCCACCCGTCTATGCCCACATCCCGCTAATCCACGGTCCGGACGGCGCCAAGCTGTCCAAACGTCACGGTGCTCTAGGGGTCGAGGCTTACCGTGACATGGGTTATCTGCCGGAGACCATGCGAAACTACTTGCTACGGCTCGGTTGGGGGCACGGGGACGACGAAATAATCGACACCGCACAGGCGATCGCGTGGTTCGACTTGGGCGCGATAGGGAAATCGCCCTCCCGCCTCGACCTAGCGAAACTCGATAACCTGAACGGCCACTACATCCGGGAATCCAACGATGATCGGTTGGCGAAACTGGTCTCGCCGTTTCTCCTGCAAACGCTTGGCCGCAGCCTGAACGATGAAGAGAATGAACGTCTGAAGGAAGCTCTTCCAGACCTAAAGCAACGCGCTAAAACACTTGTAGAGTTAGCTGATAATGCAGGGTTTTATTTTGTTGACGGCGGTCCTGCGCCAGACGAAAAAGCCCAAAAACTCCTGACCGCCGAAGCCCTCGTGATCTTGGAGCGACTCGGTCGTTACTTGGCCAATGTGACACTGTGGGACGCACCAACCCTTGAGGCGAACCTAAGGGAGTTTGCGAGTGCTGAAGGAGTAAAGCTCGGACAGATCGCGCAACCGCTCCGTGCCGCCTTGACTGGACGGACGGTCTCGCCGGGGGTCTTCGATGTTATGCGTGTTCTAGGCCGGGCGGAATCGTTGCTGAGGATCGAAACGGTAAGGAACCGCAATACCCCTCACGCGGGCACTCAAGAATGAATCATTTTTTCGTTCTTTATCAGTAAGTTACAGGACGCCCTCGCACTATCGACAAATTGGGCGCACGTGTATAATCCGCGCGCTCGGCGCCACGGCGTCTCAGGAACTAACAAAAAAGGAAGAGCATGGCGGAGGACAAAACCGAAGCAGCCAAACTTACTGGCGCTGGATTCGAAGTAGACTTACCGGTCATGCATGGCTCGATCGGGCCAGATGTCCTCGATATTCGCAAGCTTTACGGCGCGACGGGTAGGTTCACGTATGACCCCGGCTTTACGTCGACGGCGAGTTGCGAATCGAAGATTACCTATATCGACGGCGACGAGGGCGTGTTGCTCTATCGCGGCTATTCGATCGAGCAGCTTGCTGAAACTGCCGACTATTTGGAAACCTGCTATTTGCTGCTGTACGGGGAGCTTCCCGACCGCCGCGCGAAAGAGGAATTCGAACGGACCATCACCTATCACACGATGGTCCACGAGCAACTGAGCTACTTCTTCCGTGGATTTCGGCGGGACGCCCACCCGATGGCTGTCGTCTGCGGTGTAGTCGGCGCTCTGTCGGCTTTCTATCATGACAGCCTCGACATCGAGAACCCGGAACATCGGCGGATTTCGGCCCACCGAATGATCGCCAAGATTCCGACGATCGCAGCGATGGCCTACAAATATTCGGTCGGGCAACCGTTCATCTATCCGCGGAACGACCTAGACTACGTTTCGAACTTCCTCCACATGATGTTTTCGGTCCCTGGCGAAGATTTTCAACAGAGCGAGATTTTCACCAAGGCCATGGCGCGCATCTTTATTCTGCACGCCGACCATGAGCAAAACGCCTCGACGTCGACCGTCCGGCTTGCCGGATCGTCTGGAGCCAACCCCTTCGCGTGTATTGCCGCTGGTATCGCCAGTTTGTGGGGCCCGGCCCATGGCGGTGCCAACGAAGCCGTTCTGAACATGTTGAACGAAATCGGCTCGGTTGCCCGTATCCCTGAGTTTCTTGAGCGCGCTAAAGACAAGAACGATCCGTTCCGCCTCATGGGTTTTGGGCACCGCGTCTACAAGAATTACGACCCTCGGGCGGCAGCGCTGAAGGATTCGGCGCATCAGGTTCTCGAGGCGCTCGGCGCTCAAGACGAGCCTTTGCTTAAGCTCGCAATGGAACTAGAACGGATCGCCCTAGAAGACGAGTATTTCGTCGAGAGAAAACTATTCCCCAACGTCGATTTCTATTCGGGGATTATCCTTAGGGCCATGGGATTTCCGACCAGCATGTTCACAGTGCTGTTCGCGCTGGCTCGTACAGTTGGATGGATTGCCCATTGGTCGGAAATGGTCGAAGACCCCAGCCAGAAAATCGGGCGACCGCGGCAGTTGTACACCGGTCCCGAGCAACGCAGTTACGTTCCGGTCAACAAGCGTGGCTAGGGTTCTGCGTGCAGATGCCTCCGTTGGCGGTGCGCGACCCCGCCGGGTCTTGCGGCCTCTGACGCGGCGGCGCGTCCTGCTACGTCCGGCGAACGACAACGTCCCTTCCGTCATGTGGCGGGCAAAACGTTACGTCGTGCGAAGTGCGGCCGCTGGGGCCCTCGGGGCTCTGATTTGGTCGATTGTCAATAACTGACGGCAGTTTGCTTAGGGTGCGGTCTGCCGGTCAGCAAGCTTGAGGACAATCTGCGCCGCCGTATCGCTGGGCGCATCTTGCCCGGTACCCAGCGCTTTGATGGCTTCGTCAAACCCTGCCACCTGATCTGCGCGCGCGTCGGGATTCTGCAATAGGCGGGTGACCGCCGGGATCAAGAGCGCGGACCGGCATTTGCCGAGCAAGTACTCGGGAACAATTTCTCGGGACATCACGATATTGACGAGAGAGACATACTGCGTCTTGACCAGTCGTTTAGCGATAAATGCCGTGATGGGGTTAACGTCGTAAGCGACCACGGTGGGTACCCTGGCCAAGGCCAACTCAAGTGAAATCGTTCCAGACGCCGCTAAAGCGGCAGTCGCTGCAGCAAAGGCCGACGTCTTGTCGGCCTCCGTGGTTACAACGATGGGTTTTCCCGGCCACGTTTGAACACTCGATCGGACAGCCTGCTCGACGCCGTCGACTGTCGGCACCACGATCCTGAGGGTTGGATCCACGGCACAAAGCTGCCGCACGGTTTCTGAATATACCGGCAGGAGCCGATTCGTTTCGCTTCGTCGGCTACCCGGCAGGACCAAGAGGATGGGAGCCGTTGTGGCGACCCCGTGACGGGCTCGGAAATCCTCAGAGTCGTAACGGCGGACCTGTTCTAAGGCGGGATGCCCGACGAACGTTGTGTCCAAACCCTCCGCTTCGAAGTAGGGCGGCTCGAACGGTAGTAGTGCGAGAAGGTGATCGAACAACTGAGCGATCTTCTTTGCGCGTTGTGGCCGCCATGCCCAAACCGACGGTGCTACGTAATGGACACGTGGGATTTGCGTGTCGCCGAGGCGTTTGGCCAGACGGAAGTTAAAACCCGGCGCATCGATCGTTACGAGTACATCCGGTCGTTCTCGGCGTGCAAATGCGGCGGTCTGGCGAATATGTCGAAGTAGTAGAAAGGTTCGAGGCAGCACCTCAACAAGGCCCATGACGGAAAGGTCTTGTATCGGGACAATACTGTTCAACCCTTCGACTGCCATTTTCGATCCGCCAATTCCGACGAAGACGACGTCGCTTGTTCTGCGCCGGAGGGCACGCATGAGTGCTGCGCCCAAAACGTCGCCGGATGGTTCGCCTGCGACCAACATCACCTTTAGTGGCGAAGTCATTGACGATCCGACGTGGTCGCCTCGACAAAGCCGACGACGAATATGCCGAACCGGTCGGCCTGGGCACGGACTTCTTCCTGATCGAGAACCAATGTGGCGTGCGCCTCAATAGCGACGCCGGCGAGTCGCGCGGCGGCGGCACGGCGAATGGTTTCCGGTCCGATCGAGGGAAGGTCGACGCGCTCGTCCTGACCTGGCTTGCGCATCTTGACCAGTGTACCGCCAGTGACACTGTCAAAGGTGGCACATCGTTCAAGAAGCGCATCGGTGCCCTCCGGTCCTTCGACACCCAGAACCCGACCGCGCCGAACGACCACTGCCTGACCGACATCGTAGGGCCCGAGAAGGCGAATAATTTCCGACCCCAGAGCGATGTCGGCTTGGTCTTCCTGCTGGGGACTTTTGCTGCCGAGGTTCCCAGGGCCGATTTGAAGCGTCGGCAACAAAGACTCGGCGCCGACAACCTTAAATCCTTCGTGCTCCAGCGCCCCGGTTAGAACACGGAGCAGCGCATCGTCGCCCTTTGCTCGGAGGAGTTTCGGCAATAGACGCGTGGCTCGGAGGTCTAGCTTGAGTTGGTTATACGCGGGGCGCCGGAACCGACCCGCCATCGCGACTTCTTCGCATCCGTTTTCTTTCAGGAGACGAAAGACCGTTCCGACTTGACCGAGATGAACACAGGCGCCCGCAACGTCGTTGAGTTCATCGTTGTGGTTGTCGCCTTCGAAGGTGACGACGAAAACGTCGCGCTTCTGCATCTCACAGGCATCGACAAGGCGGCGCGGGAGGTTTCCAGTCCCGGCTAATAGCCCGACTTTAGGCGGCACGCTCTGCCTGCGGTTGGCAGATCGCCCGGGACGAATCGGATTGGACGAAGGCGACGATCTCCATGACAACATCGTTTCCAGCATAGGTCCGTTCGACCTCGGACAGGCGATCCTGCAAGGTTCCATCGGGCGCGAAAAGGACACGGTAGGCATGACGCAGATCGTGGATCGCCTCGCGGCTGAAACCGCGGCGTTTTAGACCGATGATATTCAGTCCAGACAGGTGCGCGCGATTGCCGGTGACCGACCCATAGGGAATGACATCGTTTTCTACGCCGGTCATGCCACCCACCATGGCGTGCCGACCGATTCTAACGAACTGATGCACGGCGCTAAGGCCGCCAAGAATGGCGTAGTCCCCCACTTCTACGTGTCCAGCAAGCGTCGCGTTGTTCGCGAGGATCACGTTGTTGCCGACCTTGCAATCATGCGCGACGTGAGCGCCGACCATAATCAAACAGTTGTCGCCAACCTGGGTAAGCATACCCCCCCCTTTAGTGCCGGTATTGAGGGTGGCATGCTCTCGAATCACAGCGTTGGCACCGATCACCAAGCGAGAATTCTCGCCTTCGTATTTAAGATCCTGAGGCTGCAAACCGATCGACGCGAACGGGAAGATCGTCGCGTGCGGTCCAATCTCGGTGGCACCGTCGACGACAACGTGACTCCTAAGCTGTACCCCTTCGGCGATCTTTACCTTCTCGCCAACGACGCAATACGGACCGATCTTTGCGGTGGCGTCGATTTCCGCACCGGGAGAAACGATCGCCGTCGGGTGCACCGTCGTCACGCGAGCGAGCCCCCATCGTCTTCACGGATCATTGCAGCGAACTCTGCTTCGGCGACGACGCGGCCCTCCACCTTCGCGACGGCCTGAAATTTCCACACCGGACCACGATTGCGCACCTTGGTAACATGTACGTTCATGGTATCCCCTGGGACGACCGGTCGCCTAAAACGCGCCCCGTCGATCGACATGAAATAGACTAGCTTTCCTTCCGCATCGGGGCCGAGGGTGTGAACCACTAGGACTGCCGCTGTCTGCGCCATTGATTCGACAATCATCACACCAGGCATGACGGGGTGATTGGGGAAGTGGCCACGGAACTGAGGTTCGTTAATCGATACGTTTTTGATGCCGGTCGCGGAGCGGTCGCGGATCATGTCGACCACGCGATCAATCATCAGCATCGGGTAGCGATGCGGAATCATTTCGACGATTCGTAGGATGTCGGCAGTTTCGGTCGTTTCCATCGAGATGTCGTCAGCCATCATTCCCATCCCTCTTTTTTGCCAACCGGCGCAGAAGCGCGACTTGCTTGCGCCATTCGCGCACAGGTACGGCAGGAAATCCACCGTATGTCCCAGGTTCTTTCAGATCGTGTGTGACGCCGGATTTCCCGGCCAACACGACGCCCGACGCCACGGTCAGGTGACCCGCCAATCCGACTTGCCCCCCCATCACGACATAGTCGCCGATTTTGGTACTTCCCGATATGCCGACTTGTGCTGCCAACACACAGCCGCGCCCGAGTTCGACGTTGTGCGCGATCTGAACCAGATTATCAATGCGACAGTTGTCGCCGATCTTCGTATCCGGACCGGCGCCGCGATCGATTGTCGTGTTGGCGCCGATGCTGACGTCGTTGCCGATAAGGACACGGCCCAGTTGTGGAACGGTGATGTATCCAGGCGGATCGGGTGCGAAGCCAAACCCGTCTTGACCGATCTTGGCGCCCGCGTGAATCTCGACTCGGTTCCCGACGATTGCATGACTCACGGTGACCGAGTCGTGAAGGATACAGTCGCGCCCGATCACGACGCCGCGTTTGACAAAGGTGTTGGGGCCGATCCGAGTTCCGTCGCCAATCTCGACGTGGGCTTCTATGACGACACCGTGTCCAACGACGCAGCCTTTTCCAAGTCGAGCGGTGGAATGAATCGCCCTACCATCCGCCTCTGTCTCCAGCGTTGCACTTAGCGGATAGAACATTCGGGCTGCTAGAGCAAAGGCGCGATAGGGTGATTCCGTGACCAGAACGACCGTTCCGTCAGGTGCGTGTGATGCATTTTGGGGACTAACGAAACAGGCACCAGCTCGGGTTTCCTTGAACGCCCCGATGTATTTGGGGTTATCAAGAAAACTTACTTTCTTTGCATTGGCTCCGATGAGCGGCGCCACATCGTCGAAAGATCGATCGGGGTCGATTTCCGACGGTAGCGACGCCCCCGCGACCGAAACGATGTCACCGAGCGTAAAGGGACCCTGGCGATCAAAAAACCGCGGATCCGCCATCCCTACTCCTTTGGCAAGTTGACCGGAACTTCCGGTAGCGTCGCATTCATTCGGCGAACGACTTCGTCGGTGAGATCGAACTGAGCAAGAGGATTGACGAAGGTGACTTGCGTTTGGTTGAACACAAAGTTGATTTTCCGTTCGGCGGCGACCTCGCTGATGATTGTCGTCATCCTTTCGTCGATGATTTGTTGTGCCTCGAAGGTGGCTTGCTGCACCTGACGTCTGATTTCTTGGAACTCCCTCTGAGCGAGGTCAACTTTCTCTCTGAACTTGCGGTCTTCTTCCCGAAACGCGTCGGGCGCCAAAATCGAACGCCGCCGCCCCAGGGCCTGATCTTCCTCGCGAAGCGCTTCTTCACGGGTCCGAAACCGTTGCTCCACGTTCTTCCCGTAGGCCTCGATTCTTTTGCCTGCGGTTACAGCGGCATTTGCCTCTTGCGCAACGCGGACGAGGTTAACGAAACCGAACTTGGGAGCCTCGGTCGGGTTCTGCTGGGCGAATGCTGTAGAGGTCTGGACCAACAATGTCAGGCACATGGCGGCCAACACGAGAGGCCAATACTTGGAGTTAAATGTTCTTGCAGGGTGTGCCATTAGAATCTCGTGCCAAAGCTGAAAAAGATGTTCTGAGTTCGGTCCAACGTTTCTTGTCGTAGCGCCTTTGCATAGTCAATTCGAAAGGGTCCGAATGGGGATTTCCAGGCGAATCCGATGCCGGCCGACGCCCGCACCGAACCGACGTCAAAAAGTGGTGCCGCAGGCGGATCGTCGATTTGGGCAAGACTACCTGCTTGGGAGAATACAATTCCGCTGACGCCGAGTTCGGGCGGGAGCCCAATCGGGAAGCGGACCTCCGCGGTACCGACGTAGAATATGTTACCCCCGAGAGCGTCACCGGATGTCTTGTCACGCGGTCCAATCCCAGCGGGACCAAACCCGCGGAAATTGTTTCCACCCAGAAAAAAGCGATCGCCGATCCCGACATCCTTGCCGATTCCAACGATAAAACCTTGATTGATTCCCAGCGAGCCCACGATGTCGTCTCGTATTGGGTAGTAGGTTTGATAATCGATGGTGTTCTTGAAATAGCGCTTGCTGCCGCCAAAGCCCGCGAGAGTTTGCTCGACAACAACGCGGTAGCCTTCGGTGGGGTCGATCACGTCATCGCGTTTGTCGTAGGTCAAAGCGTGGGCGACTGACGATGTCACTTCGGTTCCTGCTTGGAGGGCGATAAACGAGGAAACGTCAGAAGCGACGTTTTCGATTGTGTCTTGGCGCAGGGTGTAGGTGAAGCGCTGCCGAAGAGCGTCCGTGAGCGGGTACCCGGCACGAAGGGCAAAGCCGAGTTCCTTTGCGTCGTAGGAACTCTCGCTCTGCAGGTCGGTTGTTTGCCGAAAGATATCGAACCCAGCGGCGATGTTGCGCTCCAAGAAAGCTGGTTCGGTAAACGATAGGTCGATTTCCTGGGTGCGTCCGGACAGAGAGAAACCCGCCCGCAAGTCTTGTCCTTTGCCGAGCAAGTTGCGTTCCCGGATGGATATGTCGCCCAGCGGACCGTCGGTTGTTGAAAAGCCTAACCCGAAGCTGAGTTCTCCCGTCGATTGTTCTTGCACGTCGACGTTAATGACCGACCGGTCGGGGGAACTGCCGGGTTCTTGCGTGATCTGTACATCACGGAAGAATCCCAACGCGCGAACGTTTCGGCGCGAGGCACGTAACTTGGCGGTGTCGAAGGCGTCCCCTTCCGCGAGACGGAATTGGCGCCGGATGACTTTGTCGAGGGTCCGGACGTTGCCTGTGATGTTGACCCTCTCGACGTAAACCCGCGGGCCTTCGTTCATTTCGAAGGTCACGTCGATGATGTTTTTCTCTCGATCGATATTCAGACGCGGGCGAATATCGACGAAGGCATATCCGAGCTGTCCGACGCTAAAGCTGAGGTCCTCGACCGCGATTTCGATTTTGTCGGCATTGTAGATCTCGCCTGACTCCATCTCGACGACGCCAGCCAACTGTTCAGACGTGAGGTCGCGTACGGTCGAGTCGACCGAGATGTCGCCGATACGAAACCTCGCTCCCTCCTCCATTGCGACGGTGACATAGAAGCCTTCACGGTCGGGAGAGAGGTCGGCATTGACGGAAACAACTCGGAAGTCGGCATATCCTTCGCTGAGATAGAACCGACGCAACAGCTCACGGTCGAAGGTAATGCGGTCGGGGTCGTAGGTGTCGTTCGATGTCAGGAAGCGATAGAAACGAGTTTCCTTCGTCGCAACGACCCCGCGAAGTTTGCGGTCAGAGAAGACCTGGTTTCCGATGAAGTTGATGCGCTGGATATTGGTTACGGGCCCTTCGTTGACCTCGAATACGAGGTCAACCCGGTTTTGCTCGAGTTGAATGACTTTCGGTTCGACGGTTGCCGCAAAGCGTCCGCTGCGGCGATAGACCTGGAGAATGCGCTGCACATCGCTCTGTACCCGCGCCCGGGTAAACACGATGCGAGGGCGAAGTTGGACTTCGGCCTCGAGGACTTCGGTTCGAATTTTTCGGTTGCCCTCGAATGCCAACCGGTTGATCACTGGATTCTCAATCACATTGACAACCAAACTCGCACCTTCACGTCGCACCGTAACATCTGAAAACAGGCCGGTCGCAAAGAGGGCCTTCAAAGCGCGGTCGATGTCGCCGTCGGACACGAAGGTTCCGGGCGCGATCGGGATGTACGACGTAACCGTCGCGTCTTCGACGCGCTGGTTCCCGACTACGTCGATTCGATCGACAATTTGTGCAATCGCCGGATTGATGAGAGTTGCCGCCACAAATACGGCGGGCAAAACGGCACGGACGACCGCTTTGGCGAAACTCTGGACGTGGTGTCTAACTGAGCAATCCACTGACGAACCCAAAAAAGTCGAGACGGTACTTAAGGTCGTTAAACGTTGCGAGAACGAAGATGGCGATGACGACGAGCATACCAAATCGCATGCCGTATTCCTGGGCGCGCTCGCTCAGAGGTTTGCCGCGCAGCGCCTCGGCCGCATAGAACAAAAGGTGTCCGCCGTCTAGCAACGGGATGGGAAACAGATTGAACAGGCCTAGGGCGACGGATATCACCGCTGCCAGATTGATCAATCCCACAACGCTGACGCGGGCGACTTCGGACGTAACGACCGCTATCCCTATAGGACCCGATAGCTGATCCGAACTGGCGTTTCCTGTGACCACATCGGCCAAGTATACCAACGTGGTTTCGACAACGCCGTATGTGGCCGCGACGCCAAGCCAGACGGAATCGGTGGGGCTCTGCCGTTCGAACTGGCCGCCCGGACCGGTGATGCCAATCAAACCAATGGTTTGGGTGCTCCCAAACGCTTCACGTTCAGCAGGTGTCGGCGTAACGATCAGGTCGATCGACCTGCCGTCTCGCTCGACGCCTACTTGAATCGTTTGACCTGGTCGGGGTTGGACATACGACTGCAGTTCCTGAAACCGTGAGATCGGTTTGCCGTCGATAGTGACGATGAGGTCGCCGGCACGGAAGCCCGCCGCTTCCGCGGCGCCGCCGCTCATCACCTCAATGACGAGTGGGTCGCTGATTCGTTGACCGACCGTCGCAAACATGATTGCAAAAATCACGATGGCAAGAATGAAATTGGCGACCGGGCCGGCAACGACGACTGTCGCACGTTGCCAGAGCCTTTTGTGGTGGAAGCTGACGGCGCGGTCGGCCGAGCTCATTTCTTCGAGACCTTCGCCCTGCGCGCTGGTCGCGCCGGCATCCCCAAAGAATTTGACGTAACCGCCAAGCGGAACCCAACTGATCCGCCACCGCGTTCCGTGTTTGTCGTGCCAACCAAAAACCTCGCCGCCGAAGCCGATCGAGAAAACGTCGACGCGAATGCCGTTCCATCGTGCGACTAGGAAGTGGCCGAGTTCGTGAAAGAAGACGACAATGGTAATGACGGCCAGAAATGGCAGTATCCTGAGCGCGGCTTCGGCAAGAAAATCCATACTCTAGTTACTACCATTCGATGCGACGAAGTTGTCGGCTAACCGTCGTGCCTGGGCATCCAAAGCCATAACATCGGCTAGCGAAACGGTATCACCTGAACGCACGGCGTCGAGCGTCGCTTCAACAGTCGCGACAATATCTAGAAACCCGGTTTTGCCAGCCAAGAAGGCGGCGACAGCAACTTCGTTCGCTGCGTTGAGGACGGTGGTAGCGCCATGGCCCGCTCTCAACGCTTGGCGGGCCAAGCGGAGGGCCGGAAACCGCGTGTCGTCGGGGGCCTCGAAGGTCAGCGCACCGATCTGGGCGAGGTCAAGGCGCGCCGATGGCGTTTCCATTCGTTCCGGCCACGCTAGCGTGTAGGCAATTGGAGTCCGCATGTCTGGGGTTCCTAACTGGGCGAGGACAGATCCGTCCCGATAGGCGACCATGCTATGGACGATCGATTGTGGATGAACCAGGACGTCAATGTTGGGTTCGTCCATCTCGAAGAGGTAATGGGCCTCGATTAATTCAAGGCCTTTGTTCATCATCGTCGCCGAATCGATCGAGATCTTCGATCCCATATCCCAGTTTGGGTGATTCAAAGCCTGTTCTGGCGTTACGTCCGCGAGGCGATCCAAGGGGGTTTCGCGGAACGGGCCGCCAGACGCGGTCAGGATGATCTTCTCGACGGCATTGCGGTGTTCGAGGTCGAGGACTTGGAAGATTGCATTGTGCTCAGAATCGACGGGCAGCACGGTTGTGCCGTGGCGGGCCGCCTCCGCCATGAACAATGGTCCCGCGGTGACGAGGCACTCTTTGTTCGCAATTGCGAGCACGCCACCTTGCCGGGCCGCTGCCAGGGTTGGCACTAGTCCTGCGGCGCCGACAATGGCTGCCATGATCCAATCGACAGGACGCGATGCCGCCTCGACGATGGCGTTCGGTCCGGCGCCGACCTCAATGGAAGTGTCGTATAACGCGTCCTTGAGTGCCTCGTAACAGGCTGAATCGGCGATCGCGACCATCGCGGGGTGGAAACGACGGGCCTGTGCGGCCAAGGATGCGACGTCGCGGTGGGCCGTCAGGGCCTCGATCTGGAAGGCATCGGGGTTTCGCGCAACGAGGTCGAGGGTGCTACACCCCACCGAGCCGGTCGAACCGAGGATCGTTACACGCTTGGGTGCCAACACCGCTTTCGGTTCGGCTAAGGCCATATCAGCGCGCTTCCTTCGTTCAAGATGGCAATAACCGCCGCAGCGGGCAACGCGAGAAGTAACCCGTCGATTCGGTCGAGTATTCCGCCGTGTCCGGGAATGAGGGTACCTGTATCTTTCACCCCGTAGTAGCGCTTGACGGCAGATTCAGCGAGGTCACCGGCTTGGGATATCGCCGAAAGTCCAACGCTGAGGGGGATCATGATGCCGAGCGTTGCCTTTTCGCGCAAAGCTGCAGTGATGGCTCCAACCGCAGCAGCTGCCAAGAGCCCGCCGGTAGCTCCAGACCATGTCTTCTTTGGACTGACACTAGGCCAAAGCCGCGGACCGCCGAAGGTCTTGCCGGTAAATAGGGCCGCAATGTCGGTCGCCCAAACGACAAGCAGCAACCAGATCAACATTTCGACACCGGTTTGCGCGCCGCGCATCCAGATGAGCGCGATGATCGGCAAGGACAGATAGAGAACCCCAATGAGGGACCAGATTGCCGGCTGTTTTCGCCAAATGGCAAAACAGCCGATGACTAACATACCGCCAGCCATACTGATGAGAGCGGCTTGATAAAACCCAAGTCCCGCAAAAATCGCCGCGGTCAGAATCGAGGTGGCGTGGAGGATACCGATCGATCCTTGTAGCCCGGGTCCACCGCGCAATCGGTCCCATTCGTTGGCCGCAAGGATGCCGGCCAGCGCCACCAGAGCGACCGTCGACCAGCCTCCGGCGTAAACCGCTGCGAGCGCGACGGGAGCCAGCACGAGCGCGGACGCTATTCTCAAACGCATGTTTGTCATGCGCGTCTAGGCCGTCGTTGCGCCGTAGCGGCGTTCACGTTGTTGGTAATCCGCGACCGCGAGTGCGAGGTGTTCTTTGGTGAAGTCGGGCCACAGCGTGTCGACAAACATCAGTTCGCTGTAGGCCAACTGCCAAAGCAAAAAATTGCTCAAACGCTTTTCGCCGCTGGTTCGGATCAACAGGTCCGGGTCGGGGATGCCCTTGGTGTCCAGTCGGTCGACAAACGCAGCTTCGTCGATATCCTCAATTGCGATTCGCCCCCCCGATGCATCCCTGGCTAGGGCGCGGCATGCGTTGACGATCTCATGGTGGCCGCCATAGTTGAGTGCGATCACGAGGTTGAGCCCGCCGTTTTCGCGGGTCTGTTCTTCGGCGCCTTCGATCAGGTGCTGGATATCTTGCGGAAGCACGGTGTGGTCGCCGATAAACCGCAGACGCACGTTATTCCGGTGCAAATCGGCTAGTTCACGCTTCACATAGACCCTAAGGAGGCCCATGAGATCGTTGACCTCCCGCTCAGGCCGTTTCCAATTCTCCGAAGAGAACGCATAGAGAGTCAGATAGCGAATTCCGAGGTTGCCGGCGCCCTCAACGGCTTCCCGGACTGCCTCTGCCCCGCGTTCATGGCCGGCGAATCTCGGCAAACCCCGGGCTTTCGCCCAGCGCCCGTTGCCGTCCATGATGATCGCGACATGGGTCGGCGGATGGGCCGGCTCTTCATATGCGGGCGCAACGGCCATCAGACCTGGGTGATTTCGGATTGTTTGTTGGCGAACAATTCGTCGATTTCGCCGATTGTTTTGTCGGTGATGGTCTGTACTTCGTCGGCGTAAACCTTGTGATCGTCTTCCGACAGGTCGCCCTCTTTTTCCATACGCTTAAGCTCGTCCATGCTATGCCGCCGAACGTTGCGGACCGATATGCGCGCTTGCTCGGCATATTTGCCGGCAATCTTGGCCATTTCTTGGCGGCGTTCTGCGGTCAATTCGGGGATGGGAACGCGAACCAGTTGCCCGTCCGCCGCCGGGTTCAGGCCTAACCCGGCGTTTCGTATGGCTTTTTCGACCGAACTCACCATCGACTTATCCCAGACCTGTACAGTTACCATCCGGGGTTCCGGAACGCTGATAGTCCCGACTTGGTTAAGCGGCATTTCAGCGCCGTAGGCATCGACTTTCACCGGTTCGAGAAGGGAAGCGGACGCGCGACCGGTGCGCAGGCCGCCAAACTCTTGCTTTAATACATCGATAGCGCCGTGCATCCGGCGCTCCCAGTCTTCAGTATCTGGTTCGGACATTTTTTCCTCCTGAAATGATGGCCGACTTGGCGCCGCTCCAGATCATCGTGCTTTCTCCCTCTCCGCCAACGACCGAAGCGAAAGCACCCGGTTCATGGATATTGAGCACCAAGATTGGGATGTCGCTATCGCGCGCCAATGTAATCGCTGCGGCATCCATAACCTTAAGGTCCTTGGCGAGGACTTCGAGGTACGAAAGCGACTCGTAGCGCTCAGCCGTTTCGTCCAGTCGGGGGTCTGCCGTGTAGACACCATCGACTTGCGTGCCCTTTAGGAGAGCGTCGCAACCCATCTCCGCAGCGCGTAAGGCGGCTGCGGTGTCGGTTGTGAAATATGGGTTGCCGGTGCCTGCGGCAAAGATCACGACTCTGCCGAGTTCCAGGTGCCTAATTCCCTTGCGCCGGATATATGGTTCGCACACTGATTGCATCGGAATGGCCGACATGACGCGTGTCGGAACCCCGCGATCCTCCAGAGCGTGCTGCATTGCTAGCGCGTTAATCACGGTCGCCAGCATGCCCATATAATCGGCGCCCGCCCGCTCCATCCCTTCTTTGGCGGCGGCGGCGCCACGAAAGATGTTGCCGGCGCCGATGACGAGGCAAACCTGGACCTCCATTTTTCGCACCGCCTCAACCTCTTCGGCGATGCGATGCACCGTCTTCCAGTCGATCCCGAACTGCTGATCGCCCATGAGCGCTTCGCCAGAGATCTTTAGGAGGACACGGCGGTACTTGGGCGCAAGGTTCATGGGTGGCACCGCATCAGGGCAAGGGGGACCAGCGGGGCGCCGGAGAACCCGACGACACCGCCTAGCGGCTAAGGATACACCAAATCTAGTAGCGGAGAAACCTCAAGACACACGGTAAAGGGCTGCGAACACTGCTTTTTGCCTGTTCAGCGTGCGGCCGTGGCCGCGACCTCGGCCGCAAAGTCGCTGGCTTCCTTTTCGATACCCTCGCCTAGCTGAAAGCGAACGAAACCAGTCAAGGTGACGGGGCCACCGCAGTCTTTGCCCGCCGCTTCCAGAACCTTCGAAACTCGGGTTTCACCGTCAATGACGAAGACTTGATCGAGGAGGCAAACCTCTTCGAAGTACTTGCGCAGCCGCCCCTCGATCATCTTTTCAATAATGTTGTCCGGTTTACCCGATTCGCGCGCTTGTTCGATAAGGACGTTGCGCTCCTTCTCGACGAAACTAGGGTCCAGGTCGTCGCGAGACAGGGCCAGCGGTGCCGTTGCTGCGATGTGCATGGCTATTTGTTTGCCGACTTCGTCAAGTTTTGCGGCATCGCCGCCGGACTCCAGGCCGACGATTACGCCGATCCGACCCAGTCCAGGGGCTAGCGCATTGTGGACATAACTGCTCACGACCCCGTTTTCGACCTTGATTGCCTGGGTCCGGCGTAGGGTCATGTTCTCGCCGATGGTCGCGATGAGATGGGTGATGTGGTCGCCCACATTGCGGCCGGCATCGGGAAATGGCGCTGCCATCACCGTTGCGAGCTCTCCGCTGTTTTCCAGGGCAACCCCTGCAACAGTCGTAACCAGTTGTTGGAAGGCTTCGTTGCGGGCGACGAAATCCGTTTCGGCGTTGAGTTCGACAATGGCGCCGACCTTTTGCGACGTCGACACGCCGACCAGTCCTTCGGCTGCAACGCGACCGGCCTTTTTCGCGGCGGCGGCAAGTCCCTTGGTCCGCAACCAATCGACGGCAGCCTCGATTTCCCCGTCCGACTCGGTCAGGGCTTTCTTGCAATCCATCATGCCGGCGCCGGTTCGTTCGCGCAGGTCTTTGACAAGTTTTGCTGTGATCTCAGCCATATTAATCTCCTCTGGTAGGGTTATTCTATAAGATTAAGTAATCACTCAATCTTTTCCTACGCAGGTGTGCCCGCTGCGGGAGCCTCGGCAGCCAGGACTTCTTCGATCGGGGCCTCGACAAGGGCGCCGATGTCTTCGCCGCGGGCGGTCATTTCAACCTGAATGCCGTCCAAAATCGCACCGGAAATCAGCTCCAAGTAGAGATTGATTGCGCGCAGGGCATCGTCGTTGCCCGGCACCGGATAGGCGATATTCGCCGGATCGCAATTGCTGTCGAGCGTTGCGGCCACCGGTATACCCAGCTTGGCGGCCTCACCGACGGCGATTTCTTCCTTGTTGGTGTCGATGACAACCAGCATGTCGGGCAAGCCGCCCATATCCTTGATGCCACCCAGAGCCCGCTCCAGTTTGTCGCGGTGGCGCTGTAGGCTCAGGGTTTCCTTTTTGGTTAGGCCGGTGCCGCCCTCATTCAGCTGCGCTTCAATTTCGCGCAGGCGTTTGATCGATACTGAAATCGTTTTCCAGTTCGTCAGCATGCCGCCCAGCCACCGATGATCGACGTAGTACTGGCCGCAACGTTTCGCTGCGTCCCGGATTGCCTCGGAGGCCTGCCGTTTGGTGCCCACAAACAGGACGCGACCACCACCCGCAGCAACATCGCGCACAGCTTGCATCGCCGCATAAAGCATCGGCACGGTCTGCTGGAGATCGAGGATGTGGACCCCGTTGCGCTCGCCGAAGATATACGGCTGCATTTTAGGGTTCCAACGCCGGGTTTGATGCCCGAAATGGACGCCAGCTTCTAGGAGTTGACGCATAGTAAAGGTCGGGAGTGCCATCGATTTCTTCTCCGGTTAGTCCGCCGCAAGTCTTGAGCCCGACCGATTGGCCGAACACCGGAGCGGCAAGAAGCTATGTAAGGCGCTTCGAACCGCGAACCTGCGTGAGGGGTTTGATTGAATGTAACAGCGCGCTAGATAGCCCTCTCAGGGACCTTTGGCAAGGCCTACAGTGGGTTTGGTGGGCCAATCCATGGTAGATTTCGACCCCCACAACCCTGGAGGACAGGATGGGACAGCCTCAGGTTCGCCTCTCACAACGCGGCCGCGCAGGGATGCAGTTTTTAGGACATTTGCGCGGAATTGCGTCCGATGGGCTGCGTGCCCGCGCGCGGGACGATTTTGAGCGCGATGCCGACGCCCGGTCTATGAGTACCAGAGCGAAATCGATGCCCGACGCTTCCTACCGGGCGTGGATGAAACTGGTCCGGGACGCGAGCCGCGTGGCCGAGCGTTCGGATGCCTACCGCTTTGAGCGCTTCTATCAGTATGTCGGTGGCCACGAGATCTTCATCCGGGGCATTTGTGCGGTTGAGGAATGCCGCTCGGAGATCGAGGCGGTACGCGCCGCCGATACTGATAATGACGGGCGAACGTCCCTCGACCTCCTGCCCGACCTGCCGAAACCTAGGTACTACCCCGTCGAATGGCATACCCAGCCAGGGGGTTGGGATGGCTACGATCTTTACGGCGAAATGTTTCAGTACGCGTTTGGCCCGAACGTCTTTCGCTACGGCGGGTATGCCGTGGTTGAAAGCGGCCAACAAACGCGGTTCTCCCGGCAAGAGCTATTCGGACAATTGCCCAAGGGCGAGTACCCACGCATCTACGAAGTCGGTTGTGGAACCGGAGGCACTTTGCTAGCCGCGCGCGACGTGTTTCCCGATGCCGAGTTGATCGGGTCGGATTTGTCGGAAACGCAGTTGCGCCATGGTTACCGAATCAGCAATCGATTAGGTGCCGGTATTCAGTTCAAACAGAGGTTGGCCCACGACACGGGGGAAGCGGCCAATAGCATGGATGCCGCGATCAGCTTTGCCTTTTTTCATGAGTTGCCACGGGCCGAGACCCTGCGGGTTCTTGAGGAGATGTACAGGATATTGCGGCCCGGCGGTTCTCTTCTCATCGTCGACCCGCCGCCGTTCAAGGAAGTCGACCTGTTTCAATCGGTCATTATGGACTGGGAATCGCTACATCACGGGGAACCCTACTTCAGTGTTTCCTGCGCCTCAAATTGGGGCAAAGAAATGGCAAAGATCGGATTCGAAAACATCCGCGAGAAAGCTTTCCACGAACGCAACAAATACCCCTACGTGACTGTCGGAACGAAACCCGAGTGAAGGCGCGCAGCGTGAGCAATTCCAAACAGGACCGTTTTTTCGATGCACCCTATGTCGATGAACTGCTGCGGATGAACACGGAGCTTCTCGCCGAGCTGTGGATCGTCAAAGATCGCCTTCTCATTCTCGAGCGCGTGGTTTGTGAAAAACTCGAAATCGACCGCAGCGAGATCGATCGGTTTGTGCCGACCGGCCCGTTTGCCGAGGAACTGGACCGAGAGCGGGAAACCATGATGAAGAAGGTCATGCACGCCCCGTTCGCCGAAACAGACCGTCGGGTCGACTCGATCATCGAGACCTACCTCGGGAAGGCCACCGGCAAGCCGACTTAAGGCAGCGCGGCGTTAGAGCTGTCGAATGGCCGTTTCCAGCACAACTAACTTACCGGCGAGCCAAAGGTCGGTACCCGGTCGCGCGCATAACAGAACGCTTTCGGGAAGCCCGAGGGCCGACAAATGCGACGGGACGGTCACGATGGGGCCGCCCAACGTCGTAAACGGCGTGATGAAGCTGGGGTCGCCAGTTGCCCGACCCAGCGGGACCGGGTTTGGTACCGCAGGCGCGACAATCACGTCGTTTGGTCCGAAACACTCCCAAAATACCTGTGCGCCGCGAACAAGGAGCCGAAGGGCGTCCTGATAGTCGCTTGCGGGAGTCCCGCGCCCACGTTCGATTGCCTCTATCAAAAGCGCGTTGACCGTTCCTTTTTGCGCGTCGAGGAGCCGTCCTTGGCCCCATCCGAGCTCATATTCGCTGACCGTTTTGTGGGCGGCCAAGAGGTCGTCAAACGGGAAAGGTGACCGCAGACGGCTGACTTCTGTACCGGTCTCGGCTAGGCGAGTTAGGGCGTTATCGAAGCCTGCCAAGATCTCGGCATCGGCAGCCGCATACAGAGGGTCGTCGATGGCCAAAAGTCTGGCGATCGACTTGCCTGTGTCTGTTGCCGCGAACGCCGGTGCCAACGCACCATACAGGTAGGCCGCGTCTTGCGCCCGGTACCCAAAGGTTCCGATCGTATCGAAACGGGGGGAAAAGGCTGTGACGCCGTGACCTGAAAGGCTTCGGCTACTCGGCTTGAAAGCGCCAATGCCGCAATAGGCTGCAGGACGGTTCACCGAACCCGCCGTTTGTGTCCCCAACGCCGCCGGGACCATCCCCGAAGCAACGGCGGCACCGGATCCCGCGCTGGACCCGCCCGGCGTTCGGGCGAGGTCGTAAGGGTTTCGGGTGGGATACGGCCCCCCGAAATGAGCGAATTCGGTGGTGTGCGTCTTCCCGAGAATAATGGCCCCCGCAACCCGGAGATCAGTCACGACCGCCGCATCCATGTTTGCGAGCGGCGCGTCCTTGCACGTTGGGCTGCCATTGCGTGTCGGTACACCGGCAACATCGATAATGTCTTTGATCCCGACGGGCAGGCCGAACAAGGGATACTTCTTAGGGTCGGCGATTCGCTTCAGTTGCGCTGCTTTCTTGCGGGCTTCCTCGGCGAGGACAACGCGCCAGGCGCGTATCTCTGGGTCCGCCTTTTCGATCCGGGTAAGAAACTTCTCAACTAGTGCCTGGGGGTCCAACCTTCCAGTTTGCATGTCCGCAACAAGTGTCGCGATCGAACCGGGATCGGCCGCCAGCACGATGCGACCGACTAGATTTCTTGTAAGCGCGCGACCCCGGCGACGTCGGCCAGTTCCGCACGGATCTCAGGAGTGATTTTGAAGCCCCCGGGTAAATCGATGTCGACCTCGCGGAGTTGGTCTTCTAAGAGCAGATGGAGGCACACCCTTCCCCTGCCCTGGGCAGCCGGCGCGAGATGCTGGTGGATGTCGGTGATGACTTGGGGCGTCTTGGCTGCTTCCGCTTTCAGGAATATTTCCAGTCCGACATCGCTTTGCGCGGCCGCGTCGTCGAGACGTTGCACACTTTGGGTAGTGAGTCGGATTTGTCCTTCTTCGAGTTTTGCGTCGATGGCCAGAAGCACCTTTTGACCAGGTTCCAGTAGATCGCGATGGGCCGACAACGCTTCGGAAAAGACCGTTGCCTCGAACGCGCCGCTCGCGTCGGACAGTTGCACGAACGCGAATTTATTGCCTCGGGAGGAGGTACGTTCCTGGCGACCTTCAACAGTTCCGGCGAGTTTCACCCGTTTGATTTCGCCGTTCAGGCGTTTCTCCAGGTCGGCGTACCGCGTGACCCCAAGTCGATCGAGCGTCACGCCGTAATTGTCCAGCGGGTGAGACGACAGGTAGAACCCGATTGCCTCGAATTCCTGGTGCAAAACCTCCATTTCGCGCCAGGGCGGCACCTTGGGAAGCTGGAGCTCGCTGGATTCAGCCGGGATTCCGCCAAACAGGCTCGATTGATTACTGTCACGCTCATCGGCGGCAAGGGAGGCATGACGCATGATAAGATCCGCTGCCGCACAAACTTGCGCCCGGTTCGGATTGAGCGAATCGAATACGCCGCAGCGCGCCAGGTTTTCCAACTGCCGTTTATTCACGTGCTGGGGGTCTAGTCGTTGGGCGAAATCGAGTAACGACTGAAAGGGTCCGTTCGCTTCGCGTTCAACGACGACGGCTTCCATGGCTTGCCTGCCGACGTTCTTGACGGCGGCCAGGGCATAACGCACCGCACCTACTCCATCGTGTTCTTCCACTCTGAAGTTCGCGCCCGATTTATTGATGTCGGGCGCGAGGAGTCCGATACCGGATCTAGCGATTTCCTTGCGAAACACGTTGAGTTTGTCGGTGTTGGCGAGTTCCAGTCCCATTGACGCCGCAAAAAACTCGACCGGATGGTTGGCCTTCAACCAGGCCGTTTGATACGCGACCAGCGCATAGCCCGCCGAATGGGCTTTGTTGAACCCGTAGCCGGCAAACTTGTCGACGAGGTCGAACACATACTCCGCCCGACCGTTATCGACACCGCGCTCGACAGCTCCCTTGACGAAGACTTCGCGTTGCGCGGCCATTTCCTCTTTGATCTTCTTGCCCATCGCGCGGCGCAACAGATCAGCTTGCCCTAGCGTATAACCGGCAAAGACCTGCGCGATCTGCATTACCTGTTCTTGGTAGATGATGACGCCATAGGTATCGCGAACCACAGGCTCGATTGTCTCGTGCAGAAACTCAGGCTGTTCGCGACCATGTTTGCACGCGATGTACTTCGGAATATTCTCCATCGGGCCAGGCCGGTAGAGGGCCACGAGGGCGATCAAATCTTCGATGTTGGTCGGTACGGCCTCACGTAGAAGGTCCCGCATCCCGCTCGACTCAAACTGAAAGACGCCGATGGATTCGGCCCGCTGGAGCATCTCGTAACTCCGTTCGTCATCCAGCGGGATATGGGCGATGTCGATCTCGATGCCGCGTTCGGCAAGGAGTTTCTGCGCTCTGTCGATCACTGTCAGAGTCTTCAACCCAAGGAAGTCGAACTTCACGAGCCCCGACATCTCGGCATACTTCATGGGGAATTGGGTGACCGGCATCTCGGAACGCGGGTCGCGGTAGAGCGGGATTAACTCATCGAGTGGCCGGTCCCCAATGACGACGCCAGCCGCATGGGTCGAGGCATGCCGGTACAGCCCTTCGAGTTTGATGGCGATATCGAGGAGCTTGTCGACGCCGTCCTCATTCAGGCGCATGTGCTGGAGACGCGGCTCCCCGTCGACCGCATCGCTTAGTTTGACGGGGTTAGCGGGGTTGTTGGGGACCATCTTACAAATGCGGTCCACCAGTCCGTAGGGGAGTTGAAGGACGCGCCCAACGTCCCGAAGTGCCGCCCGCGCCTGCAGGGTTCCAAACGTAATGATCTGCGCGACTCGGTCGCGGCCGTATTTTTCTTGGACGTATTCAATGACTTCGTCTCGCCTGTCCTGGCAGAAGTCGATGTCGAAGTCCGGCATCGAAATACGATCGGGATTAAGGAAGCGCTCGAAGATGAGTCCGAAGCGCAGCGGGTCGAGATCGGTAATAGTTAAGGCCCACGCTGTCACCGACCCGGCGCCTGAACCGCGCCCAGGCCCAACCGGAATACCGCGTTCCTTGGCCCAGCGAATGAAGTCCGCAACGATCAGGAAGTATCCGGCGAACCCCATTTCGATAATGACATTAAGTTCAAAGTCGAGTTTCTCATGGTAAAGGCTAGACTTCTCCTGGCGCTCGGTTGCCGGCATCGTCGCCGTGAAGACAGCCTCTTCGAGGCGCTGTTGTAGGCCTTCTGCTGACTGCTTCCTGAGGATATCCGCCTCATCCGTATCCTTTGAGAAGGCCGGCAGAATCGGGTCACGTATCGGCGACATCACGGCGCATCGTTGGGCGATCACCAGCGTATTCTTGATTGCCTCAGGCAAATCCTTGAACAGCATCGCCATCTCGTCGGGCGATTTGAATCGGTGTTCGGGCGTGAGCTGGCGGCGATCTCCTTGACTGACGTAGTTCCCCCCAGCGACGCAAAGCAGCGCGTCGTGAGCCTCGAACATCGCGGCATCGGCGAAGTAAGCTTCGTTGGTCGCGACCAGGGGAATGTTGTGCTTGTAGGCCAATTCGATCAGCCCGGCCTCAATCCGTTGTTCGCGGCCGAGGCCGTGCCGTTGAACTTCTGCATAGAGGCGGTCCGGAAAGGTCCCTGCCAAATGACGCAAGATGTTTTCGGCGCGGTCTTTCTGACCTGCTTCCAAGAGATTCCCGAGGGGACCGTCCGGCCCGCCGGTTAGTGCGATTAGGCCCGACGCGTGCTGCGTCAGAGTGCCCAAATCGACCTGTGGGCTTTCACCGGGCGGTGTGTCCATGAAGGACTTGGAGGAAAGTTTCAGGAGGTTCCCGTAACCGGTCTCGTTTTGGGCGAGTAGCACCAATCGTCGCGGTTCGGGCTTGCGTGTGTCGCGCGAATCCTCGGAGAAATCGACCGCGAGGGCCGTGCCGATAATCGGTTGCACACCGGCTTTGACACAGGCGAGCGAAAACTCCAGGGCACCAAACAAATTGCCGGTATCGGTCATGGCGACCGCTGGCATTTTGAAGCGCTGGCAAAGGTCGACGATCCCTTTGAGGCGGAGTGCCCCTTCGGACAACGAAAACGCGGTATGGACGTGGAGGTGTACGAACTTCGCGTGGGTCATCGCTGCAAAGATTTCATAGCAACGATGCCGTGTCAGCCCAATTGGTCGGACCAGATTGAGATTTCTGTGGATTAATCCTCGACGAGGCAGCCGTCGACCAGGCGAACGATTCTATTCATCCGTGCCGCTAACGCTTCGTTGTGGGTAGCGATGAGCGCCGCAAGGCCGGCGCCGGAGACAAGCGACTGCATTTGCCCGAACACGGTCTCGGCCGTCTTAGAATCTAAATTTCCCGTCGGTTCGTCGGCCAAGAGAACCGCAGGTCCGTTGGCCAATGCGCGGGCGATCGCGACCCGTTGTTGTTCGCCGCCAGAGAGTTGCGCCGGGCGGTGGTTGGCCCGGTGTTCCACACCCAAGCTGCGAAGCAGCGCCATCGCACGCTCCCGCGCCACCGCCCGGCTAGCCCCGGCGATCAGTTGCGGAAGCACGATGTTCTCTTGGGCGCTGAACTCTGGCAACAGATGGTGGAACTGATACACGAAGCCGAGCGTATCCCTGCGAAGCCCCGTTCTTTGTCGTTCCGAAAGACCTTTGGCCGAAGATCCATCGACCACGACGTCCCCACTGTCGGGCGGTTCCAACAAACCCGCGACCTGAAGAAGCGTCGATTTCCCGGCACCCGAGGGCCCGAGTAACGCAATGGTTTCGCCTCGGCCCATCCGGAGCGAGGCGCCGCGCAATACGCTGACCGTCTGGCCGCCCTGTTCGAACGACTTTGTAATGGCACGAAGCTCGAGCGCCGGCGTGGCGGGCGGGGTATTCATTCGTACCGCAGCGCTTCGACCGGATCGAGCCGCGCCGCGCGCCAAGAAGGGTAAATCGTCGCGAGCAGCGAAAGCCCGAGCCCCATCCCAACGACCGTGACGACCTCGCTCCAGTCGATCTTCGCCGGAAGTTGGGAGAGGAAGTAGACCTCCGCGGCAAAGAGATCAGTGCCCGTCAATCCTTCGAGCCAACCCTGGAGCGTTGCGATGTTTCCTGCGAACGCTATGCCGAGGATCAGTCCCGAGAAAGTGCCAACGACGCCGATGCTAGCGCCGGCCAAAAAGAAGATGCGCATCACGCTCCCGCGCGTCGCACCCATCGTTCGCAGGATTGCGATGTCCCTGCCCTTATCCTTCACCAGCATGATGAGACTGGAGATGATGTTGAATGCCGCAACGAGAATGATGAGGGTGAGAATCAGGAACATGACGTTCCGCTCCACCTGGAGGGCCGTAAAGTAGGACGAGTTCACCTGTTGCCAGTCGGTGAGCCTTTCGCGCCCGCTGGTCAATGGGAATAAGCGTTCTCTCGCTGCATTGACGTCGTCAGGGTCGTCAACGACGACTTCGATGGACGTCACGCTGTTGACTTGTCGAAAATAAACCTGCGCGGCCTCCAGCGGCATGAAGACGAATGTCGAATCGTACTCGAACATGCCGACATCGAAGAGCGCCGCAATTCGGTAGGTCTTTGACCGCGGGACCGTTCCTAGAGGTGTCGACGTGCCTTGCGGCGAGATCAAGGTTACCGGCTCTCCCAAACCAACGCCTAAACGATTGGCGAGCCGTCGTCCGACAACGATATCGTTTCGAGGGTCGAGCTCTTCAATCGAGCCTGCGACGATCCCTTGCGCCAAAATCTCGTGGCTCCGCAGGTCCGCCGTCCGCATCCCGCGAACCAGGGCGCCCGCTGCCGCATCCCGCGACGTCGCCATGACCTGCCCCTCGACAATGGGGCTGGCGCGGACGACGCCGCGAACGGCAGCGATTCGAGCGGCAAGATCATCGTAGTCCTCAAGCGGTGCGCCTATTCCCTGGACCACGATATGACCGTTTAGCCCAAGGATCCGCCCCAAAAGCTCGGCGCGAAACCCGTTCATGACCGAAAGAACCACGATCAACGTCGCGACGCCCAAGGCAATGCCAAGAAGGGAGAACGCGGCGATCACGGAAATGAATCCTTCGGCGCGACGGGCACGCAGATACCTAAACGCGACGACCCACTCGAATGGCGAAAACATCCTAGATGGCCTCATTCACGGGGGTCGTTATCACAATCTATCCCGTGAGGTGGGCGAGCGCCGATTCCGGCGACAGTTCGTAGCGATGCCCGGTTGCACGATTTTTGATTTCTACGACGCCCGATTTCAGTCCGCGCGGGCCGACCACAACCTGAAAGGGCAGGCCGATCAGATCCATATTGGCGAATTTAACGCCGGCCCGTTCTTCGCCGTCGTCGAAGAGGACATCCAGGCCCGCCAATTTCATACTTTGGTACAGGTCCGCCGCAGCTTTGTCGCACGTGGCGTCGCCGACCTTTAGGTTGATTAAGCCAACGTCGAAGGGGGCGACTGGTCTTGGCCACACGATGCCCGCGTCGTCATGGCAGGCCTCGATAATGGCCCCAACCAGGCGCGAGACACCAATTCCATAAGAGCCCATCTCAAGCAGGACTTGCTGGCCCTCATGGTTGGCGACGGTGGCGCCCATCGCGGCCGAGTACTTGGTGCCGAAATAGAAGATGTGACCGACTTCGATTCCGCGGGCGCTGACCCGGCGATCCTCGGGGACTTCCGTTTCGAACCGCCCCGCGTCGTGCATCTCGTCGGTCGCCGCATAGCGCGAGGTCCAGGTGTCGACAACGGGCTGTAGATCGCCGTCGAGATCGACACCTTCACCGAGAACGTCGCGCTCGATCAGTTCCCGGTCGCAGAACACTTCGCTCTCGCCGGTTTGGGCGAGGATGATAAACTCGTGGCTGAGATCCCCCCCGATCGGGCCGGTATCGGCTTTCATCGGTATCGCCTTGAGCCCCAAACGGGCGTAGGTCCGAAGATAGGTCACAAACATCTTGTTATAGGCGCGCAGCGCGCCGGGGTAGTCGAGGTCGAAGGAATAAGCATCCTTCATTAAGAACTCGCGACCGCGCATGATACCGAACCGGGGGCGCACCTCGTCCCTGAACTTCCATTGAATGTGGTAGAGGTTCTTGGGTAGGTTTCGGTAGCTTCGAATCGACGAGCGGACGATTTCGGTGATCAGCTCCTCGTTGGTTGGCCCGTAGAGCATCTCCCGGTCATGCCGGTCGGTAATTCGCAACATTTCCTTGCCGTAATCGTCATAACGGCCGCTTTCGCGCCAAATATCGGCCGGCTGGATGGTCGGCATCAGCAATTCCTGACAGCCGGCACCATCCTGTTCTTCTCGGACGATTTGTTCGATTTTCCGCAGGACACGGTGGCCGAGCGGCAACCACGAATAGATGCCCGCCGAAGACTGCCGGATCATGCCCGCACGGAGCATCAGTTGGTGCGACACGATTTGAGCTTCGGAGGGAACTTCCTTCAACGTAGGCAGGAAGAACTGCGACAAACGCATTAGCGCCTCAAGAATGTTGGGGGTTAGGTGACGACAGTTGGCTGACTCTAGGCAAAGGGATTCCGGCACGCAATGGATGGAGCGCGCTTCATTCCGCGTCGTTATCCACGTGCTGCCGACACGCTGCCGCCAGCGCCGCGGTCTCATTCGCCGAGAGAGGTTGACCGTTGAACAACACCTCTTGACCGCGCACGGTGATCTCGCCGATCCGGGCTGTCGAGTCCGATAACGCTGCAGCGACGCCAGGCGCGTAATCTTTCAAACGTATGGCCAGTGAAAACACGACATCGGACGGCGCAATCACGACCGCTTGGTCAACCAAATCGGCGCCGGCAACGGGTCGGCCGAATACATCCACGCTGGGTTGGTAGGTCGCGTTTCCCGTATCGACGTAGCGCACAAGTGCACGGCAGCTTTCTTGGTTAACGGTGATCGGCGTGTGCGCCGAACCACGCGTCGAGGGCACTTCTTGGGCCGACATGCAGTCGCCGCTCAACGTCAAAAAAACGAGGAAAACCGCGGCCCCGACAGCCATCGTTCGACTAGTCGGCGAATCCAGTCGCCTCCCGGGAGTCAACAGGAAAATTTGGCCTTCACGGCGATATAGTGGATGACGCCCCATACCCATCCCGTTAATATTTGCCTTGCTCAGGTTGCAGGGCATAGCCCCGGCCCGAGTTTAGGGAGGAACAAACCAACAAACGGTAAATTGGAGCCCTCAACGGGCCCTGGAGCTGCTCAAAGCAAGGTCGAGAGGCCTTGCTTTTTCTTTTTGCCCCAATGAGTTGCCCCCTAGTTCTAATGCTTTGGTCTAAATAGGGCCGCTAACCCTCAGGGGGATAAGGTCGCTTCGCACGAGAAGCCAGATCAAAAGCCAGATGATCGCCGCGACAACCGTCGTGATCCCGGCTTTGAGTGCAATCCGTGGCTTAGCCGGGGCACTCGCGACGTTCCCGTTCTGGACCCTGTCATCGGGCCTGTTGCCCCACGGTAGCACCATGAAGAGGGTAATCCACCACACCACGAAATAGACTGCGAGTCCGGTGAAAATCCCCACCGCTACACCTCTTCCAATTCGACCAACGTGCCGATGAAGTCCTTCGGATGAAGAAAGAGGACAGGTTTTCCATGGGCACCGATTGTTGGCTCCCCGCTCCCGAGAATACGAGCCCCCTTCTCGACTAAACGATCGCGCGCCCGTCGGATGTCCGCGACTTCGTAACACACGTGGTGCATCGCTCCGCCTGGATTCTTGGCTAGAAATCCGGCTATGGGCGAGTTTTCCCCGAGGGGATGCAGGAGCTCGATCTTGGTATTGGGGAGTTCCACGAATACCGTCGTTACGCCGTGATCCGGCAGATCGTGGGGTGTGGAGACCGTGGCGCCAAGAGTGTCTCGATAGAGCGCCGCGGCGGCGCCAAGGTTGGGAACGACGATAGCTACGTGATTGAGTCTTCCGATCATTTGACGACCTCTCTTGAGCGTTGTCGCTTTGTTTGGCGCGCTGGGAGGATGACCTGGACATCGACCAGCGGCCGCTTCTGTGAGGTCAGACGGATGACGCGATTGATGGCGCGGCGCGCCAACGTCTCCAGCGCGTCGGCATCTTGAAGGTCGCGCCGCGACGCGCGGGCCAACTGGGCCTCTATTTCCGCCCCGATCTCATCGGCAAGATCGAGCCCCTCGGCTGCCGCTATGCCAAAGGCTGTGACACGAATGTCGGATTTCTCCGTATTCAATACCATGACGACGGTTACGACGCCGTTGTGCATGAGCCGCCGACGGGCGCGGATCTCCTCGCTGTCCGTGGAAACTAGGACCCCATCGTCGACCGCCAGTCGCCCGATCGGAACGTGGTCGATCACCTCGGCCGGGCCCGGTGCCAAGCGAATAACGCTTCCGTTGGTCGGGGTCACGACGGTCGGGACGCCAAGGCTCTTCGCGAGAGAAGCATGTTCTGCGAGATGTACTGCTTCACCGTGAACGGGAACCGCGACGGCAGGATGGATGTGGTCGTACATGCGTCTCAGCTCTTCACGCCGAGGGTGACCTGAGACGTGGACAAAATCCGTATGTTCGGTGAGCACCTCGACGCCACTTTCGACGAGCCGGTTGCACAGAGCGCCAATTGGGCGCTCGTTTCCGGGGATGATCTTGGAGGAGAATATGACGGTGTCTCCCCGTGCGAGTTCGATGTGGGGATGATCGTGGAACGCTATTCTCGCCATGGCGCCTCTCGGCTCGCCCTGGCATCCAGTGCAAAGCAACAGAACCTTATCCCGGGGCAACAGCGGCACATCCTGGTCCTGTACGATCGCGGGGATGTCGAGGAGATAGCCTGACGCCTGGGCCGATTCCACCATACGTAGAAGTGACCGTCCCGCTACCGCAAGGGTCCGGCCAGTTGCGATTGCGACTTCTGCCGCACTACGGATTCGAGCGATGTTGGAGGAAAAGGTGGTAATGACAACACGCTCTTTGCGGTCGGCGATGAGTTGCGTGAGGCTTTTCTGGACAGCGCCCTCGGACCCCGATTCGCCCTCGCCGAATACGTTGGTCGAGTCGCACACCATCGCGAGAACCCCTGCGTCGCCGATCTCACGCAAGAAAGCCTCATCTGTTGCTCTACCGATTACTGGGTCGGGGTCGAACTTCCAGTCTCCGGTGTGAAAAACCGTCCCTGCCTCGGTTCGAATGGTCAGGGCGCTCCCCTCGGGGATTGAGTGGGTGATCGGCAAATAGGTTACGCGGAACGGTCCGATCTCAATTTCTTGGCCGTATTCCACGACGTTGATCGGTATTTTTCTGTGCCCGCTGTCGACAAGCTTACGTTCCAGTACTGCGGCAGTGAACCGGGTCGCGTAGATTGGACAGCGCAGCCGATCCCAAAGATACGGTACCGCGCCGAGGTGGTCCTCGTGGGCATGTGTCAAGACGAGCGCCAATAGGTTTTCACGCTCCCCTTCGATAAAGGTTGGATCGGGCGTAAGGATATCGATCCCTGGCAGCGATTCATCGGCGAACGTGATCCCGAGATCCACCATTAGCCATTTTCCACCGCAGCGATAGAGATTGAGGTTCATCCCAATCTCACCCGATCCGCCCAATGGGAGGAACAGTAGCTCTTTCTCGCTGGCCACCCTTAGGGGGTTCCCTTCGCGCGCTTCCAGATTTCGACGATCCCCGTCAAAGTGATGTCGGGGTCGACCTCGGTAATTGCATCGGTCGCACCGGCAAAGACCGGAGCGAGGCCACCGGTTGCAATGACCTTCATGGGGCTTCCAAATTCCGTCGCGATGCGGCTCACCAGCCCTTCGATAAGGCCAAGGTAACCCCAATAGACCCCCGATTGCATCGCTTCAACCGTGCCGCCGCCGATTACCTTGTTGGGTCGCGCCACGTCGATGCGGGGAAGATGCGCCGCTGCATCATGAAGTGCCTTCAGGGACAGGTTGATCCCCGGCGCAATTACCCCGCCGCAATAGTTTCCCGAACGGTCGACCACGTCGAAGGTCGTCCCCGTTCCGAAATCGAGCACAATCGCAGGACCGCCGTAGGTCTTGTTGACCCCAACGGCGTTGGCCAGCCGATCGGCGCCTGCCGAGCCAGGGTTGTCGATCAAAATCTTGATGCCGAGATCGAGATTCTGGCTAACAATAACGGGTTCACAGCCGAAGAACCCCCGGCAGAGTTGCTTGAGCTCGAAGAGCGCATGGGGCACGACGCTACAAATGATCGTGTCGGTGATTTGATTTGGCTCCAGGTCGTGCATCCGCATCAAACTGGAGAGCCATACAGCATGGTCGTCGGCAGTACGGGCCTGTGCGGTGGCGGCACGCCATAGGCCCAGCCGCGTCTCTCCGTCATAGACGGCAAATACGATGTTGGTATTGCCAGAATCGATCGCGAGAAGCATGAGCCCTACCCAGTGCCCCCAAAGTATACCTCGCCGCCGGTGACTTTCCGCTGCGTGCCGTCGGTAAGTCGCGCCAACAGCGCACCCTCCTCGTCGAGCCCCTCAAAAACGGCGTCGATTTCTTCACGAGGTAAACGGATGCGGATCGGGTCTGCGAGGCCGTAGGCCGCGGCAAGCCACGCCTTACGCACGTTGCGGAAGCCGTTGGATTGCCACATTTCATACCAAGGTAGGAACCGTTCGCAAAAATCGATAATCACGCTGTCCGCACTGGCATCAAAGTCCCCTTCGTCATGGAGCGACGTCGCATCGTTTCGGGACTTCGGTTTATGCGCCACGTTGATCCCCAACCCTGCGACCAGCCAGTCGATACCGCGGTCTGATGCCGGGCCAGCCTCGAGCAGGATACCCGATACTTTTTTTCCTCCACACAGGACGTCGTTAGGCCATTTCAACTGGACCGGAACGCCTGGCAACCGAGCGGTGACGAGTTCTTGTACTGCGACCGCCATCACGAAGGAAATTTGGGCTGCAGCTTGCGGCGTGCCGTCGGGCCGCAGCACCATCGAGAGAAAAACATTGCCCTCACTCGATTCCCAGGTATTGCCGCGGCGCCCTCGTCCGGCGGTTTGGCGGGCCGCGGTGACCGTTGTGCCTTCCGGCGCACCGGTTTCGGCGAGTTCTCGGGCGATATCGTTTGTGCTTTTTGTAAGTCTGACGTGGTGCCGGATAAAGAATGCGGCGGGCGGCGTTCTCAAGGGAGGAGTGCGGTGGCCGCTTGCTGTGTCAAAGCCAAGAATGGGCCCGGGAGGACGACGAAGAATGTGGTGAAAACTGCCGAAGCCCCAAGGAGAATTTTCATTTCTCGTCCGATGGGTTGTTCGAACGATTCTCCAGGTTCATCGAAGTAGATGATTTTGATGATGCGGAGATAGTAATAGGCGCCGACCACGCTCGAAAGAACGCCTAGAACGGCGAGGATGTAGAGTTTCGCGTCAATTGCCGCGAGAAAAACATAGAACTTGCCAAAGAAACCCGCGAGCGGCGGAATGCCTGCCAGGGAGAAAAGTAGAACTGTGAGGATGAGCGCCAAGACCGGGTTGTTCTTGCCTAACCCGGCGAGGTCGTCGATGCCTTCGACCATTTGGCCTTTGACGCGCATTGTCAGAATGGCCGCGAACGTGCCGATGTTCATCGCGAGGTAGATCAGAAGGTAGATAAGAACGCTCTGAACGCCCTGTTGGGTCCCTGCAGCCAAGCCCACCAGTGCGAATCCCATGTGGCCAATCGAACTGTAGGCCATGAGACGTTTGATGTTGGTTTGCCGCAACGCGGCGAAAGCGCCGTACCCCATTGAGAGGATCGCAATAAACGAAATGACCTGCTGCCAATCCGCCGCTGCGCCATAGAACGGCGCGATCATGACCCTAACGAGTAGCGCCATGGCCGCAACCTTTGGGGCGATTGCGAAAAACGCCGTGGCGGGTGTGGATGCACCTTCGTAGACATCTGGGGTCCACATGTGGAATGGAACCGCGGAAACCTTAAAGGCCAGCCCGGAAATTAGAAACACAAGGCCGACGATCAAACCGATCGAAGGCTCTTGGCCAGCCTGCGTATAGAGCGCGCCGATCGCCTCGAAGTTGGTCGTGCCGGTAAACCCGTAAATCAAGGATGCGCCGTAAAGAAGCATCCCCGAGGAGAGCGCGCCCAAAACGAAATACTTCAGCCCTGCTTCGGTCGACTTGAGTGTGTCCCGCTTGAAGGCTGCGATGACGTAGAGCGCGAGACTTTGCAATTCGATGCCGACGTAAAGTGACATGAGGTCGTTGGCCGATACCATCATCAGCATGCCGACTGTCGCCAAGAGAACCAAAACCGGGAACTCGAACCGTTCCATTCCTTCGCGGCGGATGTAATCCATCGACATAATGAGCGTCGCCGCCGTGCCGATCAGGATAAGGCCCTTGGCCAAGGTCGAAAAAGAATCGACCACGAACAAGCCGGCGAATGTCGTCCCCTCTTTCGTGCCCGATACTACCAGGACGAAAGCGACGGCGATTGCGACGACCGCCAACCAGGATATCGACCGCGTTGCGGCGTTGCCGCGGAACGCCCCTATCATCAGCAAGACCATTGCCGCACAAGCGAGCCAGATCTCCGGCAAAGCGGGGAGAATGTCAGGGATGGGAGCGTGTTGCATGGCTTAGTGTCCCGCCACGAGAACCGACCGGGCCGCGTCGAGCGCTGCATGGTGCTGGGAAATTAAGTTCTCGACCGACGCCTGCATAACATCGAGTAGAGGTTGCGGGTAGACGCCAAAGAAGATGATCGCTGCAAGCAGTGGTGTCAGGATTGCGACTTCCCGTCGATTGAGATCGGTGATGCTTTTGAGGTCTGCTTTTTCCAACACGCCGAAGATAACTCGACGATAGAGCCATAGCGCGTAGCAGGCGCTTAGGATCACGCCGGTGGTCGCGATGAGTGCAACCCACGTGTTGACCTGGAATACTCCGACAAGGACCAGGAACTCCCCGACGAACCCGGTGGTTCCCGGAAGCCCCACATTCGCCAGCGTAAAAATCAGAAAAAACGTTGCATAGCGTGGCATACGGTGGACCAACCCGCCGTATCTCGCGATTTGTCGCGTGTGCATACGGTCGTAGATAATGCCGACGCACAAGAACAGCGCGCCCGAAATCAGCCCGTGACTAAGCATCTGGAAAATTCCACCTTCGATCCCTTGTTGGGTGAAAGTGAAAATACCGATCGTCACAAAGCCCATGTGGGCGATGGACGAATAGGCGACCAGCTTCTTCATATCCTCCTGCATCAAGGCCACGAGAGAACCATAGACGACGGCAATAACGCTCAGTGTGAAGATCAGCGGCGTGAAATAGACCGTTGCATCGGGCAGCATTGGAATGGAGAAGCGAAGGAAACCATAGGCGCCCATCTTGAGGAGCACCGCGGCGAGGATGACTGACCCAGCCGTCGGTGCTTCGACGTGCGCGTCGGGAAGCCAGGTGTGGACCGGCCACATCGGAACCTTGACAGCGAATGATGCAAGGAAGGCCAACCATAGCCAGGTTTGAATAGAGGGGTCGAAACCATAGGTTATGAGCGTTGGAATGTCGGTGGTTCCAGCCTCGAAATACATGACCATGATGGCCAAGAGCATGAGGACGGAACCAAGCAGGGTGTAGAGAAAGAACTTGAAGGTCGCATAGATACGATTGGCGCCGCCCCAAATCCCGATGATCAGGAACATCGGAATCAAACCGCCCTCGAAGAACAGATAGAACAAGACAAAATCGAGGGAGGAGAAGACGCCGATCATCGTCGCTTCCATGACAAGGAAAGCGATCATGTATTCTTTGACGCGGGTTTGAATCGCCTCCCAACTGGCGAGGATGCAGATCGGCATCAAAAAAGTCGAAAGAATGATGAACAGCATTGAAATGCCGTCGACGCCCACATGGTAAGTGATCGCGTCGGAGAGCCATGCGTGGCGCTCGACGAACTGGAAGCCGGCGTCTTGGTTGTCGAAACCGATCCATAAGGGAAGTGAAAGAACGAAAGTTCCAAGGGTCGTCCACAGCGCAACGAACTTCGCGTTGCGTGCAACGATCGCTTCATCACCCCGAATGATTAGGATGAACAACGCGCCCACGAGGGGCACAAAGATTACAAGAGATAAAAGGGGCCAGTCGGACATCAAGGTTTAACCAAAGAAAAGGAACCAGGAAACCAAGGCCGCAACCCCGATCAGCATTGCAAAAGCGTAATGGTACAAATAACCGGACTGAAGTGCTGCAGAGCGGCGCGCCAATCCCATGACCATGGCGGCAAATCCGTCGGGGCCGAATCCGTCGATGATTCGCCCATCGCCGACCCGCCACAACGTGTAACCAAGAAGTTTGGCCGGGCGAACCAACAGGACTTCGTAGATTTCGTCAAAGTACCATTTATTGAGCAGGAACTCGTACACCGGTCGATTTGCCGTCGCGAATCGTGCAGGAAGGTCCGGACGGCGAATATAGAAATACCAAGCCATCAAGAGCCCTATTAGGCCTGCAAAGACGGGCATCATCTTCACCCAGAACGATAGGTGGTGCGCTTTGTCCAGTACTTCCAAGCTTTCCGGGAGCATGAAGATAGCAGCGCCCCAGAAATCTTCGGTTTCGGTGAAGGCGTGTACCGCGAAGACACCTGCGAGGATTGCTCCCAGTGTCAGCACCATATTCGGAATGTTCATGCTAAGGGGCGCTTCGTGGGCGTGGGCCATTGCGGCTTGGCTAGCGCGGGTTTTACCGTGGAACGTCATGAACAACAGGCGACCCGAATAGAGAGCGGTTAGGAGAGCGACCGCGAGCCCGACCCAAAACGCCAGATTGGCGCCAAAAGCCTCGGAGGCCCATGCCACTTCGAGGATAAGGTCCTTCGAATAAAAACCTGAGAAACCGAACACACCGGATATGCCCACACCGGCTAAAGACAACGACCCGATCCACATCATGGTTCCGGTCAGTGGCATCAGGCTAAACAGTCCACCCATCTTGCGCATGTCTTGCTCGTCCGACATTGCATGAATGACTGATCCTGCTCCGAGAAAAAGGAGCGCCTTGAAAAACGCATGGGTGAAAAGGTGAAACACCGCCACCGAATAAGCTGAAAGGCCCGCAGCAAAAAACATGTAGCCAAGTTGGCTGCACGTCGAATATGCAATAACGCGTTTGATATCGTTCTGGGCGAGAGCGACGGTGCCTGCAAAAAGGGCGGTAATGGCTCCAACGACCGTAACGAATCCGAGTGTGATCGGCGCTAGTTCGAATAGCGGTGACGCCCTCGCCACCAGAAAGACGCCGGCGGTGACCATTGTCGCCGCATGGATTAGTGCCGATACAGGTGTCGGGCCCTCCATCGCGTCGGGCAGCCAGGTGTGGAGGAAAATCTGAGCTGACTTTCCCATCGCACCGATAAACAACAGAAACGTAATGACGGTAAGGGTGTCGAGTTCCATTCCGAGGAACCCGATTGACATCCCGGTCATTTCCGGCGCCATCGCAAAAACTGTTGCGTAATCGACGGAACCGAAGACCAAGAAGATCGCCATAATCCCGAGGGCGAAGCCGAAGTCGCCGACTCGGTTGACGACGAACGCTTTGATTGCAGCAGCGTTGGCAGAGGGGCGGTCGTACCAAAAACCGATCAAAAGGTAAGAGGCTAGTCCGACACCTTCCCAGCCGAAGAACAACTGAACGAAGTTGTCCGCCGAGACGAGCATCAGCATCGCGAAGGTGAAGAGCGACAGGTACGCGAAGAATCGCGCTTTGTGACGATCGTGGCTCATGTAGCCGATCGAGTACCAATGAACGAGCGCCGAAACGCCATTCACGACGACGAACATTACTGCCGTTAGAGGGTCGACCAGAATGGCCCACGAAAAATCCAAACCGCCGGACGATATCCAATGGAGGAGTTGGACGTGCTCTATGTCGTCGGTGCCGGTAATCTGGATGAAACCGACTATAGACAGAATTGCGCTTAGGGTTACGGCGAGGCTGGTAATCAATTGCGACGGACGGTCGCCCAGGACGCGACCGAAAAAGCCGACGAGCAGTGCAGCGATGCCAGGGAGGAAAACGATAAGAATGTACATCATCTCCCCTACCCCTTCATCACGCTGATTTCTTCGACTTCGATCGTTCCTCGGTTGCGGAAGTACACAACCAAGATCGCCAAACCGATTGCCGCCTCGGCCGCGGCAACAGTCAAGATGAACATGGCGAAGATTTGACCGACCAAATCGCTCAGATGGGCTGAGAATCCAACCAGATTGATGTTGACCGCTAACAAGATCAGTTCGACGGACATCAGGATAATGATGACGTTCTTTCTGTTCAGAAAGATTCCGAACACGCCGATGGTGAACAGAATGGCCCCGACGGTCAGGTAATGCCCGATCCCGATCTCCATCAGATACCGCTCCCCGGGGTGATCTTTCTTATCTCGACCGATTCATCGCGGCGACGACCGACCTGGTCGGCGATGCGCTGTTTCCTCACACCGGGGCGTTCACGCAATGTGAGAACAATGGCGCCGATCATCGCGACAAGGAGGATCAGGCCGCCCGCCTGGAACAAGTAAATGTAGTGGGTATAGATCAAGCGGCCCAACGCGTCGGTGTTGGTGATGTCACTGATAGCGGGTGTCGGGGCTGCGCTTATTGCGAGGACCTCGGGCACATTGACCTGGGTTGTCACAATGAAGATCAGTTCAACAAGTAAGATTAGGCCAACCAAGGCGCCTACCGGGAGGTACTGGAGAAAACCTTCCCGCAATCGAGCGAAATTGATGTCGAGCATCATCACGACGAACATGAACAAAACTGCGACGGCACCCACATAGACGATCACTAAGATCATCGCGAGGAATTCGGCGCCGGCCAGCACAAATAGTCCTGCTGCGTTGAAGAACGCAAGAATTAGGAAAAACACCGAATGGACGGGATTACGCGCGCCGATGACGAGTACCGCCGAGGCGATGAGGATCGAGGCAAAGATATAAAATGCGACAGCCGTTAGGAGCATAATGCGGCGTTCTACCTGTAAGGCGCGTCTTTGGCGAGGTTGGAAGCGATTTCACGCTCCCAGCGGTCGCCGTTTGCGAGCAATTTATGCTTGTCGTACAGCAATTCTTCGCGGGTCTCCGCTGCAAACTCGAAGTTCGGTCCTTCGACAATTGCGTCGACCGGGCACGCCTCTTGGCAGAACCCGCAGTAAATGCACTTCGTCATGTCGATATCGTACCGAGTCGTTCGCCTAGACCCGTCTGCACGCGGCTCCGCTTCGATGGTGATAGCTTGGGCCGGGCAAACCGCTTCGCACAATTTGCAGGCGATGCAGCGTTCCTCTCCGTTAGGGTATCGCCGTAGAGCATGTTCCCCGCGAAACCGTGGACTAAGGGTACCCTTTTCAAAGGGGTAGTTGATCGTCACCTTCTTTTTGAACATGTAGCTGAAGGTCAGGCCCATCCCCTTGACCAATTCGACAAGAAAAAGGGAACGAACGCCCTGATCGAGAAATGCCATTCGTTAACCCTGCGGCAATAGGTCGAACCACAGCAAAACGCCCGCTGTGAGAACCACCCAAAGAAGTGAAAACGGGAGAAACACCTTCCATCCCAAACGCATAAGTTGGTCGTAACGGTAGCGCGGGAACGTAGCCCGCACCCAGACGAAGACGAAGAGAAGGAACACGATCTTCAAGACGAACCAGATCGGGCCCGGAATCCAGTTGAACGGGGCAATGTCAAACGGTGGGAGCCAACCGCCCAAGAATAGGATCGCCGTCATGGCGCTCATCAAAATCATGTTCGCGTATTCGGCGAGGAAAAATAGAACGAACGCGATTGCCGAATATTCGACCTGATAGCCCGCTACGAGTTCAGATTCGGCTTCCGGAAGATCGAACGGATGGCGGTTCGTTTCTGCCAAAGCCGAGATGAAGAAGATGATGAACATCGGGAATAACGGGATCGCAAACCAAATGCGATCTTGGGCCATCACGATGTCACTCAGGTTGAGCGATCCAACGACGAGAAGGACCGTCACAATCACGAAGCCCATGGAGACTTCGTACGACACCATTTGGGCGGCGGAACGCAGAGCACCGAGGAAAGGGTAGCGCGAATTGCTCGCCCAACCGGCCATGACGATGCCGTAAACACCCAGCGACGATATCGCGAATAGGTAAAGAATACCGACATTGATATCGGCGACGACCCAACCCGGCGCGAACGGAACGACCGCCCAGGCGATGAACGCAAGGATGAAGGTTACGACCGGCGCTGCCAGGAACACGATCTTGTTTGCGCCGGTGGGCACGATCGTTTCCTTGAAGAAGATCTTGATGAAGTCGGCGAAGGATTGGAGCACCCCCCAAGGGCCAACCACATTGGGTCCGCGCCGCAACGTCATGGCAGCGAACACCTTGCGTTCGAAATACACGACAAAAGCGACACTGACGGCGATCGGGAGCGCGACCGCCAGAATTTGAGCGACGATGATCAAGAACGGGAAGAGCCAATCGGCCCAGAAACTAGCCATTGGTGCCAGTCCCCGGTTCGGCTTGGCGACTGAATGATTCACTGCATTGCGCCATCGTGGTGGAGGCGCGACAGACCGCGTTCGTCAGGTAAAAGTCTCTGATTGGTTCCACGAAGGGCTGAGACGTTGTGTCTGTTTCGGTGCCGAAGCTGGCCCAAGGAGCCGCGGCCAAGGTGTCGGAATCGGCGAACGTAGGTGCGACTTCAGTAAGTCGCTGACGGACTTCTTCCAATGTGTCGTACGGAAGTCGATGTCCGACGCGTTCCGATAGTGCGCGGAGAATAGCCCAGTCTTCCCTAGCCTCCCCCGGCGGAAAAGCAGCGCGCAAAGCCCTTTGGACCCGTCCCTCGGTATTCACGTAGGTGCCGGGCTTTTCTGTGTATGCGGCGCCTGGGAGGACGACGTCTGCGGCTGCGGCGCCTGCATCCCCGTGGTGCCCTTGATAGACCACAAAGGTTTTGGCTAGGCGGGACATATCGACTTCGTCGGCTCCGAGGAGGTACACAAGGCCAATCGTACCTGACTCAGCGCCGGCAAGGATGCCTTCGACGTCTTTTCCACCGGACGTTGGGACAAACCCTATATCCAGTCCGCCGACGCGGGCGGCTGCTGTATGCAAGACGTTGAACCCGTTCCATTCTGATGAAACAAGGCCAAATTTCTCGGCAATATTCCGCGCCAACCTGAGGACGGCCCCGCCGTCTGGTCGCGTCAAGGCGCCCTGCCCCACGATCAGCATCGGACGTTTTGCGCTTGCTAGAATTTCCGAGAACCCGTTGCCGCTGAGGACTTCCTTGAGCGATTCCGGACCGCCCCCCAAATAGCTTGCGTCGCAGGTCAAGTCGTGGGGAACTCCGACCAAGCCTATGGGGAAGTTACCCCGCAACCATCGCTTGCGAATGCGCGCATTGACGAGCGGGGCCTCCCAACGCGGATTAGTACCGATAAGAAGAAGCGCGTCTGCATCTTCGATGCCGGCGATTCCGGTGTTGAAAAGGTAGCTGACACGCGCCTGCGGATCGAGTTTGGCACCGTCCTGGCGGCAGTCGATATTGGTCGAACCCAAGGCGGTCATGAGGTCCTTGAGAGCCACCATAGATTCTGCGTCGACAATGTCGCCGGCAATCGCGCCGATGTTCGCGCCGTTTACCGACTTCAACTTTTCGGCTATGGCGTCAAATGCTTCGCCCCAACTGACGGGTACGAGTTTGCCGTCTTTGCGGACGTAGGGCCGGTCAAGACGACCGTGTTGCAGACCGTCGCAGGCATAGCGTGCCTTATCGGAGATCCACTCTTCGTTGATCTCTTCGTTAAGTCTTGGGAGCACGCGCATGATTTCCCGACCGCGGGCATCCACTCTGATATTGCTGCCAACCGCATCCATCACGTCAATCGTCTGGGTCTTTCTCAGTTCCCAGGGGCGTGCGCTGAACGAGTAAGGCTTCGATGTGAGGGCACCGACCGGGCATAGATCGACGATGTTCCCTGAAAGCTCGGAGGTAAGGGCCCGTTCGACATAGGTCCCTACTTCCATTTCTTCGCCGCGACCCGTTGCGCCAAGTTCTTCGACACCGGCCACTTCGGTCGCAAAGCGAATACAACGCGTGCAATGAATGCAGCGCGTCATGATGGTCTTTACCAGCGGGCCAAGGTCTTTGTCCTTAACGGCGCGTTTATTTTCGATGTAGCGGTTTCGGTCTCTCCCGAACGCCATTGCTTGGTCCTGCAGGTCGCATTCGCCACCCTGATCGCATATCGGGCAATCGAGGGGGTGATTGATGAGGAGAAACTCCATCACCCCTTCTCGCGCCTTCTTGACCGAAGGCGTATTGGTGTGGATCACCATGCCCTCTGCGACCGGCATCGCGCAGGAGGCAATCGGTTTCGGCGACTTTTCCATTTCGACCAGGCACATCCGGCAATTTCCGGCGATCGATAAGCGGTCGTGATAACAGAACCTCGGCACCTCGGCGCCAGCGAGCTCGCAGGCTTGAAGGACCGTCAGGCCGTCCTCGACCGTTACTTCGTTGCCGTCGATGGTGAGTGTCGCCATGGTTTAGTCCTACGCCGCTTGGGCAGCGGCCGACGTCGCGCGCTGTTTTTCTAGGAGACGGCGCTCCACTTCCGGTCGGAAATGGCGCATTAGGCCTTGGATCGGCCACGCACTGGCGTCGCCATGAGCGCAAATTGTATGCCCTTCGATTTGGCTGGCGACATCCAGAAGCAAGTCGATCTCTTCGACATGTGCCTCTCCGGTCACGAGTCGTTCCATGACTCGCCACATCCACCCCGTCCCTTCGCGACACGGAGTGCATTGGCCGCAGCTTTCATGCATGTAGAACTTCGACAACCGCGCAATCGCAGCGACGATATCGGTACTTTTGTCCATGACTATGACAGCCGCGGTACCAAGTCCCGATTTCTCGGCCGCCAAGGAATCGAAGTCCATCAAGACGGTGTCGCAAATCGACCGAGGCAACAACCGCACCGAAGACCCGCCCGGGATGATGGCCAGAAGATTATCCCAGCCGCCCCGCACGCCTCCCGCATGTTTTTCGACAAGTTCGCGGAGCGGGATGCCCATTTCCTCTTCGACATTGCAGGGGTTGTTCACGTGGCCCGAAATACAAAACACCTTCGTCCCAGTGTTGCGTTCGCGACCAAATCCGGCGAACCAACTGCCGCCGCGCCGTAGAATTGTCGGGACGACGGCAATGCTTTCCACGTTGTTGACTGTGGTTGGCGAGCCCCAGACCCCCATATTCGCGGGGAACGGCGGCTTCAACCGTGGTTGGCCTTTTTTGCCCTCAAGGCTTTCGATGAGCGCCATCTCTTCGCCGCAAATATAGGCGCCGGCCCCGCGATGAACGTAAATGTCGTATTGCCAGCCTGAGCCGCATGCGTTCTTGCCCAGCAAACCTGCGTCGTAGGCTTCGGCAATCGCAGCCTCGAGATGCTCGGCTTCGCGGATGAATTCGCCGCGGATGTAAATGTAGCAAGCATGGGCACCCATCGCGAAACCTGCGATCAGGCAACCTTCGAGCAGCTTGTGGGGATCGTGACGCATCAAGTCGCGATCCTTGCACGTTCCCGGTTCACCTTCGTCGGCATTGACGATCAAGTAGTGCGGGCGCCCATCAGACTGCTTTGGCATGAACGACCATTTGAGGCCGGTCGGGAATCCGGCGCCACCGCGACCGCGTAGGCCCGATGCCTTTACTTCGTCGATAATTTTGTCCCGCCCGAGATCGAGCAGAGCTTTGGTATTGTCCCAGTCCCCACGCGCCCGCGCGCCTGCGAGGCGCCAATCGTGGATGCCGTAGAGGTTGGTAAATATCCGGTCCTTATCCTGCAGCATTAGACCGTTTGCTCCTTGAGGGTCGTTGGGCCGCCAATTGGTGCCGATGTTTGACGACCTTTTTGGGATCCCGGTGGCGGTGTGTTTCCGGCGCGAAGCGCTTCGACTATCTTGCGCATCGAGTCGGTGTCGACATCTTCATAGTAATCATCGCCGATCCACACGACCGGCGCATTGACGCAGGCACCCAAGCACTCGGCTTCGCGAAGAGTAAAAAGCCCATCCGCAGTCGTTTCGTTGAGCCCGACCCCGAGCGCCGCTTTACACGTTTCAACGACCTCGGCGCTACCGCGAAGCTCGCACGGTGTCGTTGTGCAGACTCGAATCAAATGCTTGCCGATCGGTGCGAGGTTGTACATCGAATAGAATGTCGCCACCTCATAGGCGCGCATCCGCGGCACATCGAGCATCTTCGCCACGTAGTCCATTGCAGCTGTCGGCAGCCAACCGTCGTGTTGCCGTTGCGCGAGATCGAAAAGCGGCATGATTGCGCTAGCCTGACGCCCTTGCGGATAACGCGCGATAATCGCCTTCGCTTTTTCCTGGTTCTCGGCTGAAAATTCGAAGGTCGCCGGTTGTTGTTCGGGCGGCGCAGTCTTTTGAACGATCATCGGTCGATCTCCCCGAAGACAATGTCCTGGCTACCGATGATCGCAACCGTATCGGCAAGCATGTGCCCCTTGCACATATAGTCTAGGGCCTGGAGATGAGCGTATCCGGGCGCGCGAATCTTGCAGCGGTACGGTTGGTTGGTGCCGTCGGCCACAAGGTAGACGCCGAACTCGCCCTTTGGGGCCTCGACCGCGGTGTAGGTCTCGCCTGCAGGTACGTGGAAGCCTTCGGTGTAGAGTTTGAAGTGATGGATGAGAGCTTCCATCGAGTTCTTCATCTCGCCCCGCGTGGGCGGAACGACTTTATTGTTTTGAGCGGAGACTGGACCGCTCGGCATATCTGCTAGGCATTGCTCGATGATGCGGACGCTCTGGCGCATTTCCTCGATCCGGCAGAGATAACGGTCGTAACAGTCGCCGTTCTTTCCGACGGGAATGTCAAAATCGAAATGTTCATAGCCGTCATAGGGTTGTGACTTGCGAAGGTCCCATGGAACCCCGGACCCGCGAAGCATCACGCCCGAGAAGCCCCAGTCCATCGCATCGTCCGCGGGCACGACGCCAACGTCTACATTCCGCTGCTTGAAAATCCGGTTTTCAGTGAGCAACCCTTCGATGTTGACAATCACGCTCGGGAAAGTCTCGCAGAACTGCGCGATGTCTTCGAGTAGGCCCGCAGGAAGGTCTTGGTGAACGCCGCCCACGCGAAAATACGCCGCATGCATGCGCGATCCGGAAACCCGCTCGTAGAACTCCATCAACTTCTCACGCTCTTCGAAGGCCCATAGGGTCGGCGTCATGGCACCAACATCCATTGCCTGAGTCGTGATGTTGAGGAGGTGATTTAGGATTCGAGTGATCTCACTAAAGAGAATGCGTATCTTCTTGCCCCGCGCCGGGACTTCGATATCCAGGAGTTTTTCGACCGCTAAGACGAAGGCGTGTTCCTGACACATCATCGACACGTAATCGAGGCGGTCGAAATACGGAATGGCCTGAAGGTAGGTCTTGTACTCGATGAGTTTCTCGGTGCCGCGATGCAAGAGACCGATGTGCGGGTCGGTACGCCGAACGACCTCGCCTTCCATCTCGAGAACGAGGCGTAGAACGCCGTGAGCGGCCGGGTGCTGCGGCCCGAAATTCAGTGTGTAGCTGCTGATTGTCGGCTCAGCCATCACTTGCCATCCGCCGGTGTGCTTTTCTCGTCGCCTGGCAGCACGTAGTCGGTCCCTTCCCAAGGGCTCAAGAAGTCAAACCGGCGAAATTCCTGGGTGAGTTTAACTGGTTCGTACACGACGCGCTTTTCGTCTTCGTCATAACGTACTTCGACGAATCCGGTCAGTGGGAAATCCTTTCGGAGTGGATGCCCTTCGAAGCCGTAGTCCGTGAGCAAGCGGCGAAGGTCGGGATGATCGGAGAACATGACGCCATACATGTCCCACACTTCACGTTCAAACCATCCGGCGGAGGAAAAAATACCATGCACGGAAGGGACTGGCGTCGATTCGTCGACCTGAACCTTCACACGGACCCGCTGATTGTGCGTTAGACTTAGCAAATTGTAGACAACGTCGAACCGTCGACCGCGTTCGGGATAGTCGACGCCGCAAATGTCGATCAGCACTTTGAACTGGCAGGCCGGGTCGTCTTTCAGGAACGAAAGAACCTTGGCCACGCCGCCCGGGGTCGCCAGAATCATCAACTCGCTATGGGCAACCTCGACCGCGTTGACTTGGTCGGTCAACGCCGCCGCGATGTATTCGCCAAGTTCCTTAAGTGAGTCGTCCATACGGCCTGATTACCAAAACTACCGAGCGATTGTGACGGTGCGGCGGATCTTCTTCTGCAATTGTAGGATTCCGTAAACCAAGGCCTCGGCCGTAGGGGGGCACCCCGGAACATAGACGTCAACCGGAACGATCCTGTCGCAACCACGGACGACGGAGTAGGAATAATGGTAATAACCGCCGCCGTTGGCGCAACTGCCCATGGAAATCACGTAGCGCGGTTCCGCCATCTGGTCGTAGACCTTCCGGAGCGCCGGCGCCATCTTGTTGGTCAGCGTTCCCGCGACGATCATGAGGTCGGATTGCCGGGGGCTGGCGCGGGGCATGACACCGAAGCGATCCAAGTCGTAGCGCGGCATGGAGGCGTGCATCATTTCGACGGCACAGCAAGCCAAGCCGAAAGTCATCCACCAAAGAGAGCCCGTACGCGCCCAATTGACAACTTTGTCGACCTGGGTGACGACAAACCCCTTGTCGGCGAGCTCGTCGGAGACCTGATGAAAAAACGGGTCGGCGGTCAGGTCGCGCTCGCCGGCGGGTTGGACGGTCGTGGCACTCACTCCCATTCGAGAGCCCCCTTCTTCCATTCGTAAATGAAGCCGATCGTCAGAACGCCTAGAAAGATGACCATCGACCAAAAACCGAATGCGCCAGTATCGCCCAGGGTTATCGCCCAGGGGAAAAGGAACGCAACCTCAAGATCGAAAATGATGAAAAGAAGCGCAACTAGATAGAAGCGAACATCAAACCTGCTACGGGTATCCTCGAACGGTTCAAATCCGCACTCGTAGGTCGAAAGCTTCTCCGCGTCGGGGCGCTGTTCCGCTGCAATGTAAGACGCAGCAATAAATGCAACACCCAAGACCACGACCAAGCCGATGAAGATCAGAATCGGCAGGTACTCTCGCAGCAGATCGTCCATTTACCCTCGTACGCTGCGATCCAGGGCCGCGCCTACCGAGGTTCCCCAGCTATGGTGCGGCTTTGGATCGGTGGCAGCCACCCCTAGCGCGGCGGCGCCCAAGTTCACTTCCTAATCGCGCCAAGTCATACTACGAAAGGTGCGCCTCAACAACGACTTACCGGTGCAAATTGATCGTGGTGCGAAAGGAAATGGCGGGAGTGACGGGACTCGAACCCGCGGCCTCCGGCGTGACAGGCCGGCGCTCTAACCAACTGAGCTACACCCCCTTGTGGAGGCCCGCCTCATTTACTTTAGGCCCTGTGGGGTGTCAAGGACGTGGCCCGGTGTAGGCGCGATTCGCCCGCTTCCATATGACCCGGCTGGTCTGTGTGCCGCGCCGGGTTTTTTGAGGGGGTGTCGACAGCACGAGGTTGTCGTCCTCGAAGCTAATCCCGCGAACTTGAGTGTCTCCGACCCAATTGGGATAGATGCAATGTGCGACTGTGTGGACGACGCGATCGCCCTGTATTTCAAAGGGGCCGCCATAGGCATAGTAGCCGTCCCAACCCGCGACCTTTTCGGTGTCTTTTGCGGTCAATGCTTCACCCGTCGTGAACGGTGGGCGATTGGCGCGAAATAGAACGGCGCTCATGAATCCGTCGGGGGTATAGAGGATGAATCCCTGGGCGTCCTCGCCCATTGGGTAGATCTTCCGACCGTCTTCGTAACTGGTTTCCCAGCGGACCAGCTCCCAGGTCCCGACAAGTTGGTCCGCGGTCACCATCGTATTTCCTTCCTTAGAAGACCTTCAGATCGACGCTCGGCCCCTGCCCGACCCTGAGATGGTCATAAATTAAGGACAGGAGACTTACACCGACGGCGACACCGATGTATCCGACAAAATTGCCGACGAAGGCTCGAACAAAGAGGGCCATGAAGGTCTCGGAGCCCCCCAACGCGAGGATCAGCAATCTCTCAGCGACACTCACCACGACGATCACAGGCAGCCAAGTCGCGACAATGGCAGCGAATATTCGGCTAGTGTTGCCTTGGGTAAGAGCCCAGCTCTCGGCGAGCGTAAGCCCGTGATCGATGGAGGCGCTGGGCAAGACCTGCGAAAACCGAGCATAAACAACACCAGCGGCGCCAAGTACAAGAACCATTAGAACCGGTGCGAAGACGGCAATGCTGGCGCCGACAACGACGATCGTCGCAATGATCATCGTGACGCCAATCGCATAGAGCAGATAACGTGTATGGCGACTTCGCCAAGTCAGTATTTGGCGAACGGTCTGGTGTTCCTTGGGCAGGAGATAGCGACGATGCCACCCAATGGCGAATGTCGTCCAGAAATAGCCGAACGGAAGAATCAGAAGAATGAACGGCAGAAGGTTGATCCTGAGCGCTTGTTCGACCTGCTCTGTTTCCGGAGCGAGGTCTTGAACAACCGGCGACGAAACGACGAGAGCAACCCCGGTATTCAGGACACTCAGCACCAGAACGGCGGGAAACGCGAGATTCATGAAGTCGTTACGGCCCTGCCAAACGAACTTGACGGCGCGAACGATGGTCTCGATTACCTGTAACGGTGGTGCGGGAGGGGGGGAATCGGTCATATCTATTGAGAATTGTGGTGGGCGATGACAGGTTCGAACTGCCGACCCCCTCGGTGTAAACGAGGTGCTCTTCCAGCTGAGCTAATCGCCCATCGGGTTCCTAATCCTTAGATGCGGGATCGAACGGTGTTTGTCCAGAGCGGGCGTTCGCTTGTCCGTTCAAGGATCGGTCTAGAGGTTACGGGCTTGCCTCCAAAACGAATGCGCCGACCCAAAGGCCGGCGCATTTCATAGATATGCTAGGTGAAGAACTAGTTGACTGCGTCCTTCAGGCCTTTGCCAGCCTTGAATTTCGGCTGATTCGACGCAGGGATTTGGATTTTTTCGCCAGTGCGAGGGTTCCGACCCTCTGAGGCTTTCCGTTGCGCCACGTTGAATGTGCCGAATCCGACCAGCCGGACTTCCTCGCCTGCCTTCAACGAGTCGGTGATCGCTTCAAACACGCAATCAACGGCTTTTGTGGCATCGGCTTTGGAAAGACCAGCAGCATTGGAAACTGTTGCCACCAGATCATTTTTGTTCACGGCAGGGCCCCCTCTCTAGGACAAGAGCAAATTGAAATAGCAAATGTTGTGTATGGATTGCATCAGACGCACGAACTGTAGGAGTGGGCGGCGCCCCCGTCAAAGGGAAAAGAGCACCTATCCCCAGCTTTTTCGCGCGTTTCCGCTTGAGATACCCGCCATTAGTGTATTTTAGTGCGTCACCACACCTTCGCGTTTAGCTGCAGCATCCGTCTCCGCCACTTTAGCGAGGGATTCCTGCTCTTCATCCCATTCGATGGGCTCGAGTTTTGCCGTAAGAGCGTGCTTCAGAACCTCGTCAACGTGTGTCACTGGGATAATCTTTAGCCCCTTCTTCACGTTGTCCGGAATCTCTGCAAGATCCTTCTCGTTCTCGATCGGGATCAAGACCGTGCTCAATCCGCCCCTGAGAGCTGCCAAGAGCTTTTCCTTCAATCCCCCGATAGGCATTACCCGACCGCGCAAACTGATTTCGCCAGTCATGGCAATATCTTTGCGAATGGAGACTTGGGTCAGTGCCGACACAATCGACGTTACCATGGCAACGCCGGCGGACGGCCCGTCCTTGGGGGTCGCGCCCTCGGGGACATGGACGTGGATGTCACGTTTATCAAACAAAGTGGGTTTGATCCCAAAGTCGGTCGCACGGGCGCGCACGTAGCTCCACGCAGCTTGAATAGACTCCTGCATCACGTCACCGAGTTTACCGGTGTATTTGATGCTCCCCTTACCAGGAACCAACAACGCTTCAATACTGAGGAGTTCGCCGCCAACTTCGGTCCACGCCAAGCCAGTCGTAACCCCGATAAGGTGCTCCTGCTCGACCTCGCCAAAGCGATACCGCTTAACACCGGCATACTTGTCGAGATTGCGTCGGGTTACCGACACCTTATCCTTGCCAGACTCGACGATTTCTTTGGTTGCCTTGCGCGTCAGGTTAGCCAGCTCACGTTCGAGATTCCGGACGCCAGCTTCCCTCGTGTAGTAGCGAATCACGTCGCGCAGAGCGTCCTCGCTGATGGACCACTCCTCTTTCTTCAACCCGTGCGCCTCGATTTGCTTGTCGATCAGGTGACGCTTGGCGATCTCTACCTTTTCGTCTTCGGTATAGCCCGCAAGACGAATTACCTCCATGCGATCGACCAGCGCCGGCGGGATGCGCAGAGTGTTTGCGGTCGCGATGAACATCACATCCGATAAGTCATAGTCGACTTCGAGATAATGATCGTTGAATGAGAAATTCTGCTCGGGGTCCAGAACCTCGAGTAGGGCAGACGATGGATCGCCGCGGAAATCGGCGCCCAGCTTATCGACTTCGTCGAGCATGAAGATCGGATTGGATGACCCGGCTTTTTTCATCGATTGAATGATCTTGCCTGGCATCGACCCGATGTAGGTCCGCCGATGGCCGCGTATTTCGGCCTCGTCCCGTACGCCACCCAACGAAATCCGCACGAACTTACGGCCGGTCGCAGTCCCAATCGAACGCCCCAATGAGGTCTTGCCAACGCCGGGCGGTCCAACCAGGCAAAGGATCGGTCCCCGCATCTTTTTCATGCGATGTTGGACGGCAAGATATTCGAGGATGCGCTCTTTGACTTTTTCGAGACCAAAGTGGTCGCGATCGAGAACCTTTGCCGCGAACTTGATGTCGGTCTTGACGCGAGACCGCTTTTTCCAAGGAATGGTTAGCAACCAATCCAAATAGTTGCGGACGACAGTGGCCTCCGCAGACATGGGGCTCATATTCCGCAGTTTCTTTAGTTCGCCGGTCGCTTTATCCCGCGCCTCTTTACTGAACTTAGTTTTGCGGATTTTCTCTTCGAGTTCGTGCAGCTCCTCGCGGCTATCGTCAGTGTCGCCGAGTTCCTTCTGGATCGCTTTGAGCTGTTCGTTGAGATAGTACTCGCGCTGCGTTTTTTCCATTTGCCGTTTCACGCGGCTGCGAATCTTCTTCTCAACCTGAAGTACGCCGATTTCGTTCTCCATGAACGAATAGACACGCTCAAGACGCTCTGACGTCCTGATTGTTTCGAGCAGTTCTTGTTTCTCCGAAACGCGCAGCGCCATATGCGACGCGACAGTGTCGGCAAGTTTGGAGGGATCCTCAATCTGATTGAGGGACACAAGAACCTCGGCCGGAATCTTTTTGTTTAGCTTCACGTATTGCTCGAACTGGGTCACGACCGAACGCGCGAGCGCTTGGAGTTCTTGCGAATCGGGTTCCGGATCCTCGACTACTTCAGCGTAGGCCTGGAAGAAATCGGTGTTCTCCGCAAAGCTCTGAATTCGCGCCCGGTTGCCACCCTCAACTAGAACCTTGACCGTTCCGTCGGGCAACTTAAGAAGTTGCAGCACGGCACCAATTGTGCCGACGGTGTGAATGTCTTCCGACGCTGGGTCGTCGACAGCGGCGTCCTTTTGGGCCACAAGAAGGATCTGCTTGTCCTCCTTCATGACGTCCTCCAGCGCCCGCACCGATTTATCCCGACCGACGAACAGCGGAACGATCATGTGAGGAAACACGACGATGTCGCGAAGCGGAAGAACCGGGTATAGCGTCGCTTTTTCAGTCATTGCACTCTCGAGCCGCGCCTTGGCGCGACTTCCCTACCAAAATACGGGCGTAGAGCCCTGTTTCACTCAAAGTGGCTCTTGATCGGCGCCACTTCAAGACGCACCGCTTTCTGCAGGTCTTAAGCGCTGGATCCCGCCTCTTCGCGACGGTCAGCATAGATGTGCAGCGGTTGGGCGCGTCCTTCGACGACCTCGGAGTTAATGACCAACTCGACGACCGAATCCAGTGACGGAAGTTCGAACATTGGTTCGAGTAGGATACTTTCCATAATCGAACGCAACCCACGGGCACCAGTTTTGCGACCGATCGCGCGGCGCGAGATCGCCTTCAGCGCATCGTCAGAAAACGTCAATTTCACGTTCTCCATTTCGAACAGCCGCTGATATTGCTTGACCAGTGCATTCTTCGGCTGTGAAAGAATCTCGACGAGCGCTTCCTCGTCCAAATCGTTGAGGGTGGCCAACACTGGCAGGCGACCGACGAACTCAGGAATGAGTCCAAACTTCAGAAGATCTTCCGGCTCCACCTCGCGCAAGATCTCGCCCGTCTTCTTATCGTTGACGGAGCGCACATCGGCACCGAAGCCGATCGCCGTCCCACGACCGCGTTGGGCAATAATCTTTTCGAGACCCGAGAAAGCCCCGCCGCAGATGAAAAGTATGTTGGTCGTGTCGACCTGGAGGAATTCCTGTTGCGGATGTTTGCGACCGCCCTGGGGGGGGACCGACGCAACGGTGCCTTCCATGATCTTCAAAAGCGCTTGCTGGACACCCTCACCGGAAACGTCGCGCGTGATCGAGGGGTTGTCCGACTTACGACTCACCTTATCGACCTCGTCGATATAGACGATGCCACGCTGCGCCCGTTCGACGTTATAGTCGGCGGCCTGGAGGAGTTTCAGGATGATGTTTTCAACGTCTTCGCCGACGTAGCCCGCTTCGGTGAGTGTCGTCGCGTCTGCCATTGTGAAGGGGACGTCGAGGATACGCGCGAGCGTCTGCGCCAACAGGGTCTTCCCACAACCGGTCGGACCGAGCAGCAGAATATTGGACTTCGAAATCTCGACGTCGTTGTTCTTGGAGTCGTGATTCAGCCGCTTGTAGTGGTTGTGGACAGCTACCGACAGAATTCGTTTCGCATATTCTTGGCCGATGACGTAATCGTCGAGAACGCTGCAGATGTCGGCCGGAGTCGGTACGCCGTCGAGACTCTTGACGAGGGCGCTCTTGTGCTCCTCGCGAATGATGTCCATGCAGAGCTCAACGCATTCGTCGCAGATGAATACAGTGGGCCCAGCGATCAGCTTGCGAACCTCATGCTGGCTCTTTCCGCAGAAGGAGCAGTAGAGCGTATTTTTTGAATCGCCGCTGCCAGACTTACTCATCGCCACACCCGAATCACTACAACTCTATTATGGTAGACGGTGGCCTGCCGCGCGTACAACCTAAATCTTGCGTCTTTCAGTGAACCTGATCCTTCATCTTGTTAACGATGGCCAGCCCCAAATATCAACGCGAACCATCGTTAACGGCCTCGACCATCGGCGGCTCGGGTTGAAGGGGCAACCCCGGATTTAAGCTTTGGGTAGTAGAAATCCCGCGCTCGCCGGTCACGATCGCGCTATTTCTTCTCAGCCGAATCGCCCTCACTCGCGACCGTGCGCTTCGACACGACCTCGTCGATGATGCCGAATTTTACTGCGTCAGGCCCTGACATAAACCGATCGCGTTCGAGTGCCTCTTCAATCACATCGATCTTTTGGCCGGTGTGCTTGACGTATATTTCGTTCAGTCGTTGGCGCGTATCGAGAATTTCTTTGGCGTGAATCTCGATGTCGGTCACCTGCCCCTGAAAACCACCGGAGGGTTGATGAACCATGACCCGAGCATGGGGGAGTGCAAACCGCTTACCCTTCGCCCCCGCGCATAACAGGAGCGACCCCATGCTGGCGGCCTGCCCCGTGCACAGGGTTTGGACGTCCGGCCGGATGTACTGCATCGTGTCGTAGATCGCGAGACCGGATGTCACCACGCCACCCGGTGAGTTGATGTAGAGTGCTATGTCTTTTTCGGGGTTTTCTGCCTCAAGAAACAGAAGCTGCGCGGTTATTAACGTGGACACCGCGTCGTTGACCGGCCCAGACAGGAAGATAATTCGCTCTTTGAGAAGGCGAGAATAGATGTCGTAGGCACGCTCGCCGCGGTTGGTCTGTTCAACGACCATCGGTACGAGGGTATTCATAAAGATATCCGACATAGTCGTTTTCCGGTTGTTGTGTGGGGCGTTGGACGATTCATGTAGGCAGTCGAATCGTTTGAAACTAGTCGTCTTTTTTCGCCGATTTCTTGGTTTTTGGCTTATCGGCGCCCTTGTCTTCGGCGCCTTTGCCGTCGCCCTTCTTCGCTGCCTTGGTGCTCGACTTCGCCTTCTTGATCGGCTTTTTGGCGGCGCCCTCATCTGTCTCGGGGTCCGCCAGGAGCTCGTCCTTCGAGACCTTGCGTTCGTTGACGCGGACGAGCTCGAGTACGAAGTCGACAACCTTGTCCTCAAAGAGAGGCGCTTGCAGCTGCATCGCTGCTTGCGGGTTCTCTTTATAGAATTTGAAGATTTCTTGCTCTTGTCCGGGATACCGCTGGGCTTGCATCGCCAATGCACGGTTCAACTCGTCCTGGCCGACTGTAACGTTGTTGGCCTCACCCACCGACGACAGTAAAAGGCCTAGCCTTACGCGGCGCGAAGCTATCTTGCGGTAGTCCTCTTTGAGGTCGTCGTCCGATTTCTCAGCGTCCTCCGGATCGAGCGACCCGGCCTCGCGGTCGCGCTCAATTTGCTGCCAGATACCGTCAAACTCGTTTTGTACGAGGGTCGGCGGTAATTCGAAATCGTGGGCGGTGTCAAGTTTGTCGAGAAGCTCACGCTTCAAGCGTTGCCGCGAAATCTGGCCATACTCCTCGGCGAGTTGTTCGCGGACCCGCTCCTTCAACTGGCTCAGCCCTTCAAGCCCGAGGCGCGTCGCCAATGCGTCGTCGACCGGCGGGATGCTTGGCTTACGCACTTCCTTAACGGTCACTTTGAAGACGGCATCCTTGTCGCGCAGTTTCTCGTAGGGGTAGTCGGCTGGGAATGTGACCTTGATTTCGCGCTCTTCCCCGCCCTTGGCGCCAACCAGTTGTTCTTCGAACCCAGGCACAAACTGGCCCGACCCAAGCTGGATCTGGCTGTCTTTGCCTGCACCGCCTTCGAACAACTCGCCGTCAATTGACCCCTCGAAATCGATCAGAACGGCATCCCCGTCCTTGGCTTCGGCGCCCTCTTCCGCGGTGAAAGTTTTTTGCTGGTCGGCGATGCTCTCAATGGCCCTGTCGACTTCTGCGTCCTCGATCTCCGCCACAAGACGCTCGAGTTCGATGGTCGAGAAATCGGTGGGAACGATCTCAGGCAGGAGTTCGACCTCCATCGTGTATTCGAGGTCTTTCCCCTCGTCGAACGACGACACCTCTACCTTGGGCTGAAGGGCCGGCCGAATTTTGTTGTCGTCCAGGGTCTTGCGGAGCGTCTCATCGACCGTCTCCTGGAGAACTTCGCCGAGGATCGACTTACCGAACCGTGCACGTAGGACCTTTTGAGGGATCTTCCCCGGTCGGAAACCCGGTAGGCGGGCCTGATCGCCAATCGCCGTGATCTTCTTCTGGATGTTCTCTTCGATGGCGTCGGAACCGACGACCACCTTGTAAGAGCGCTTCAGTCCTTCGGAGGCGGTTTCTGTAATCTGCATGGTCTAACCGGAATGATCCTTATCACCGAGATTGATGTACCTGGTGCGGGCGGAGGGACTCGAACCCCCAAAGGCTAAAGCCCACTAGGACCTAAACCTAGCGTGTCTACCAGTTCCACCACGCCCGCGGGGTATCCATTTTGTCGCCACACCGCGCCGGGTGGGCGGTCCGGGGTGGCGAGAGCGGCCCTTGTATAACATTCTGCGGGAGCCGCCAAAGATCATTTTCCGACATCCAATCGGGGCGAAGACGGTGGTATCCAAGCTCTTGCCATAATGGGGTCGCCAACCAGCACCTCGCATTAGATTGAACTCAAGTTTCGTTTCGTTGGCCCGCGCGATCTACCGGCCACTTAGGTTTCCGAATGGTTGATATCGGGGCCCAGGCACCACCCAATAAACTACATTGAAAATATCCCATAGTACGTTGTTTTTATTCATAAAGGCTTGATCACTTTACGTCCGATCAATCCAATTCTTTCACCGATCGGAGCGCTGCCGGCAGGAGTTCCACGATATCTTCGGCAATGAGGCCCGGACCGAAACGTCGCGCTGCCTCGGCGTGGAGCCAGGCTGCCGCACTCGCCGCTTCAAAAGCCGGCAGTCCTTGCGCGAGGAGACCCAGTGCCACCCCCGCAAGGACGTCTCCGGACCCAGCGGTCGCAAGTTCCGGCGGGGCGTTCGTGGTGATCGTGGCCCGGCCGTCGGGCGACGCCACGATCGTATCCCCGCCCTTGAGCAGGACCACAGCGCCCGCTCTACTCGCTGCGGCGCGGGTGCGCGCGAGGCGACTCCCCGGTGCGGCACCGAACAGGCGCGCAAACTCACCTTCGTGGGGGGTAAGGATGCAGTCCCCGTTTAGCGCGGCGAAGAACGCCGTCGGCGCCGAGGCAAAGACCGAAAGCCCGTCGGCATCGATGACACAGGGTTTATTGGTTCGCAGCAGTGCGAGCGTATTCTCTCGGGTACGCGCGTTAACCCCAGCCCCCGGACCGATGAGGCAAGCTGTGACCCGCCGGTCCGCGACGAGGGTAATCAGGTCGGCGGGCTGAGAGATCGGTTTGGTCATCACCGCAGTTAGCGTTGCCGCCAACGTCGGCAAGGCCTCTGGTGGGCACGCCACGCTAATAACCCCTGCCCCGGCCCGTAACGCGGTGCGGGCCGATAGCCGGATGGCCCCTGTCGTTTCCGCACCACCGCTCACCGCGACAGCGTAACCACGGGTGTATTTGTGACTCTCCGATCCCGGCCATCGCATCGACAGGCGCCAAAGGTCCGGATGGTTCTCCCAGGTTTGCGGGCGTATCTCAGCGAGAACCTCGCCCGGAATACCGATGTCAGCGACACGGAGAGCCCCGCACAACAGGCGCCCCGGCAACAGGCAATGCCCAGTCTTCTTCGGTGAGAACGTGACGCTTCGATCAGCCCGGAGAGCGTAACCGAGTACCGCACCACTGTCGCCGTGCACGCCGCTCGGCACGTCGACGGCAACCACTGCGGCGTCGCTCGCCGCGACCGCCTCCAAAACCTGGCGGACCGCGCCGTCCACCGGACGCGTCAAACCCGCACCGAATACCGCGTCGATCACGATTTCGGCGCCCGAGACAACGCCGGGTTCAAACGCCAAGACAGGCTCGGACCATCGCTGTGCCGCTATGGCCGCATCGCCCGCTAATTTGCCACGATCACCAACAAGGGCCACCCTTACCGGCCAACCGGCCTCTAGTAGTAGGCGCGCGGCGACGAAACCATCGCCCCCGTTATTGCCCGGTCCGCAAAGGACGACGGTCGATCGTGGCGAGAAGTGGCGCCGAACCTCGTCCGACACCGCCCGCCCGGCGGCTTCCATCAGTTGGATGCCGGCGATCCCGGCTGCAATCGCGGCCGAATCGGCGGCATACATGTCTGCTACCGCGAATAGGCGATGATCGTGGTTCAACCCGACCACCGGGCGGTCTCCCTAGCGGCTATACGCTCTTGGGATGACGGTAGATGCGGACCCGCATGAGGTTCGTAAAGGCATACCCCTCTTCGGCTTTTCCGGCTTCGAACGCGGCCCGGACCTCCGGCGTATCGACTTGGACGGCATCGATTTCGTTAAAGGACGACCCCGACATGCGCTTCTCGAGGGTTTCGAAATCGGGGAACGTTACGACATTGGTGTACCAATACTCTTCCATATCGCCGAACACGGTGTTGGCCGTTCGATCCAGCGCTTCGAGCGCCTTCGCACGGACCAAGGTCTCGTCATGAAAGGGTTTCACCATCTGCGAGAACTGTCCGCGAATGTCCGGCTCAAGAACGTAGAGGAACCCGCCCGGCTTGAGAATTCGAGCGGCTTCGCGAAGCGCGTTGTCCATCTGGTCCAACGGCACATGATGTAACGACTTGCTGAACACAACGGCATCTACACTGTTATCGTCCCGCGGAATGGATTGCGCCGGCGCCTCAAGGAGGGTCACGTTCGGAATCGGTTCCGCGCCACGGTTCTTTTCCGCTTGGATCGGGTCCGGTTCAATGCCGGTAACGACGGCGCCGCGCTTGGCGAGACCGCCGGCCAAGCTGCCGTTACCGCAGCCACAATCGACGACATCAAGGCCGTTCCAATCGGCTAGACGCTCGAAAATGTCGATGTCCCGGGCGACGCCCAAGTCGTTGACTTCGGTTGCTTCCTGTACGCTCATAAATCCACTCCTGTTTGGCGCGACTGTATCAGTTTTGCATGACTGTGCGGGACACTAGATTGGCGCGACCTGGTTAGCGAAACCCGAGGTCCGCTCGAACGCCAGGGCCGCCCGGAAAAGCAAATCTTCGCGACCTGCGGCTGCAACGAGCTGGAGCCCGATGGGCAGGCCGTTCGAGGCACGATCGCAGGGGACCGTGATGGCCGGCTGACCTGACAAATTAATTGGGAAGAGCGTCGGCGAAAAATTGCCCCACTTCCCGTCGGCGTCCTCAGGAGGCGTCGCCATCCCGACGGGAAAGGGCAGCACTGAATTTGTGGCCGTGAGGATGAGGTCGTAGGTTTGGTGAAATACGCCCATCCGTTGACGGAGTTCGGTTGTCGCCCGAACCGCTTCGACATAGTCGGTGGCTGTGATTTGCGCCCCGACCTCCGCAACTTGCCTAAATAGATCCTCGAGCAGCGCATGTCTGTGCTTGGGGATGTTCTTCATGGTAATCGCCGCCCCTACAAAAAAGTACGTGCGGAACAGCTCTATCGCGTCGCCGACATCCGGCGATACTTCCTCAACCCCCGCACCCATATCGCTGAATGTCTGCGCCGCCCGAACCACCGCGTCGGCGATCTCCTTTTTAACGGGGTGGCCGAACCCAGGGCTGAGGGCGATCCTGAGGCCGGCAACCCCTTCGTTCATACCGGTGACCGGGTCAAACGGATTGTCGGGCCGGGTCAGCGGATCGCGGATATCGGGACGACTCATCAGCCGAAGCATCTGGGCGGCATCGGCTACGGTTCGTGCCATGGGACCGGGCGTCGTCAGGTGCCCCCACGTACTTGGCGGCCAAACCGGAACGCGGCCATGGGTCGGTTTCAGCCCGACCACACCGCAGAAATTCGCCGGTGTCCTACACGAACCGCCACCGTCGCTGCCGATTGCCAGGGGCCCCGAACCGCTTACAAGGGCGGCGGCGGCACCGCCACTCGATCCACCGGGGGTCAGGTCCGTATTCCAAGGATTTCGCGTGATCCCGTGGAGGCGGCTGTCGGTGGCGCCCTTGTGGCCCCATTCGGGCGTTGTGGTTTTGCCGAAGAAGATCGCACCGCCACGGCGCAAGTTGCCGACCGCCGGCGCATCGGCGTTCCAAGCCTGGTCGGGGTCCGTCGTCAGCGATCCGAACAGTGTCGGCCATCCTTCCGCGAGCAGCAGATCCTTGATTGAGGTCGGCACGCCATCGATCGGACTCAGCGCCGTGCCCGCTCTCCACCGCTGGGTTGAAGCCGCTGCATCGGCCAGCGCTCGATCCGGATCGACCAAGCAAAAACAATTCAGTTTTTCGTTGAGCGTCGAAGTTCGTTCCAGAACGGCCTGCGTTGCCTCGGCTGGCGTGAAGTCGCCACTGGCGTACCCGTCGGTCAGTTCTTTCGCGGACAGGCGCCACAGTTCGCTCATAGCGGCGCCAACTGATTGGCAAGGCCGGTTGTCGCTTCGAAAGCAGCCGCAGCCCGAAGGACGAGTTCATCTTCGCCATATCGCCCGACAATCTGGAGCCCGAACGGCAGTCCCGCCTCGGTATGTCCGCACGGGACGGTAATCGCCGGCTGGCCGGTGATATTGAAGGGTGAAGTAAAGCAGACCGTCGCAGACCACATATCGCGAGGTGTCTTGGTCGGCTCGCGCTGCCCCAATTTGTAAGCTGTCGTTGGATTGCTGGGCAGAACCAATAGGTCGTAATGATCGAGAAATCGCGCCATCGCCGCAGCGAGTTCACCGCGATGCTGCAACGCCCGGCGCAGCTCGACCGCGGAAAGCGCCCGGCCGCGCTCAACGCTTTCGCGAAAGGTAGGATCGGCGAGGCCGAGTTGCGTTTCGCTCCATTGTGAGGCGTTCAGCGCCGATCCGCTGTCGAACAGCGTGCGGTAGAACGGCATCGAGTCCGGTATATCAGGCTTTTCGGCTTCGACTTCTGCACCTAACTCACGAAACACCGCGACGCTTGCGCCGACTCCCGTTGCGATTTCCGGACGTGCATTAGCACCGGCAAGTTCTAGGCAGTGCGCAATCCGAACGCCCTTGATATCCGATGCCATCGCCACCCCGGCCTGAAACTCGGGTAGGACAAAGGGGTCGCGATGGCTCGGTTCGGAAATCGCCTGGAGCAACAACGCGGCGTCGGCCACGGTGCGTGCCATCGGTCCTGGTGACGACAGCGGCCAGGACCCGCCGGTGCTGGCAAGAGGTACCCGTCCGAAGGAAGGCTTCATCCCGACGACGCCGCAATAATTTGCCGGTTTGCGGCACGATCCACCGCCATCGGTACCGATTGCAAGCGGCCCCATGCCAGCTGCCAAAGCGGCGCCGGCACCACCACTTGAGCCGCCCGGCGTCATGTCCGTGTCCCAAGGGTTTCGCGTGACGCCGCTGAGCAGACTATCGGTCACGCCCTTGTGCCCGAATTCGGGTGTCGTAGTCTTTCCCAAAATGACCGCGCCGCTTCGGCGCAATCCTGCAAGGCACGGCGAGTCCTTGGCGACGGCGTCGGCCGTGGTGGCTCTAGATCCAGACCGAGTAGGCATCCCCGCGACATCGATCAGGTCTTTGACCGACACCGGAACGCCATCTAACCCGCCAAGGGGCCGGCCCGCCTGCCAACGTTTGGTGGATTCCTCGGCCGTTTGCCGAGCTGTCTCGTCGTCGCGGTAGCAATAGGCATTGATTCTGGGCTCGCAGTGATCGATCCGCGCGAGGATACTGTCCAGCGCGCTCGACGGTGTCAGCTCGCCGTTGCGATAGGCCGCGATCAACTCCTGCGCGGAACGTTCATACGGCTGGATCAAATTACGGCCCAATACTGCATAGGTGTGACGAGGCGCGACATTGTCCCTACCCTAACGTTGAAGACAATACATAGGGAGTGGCAAGATCGCCGTTGACAGTAGGATTCGCCGTCCGTCCACTAGGAAGCTCATGGATAAGAACAGAGAAAGCCACACAAAACCTCCCAACGTACACGGACCTCGCTTCCTCCTTGCGTTTGGGCTCATGCTGGCCGTCGGCGGCTGCGCAGAAATCATCCCTCGATTTGAACTACGCGACGACTACATGTTCAAACGATTCCTCCAACCTGACCGCGTAGTTGGAGAAATTCGACGAGACGAGTTCGGCAATCCGATTCTCAAACAGCAAGTCGTCGATTGATGTTCAGGATCAGCCAGGTAACGGTCCATGTCGCCGATTGCGATACGGCATGCAGCTGGTATACCGACAAGCTCGGTTTCGTGAAGCACCAAGACGAGACCTACACCGACGGGACACGTTGGTTGACGGTCGCTTCCCCGGACCAACCCGACCTCACTCTGGTATTGGATCAGCGACCGCAATCCCCGAGCGACACGGGGGTGGGTAAATCCCCGGTCTTTGTCGTCGAAACGGATAATTGCCGACGAACTTACGAGACGCTCAAATCCCGCGGCGTCCATTTCAACGACCCGCCAATGGAAGAACCGTGGGGCGTAACCGCCCGTTTCATCGACCTTTACGGCAATGAGTTCCACATGTGCCAACCGCCGAACGGAGACGCCTGATGCATACTTTCGCAATTCCTAAGGATATTGAAGAGCGGGTCAAGCAACGGCGCGGACGGGTGCACGCCTATCAAACTCTCGACCCACGGCGAACCGCACTCATCGTTGTCGATATGCAGAACGCATTCGTGAAGGAAGGTGCCGGTCACGCGTACGTCCCCGAAGCAGCCGGCACCTGTCCGAATATCAATCGACTTGCCGACGCGACACGCGGCGCGGGTGGCACCGTCGTCTGGATTCTCAACACGGTCACAAAAGAATCGCTCGATAGCTGGTCCCACTTTCACCGGGAACTTTCGACCCCGGAGGGCTTTAAGCGCCGCACCGAGTCGATGTCCGAGGGCGCACATGGGCACGAACTTTACGCCGACCTTCGTCCGCATCCGGAAGACCTGACGGTCCGTAAATCGCGCTACAGCGCCTTTATTCAAGGCTCGTCGGACCTCGACCAAGTGCTGCGCAGTCGTGGAATCGATACCGTTCTCATCACAGGGACCGCGACGAATGTTTGCTGCGAGTCGACAGCGCGCGACGCGATGATGCTGAACTACCGCACCCTCATGGTGTCGGATAGTTGTTCAACAAACACGGACGAGCAGCACGCCGCCAGTCTGTACTCTTTTATCATCAATTTCGGCGACGTTCAGACCACAGACGAAGTTGTCTCCTTGTTGGCCGCCGCTCAGGCGCGACCCGTCGCCGCGGAATAGCCGCTAGAGAACTTCTTCGACGTAGGGCGTTTCGGTCCGCATCTGGGTGCGGTCGAGAACTTGGTAGACCTTGCCCCTGGTTGTGCTGTTCTCCAGACAGCGGACGAGTTGCGCTGCGACGTCCGCGCGGGTCACGGTGCCAAGGACATCGGCATTCCGGGTCAGAAAGCCGTTCCCCGTCGCGGGGTCGTCCGACAAGCCGCCCGGTCGCAGGACCGTGTAATCCAGCCCGCTTGCGAACAGATATTCCTCGGCTTTGTTCTTCGCCTCAATCGCGGGACCGAGAAACCCTTGCGCCTTTTCGCCTAGGATGTCCCAAGTGTTGCCACAGCCTATGGCGGTGACGAACAGAAACCGCTTGATGCCTGCGGCTTTCGTCCCATCGATACTGTGCTTGGCGCCGACGAAATCCACCCTCGGTTCGTCGCCGGGCTTGCCGCCGAGCGTACAAATAACCGCGTCGAGCGCGCCGGCCCGGGCAATTGCATCGGCAAGGACGCCCGCGTCAAAGGCGTCGACGATCTCGACTCGCGCCCCCGTCTGCTCGACCGTTGTACGGTCAGACTCGCTCCGAAAGCAGCACGATACGTCGTATCCCTTAGCGCGAAGAACTTTTACCGTCTCGAACCCGACTCGCCGGCTTGCACCGGCTACAAAGATATGAGGCAATGACGACCCTCCCCAGACGCCCGTTTGCGTTCGAGAGAAAGACTACCCTCGGCACGGCCCGCAGTACCAGCCGGACAGCGACAACTAGACGAGATACCGGATGCAACATCGAACCTACAGCTACAAGATTCAGTACCTCGGAGACACCGGTGAACGCGGTCGAGAGTGGTGCACGGTAACGGTGCATGGCAACGGTGATCGAACGCTGCGGGCCCTATGTGAAATGGATGACTCACAGGTCTTGCGCGATGTCACGTCCACCGTCGATATGAACTGGCGACCCAAGGACGTCTTTGTCCGAGTCTCCGTCAGAGACGAATTCCTCGGATCGAGCTGGTTTCGCTTCAACGGCAAGCAAGTCGAGTGCGAAGGGTTTACCGCGAACGAAGGCAGGATTTCCCAAACGATGGCGTTCGACGAACCGCCGCATTCGTTCGTAACCCACCCGGTGGCCTGCGATGTTTGGCATTTTGCCAATATCGAACGATCCAAACAGGAGGAAATACAAACCTTCACGTCCGCCACCTGCTCGCCTCTGGCAAACGGTGCATCGGGCCCGATGCTCGGCATCTCCCAGCATCGCTTCCGTTACCGCGGCAAGGAAACCGTCGAGGCCCCCGCGGGAAGTTTTGAGTGCGAACGCGTCACCTATGTCGACAAGGAAGGGCACGATCGTATGGATGCATGGTGCACGCTGAACGACAGGCTGCTGGTCAAAATGCGTTTCGACGTCCTTTCCACGACCTATTTGTTGCAGGAGACCACGGGAACTCAGGGCTGAGCTACCCCTGTGTTTGGCGCAGCCACAGCCCGGCAATTATCGTCTTGGCGTCAATGATGCGCCCGTTGTCGAGGGCGGAAAAGAACTCCGCATAGCTCCAATCGAGGACGCGGATGTCTTCGTCGGCATCGGTACCGCCGCCCTCGTTCACCCGTTGCCCGAGCTCGGCACAGAACAGCGTCATATGCTCCGCCAGGGTGCCGCTGGCCGGATAGAACCGGTGGATTTGGACGGGGTCGGCGATCTCGTAACCGGCTTCTTCCAACGTCTCGCGGCGAAAGGCATCCACCGGCGTTTCGCCAGGGTCCACCCTGCCCGCCACGACTTCGGTTAGCCAGCCGCCATCGCGGTCCAGGGCCGGTAGGCGGAATTGCTCCACCAGGACGACCCTACGGCGGTGGCGGTCGATCAGGAGTCCGGCTGCGACCTCTCCGACATTGAGGACGAGGCGATTTATCGCTGGGCTCATCCCACCGTCGACCGTGGTATGCTTGAACGCCACCTCTTCAAGGTCGAAGTAGCCCTGGTAAACCGTGTCTCGGCGGATTATTTCTGCTTTCCGCGACATCGTCTCTCCTGTTTGCTGGTGACCTATCCCAACGTCACCTAGTTCAATTCATCCTGTAACGGAAGCTCGCCATGAAACACCGGACCTACCGCGGCAGAATCGATTACATCCACGACGACATCGGCGAACGCGGAAGAGAATGGTTCACGGTTACCGTCCAGCCCGACGGCTCCCGAACATTGCGGTCGCATTGCGAAATGGACGATACCCGCATTCTTCGGGACGTTGTGTATACCGTCGACAAAGAGTGGCGCCCTATCGACTCCTATGTCCGCCTGACCGTCGCGGAGGAGTTTATGGGCGCGGCATGGTTCCGATTTGGACCGACGAACGTCGAATGCGAAGGCTACACGGCGAAGGAAGGCCGCATCTCCCAAAAGGTGCCTGTGATGGAGTGGCCGCGGTCCTTTGGCGCCCACCCGGTTGTCTGCGACATTTGGCATCTCGGCGCATGGGACTGGTCGAGCGGCGAAGCCGAACAAGGTTGGGCATCGATCATGAGTTCGCCGCTACCGAACGGCGCTTCGGGCCCGATGATCGGCCGGGGAAAGTTTCGCGCCCAATTGGTCGGCGACGAAGAAATGACCGTTCCAGCAGGAAAATTTCAAGTTAAGCATTTCGTCTTTCCGCTGCGCGAGTCGGGCCATCCCCCCGAGCACGTGTGGTACCACGGCGACGATCTGTTGTTCGTCAAAATCCGTTGGGATCTCCTCAAGACCACATACGTTCTCGCAGAATACGAAGGGTAGTTATTCCGCCGCCTTGGCGGCGTCACGAACCGCCCGACGGGCGTCCGACGCGAGTTTGGTCTCGCGATAGAGAATATAGATACCGGCCAACACCAACATAACCGAGCCATACCAAACGTTGGGACCGGGCACTTCCTGCCACACGATGTAGCCGATGATCGTTGCCCAGAGCAGGGTGCTATATTCGAACGGCCCGACGATCGCCACCTGCGCAAGGCGAAAGGCCTGGGCGATCGCGAGATGCGCGATTGTTGCGAATACCCCCATCACGGCAAATAGACCCCAATCGGCGAGATCGGGTGACACCCACACGAACGGTAGCGCCGCGAACCCGATCACCGTCGAAACGAGCGAGTGATAGAAAACCATACTTACGTTCGTTTCGGTTCTGCTCAACCAACGCGTTGCAATCATCATTAGCGCGTAGAGGAGAGCCGAAACCACGACGTAGAGCGACGCGGCCTGGAAGGCGGAGGTGCCAGGCTGCACGATGACAAGAACGCCACCGAACCCGAAAAGAATCGCCAACCACCTCCGCAGCCCAACTCGCTCCTTTAGTAGGGGTACCGACAGCGCTGCCATAAATAGCGATCCGGAAAACCCGATTGCGGTCGCATCCGCGAGTTTCATTTCGCGAAGCGCTGCAAAGAACCCAAACATCGCCCCCACGCCCAAGAGCGACCGCATCACCTGCCCTGTTAGGTTCTGAGTTCGCAGAATCCCCGCAATCCCGTGGCCACGGACAAGAAGCGGCAACAAAAACGCGATCGAGAATATTCCTCGCATTGCCAGGATCTGAAAGATTGAGAAGTCGGCGACCAGCCACTTCGCGACAGCGTCCATGCCAGCGAAGAGCGCCATCGCAAGGACGATGTAACCAATTGCGGCTGCGGGCTTATCGGTTGCTGGAGTTGTCATCGTCCTATCCGGTAACGGCGGCCACACTGCCGCTATTTTTACCCTTTGGTAAAGTCACTTGCGCTGGCACCGGCTCCCGTCCACTGCTCTAATGGACGCGATTGGGGGATCACATGCGAACTGTAATGCTCGCCGCCGTCCTTGCTTGCCTGCTGCTCGGCGATACCGTATCGGTTGTCGCCCAGGATTTGGCCCGCTTTGACCCCTCGCGCGGCGTCGGCGGATTTATTGGGACGGTCGAGCCTCTTCAACGCCCGGTAACGCTCTCCTGGGGAGAAAAATCCGGAATCGTTGGAGCGGTTGAGACGTTAAGCCTGATATCCAACGAGCGCCGCGAATCGATCACGACGACATTTACCGGGTCCGTACGACGAACGCGCGGAGGTTTCACGCGTCGCTTTGCAGTGAGCGAGTTGACGATAAACGATCAACACGTCACCGCGGATCGTCCGCTTATCGTCGTCGAAGCATGGTCGGACCCGCAGGGCGGCAATGTGAGTGACCTAGATGTCACATTTCCTGGGTTGATCGAGAAGGGTATCGCGGCACCGCCGCCAAACACGCCACAGCATCAATTGTGGGTGGATTTATTTGCTGCGGATCTCGCATACGCCGACCGGCCGATTCGCATCAATACATCAGTCTTTAACGTAGGTTCCTACCATCGGTTGCTGGAACGACAGGTGCGCGGGATTATGGGCGATGAGGATGCTGTCATCGTCGAAAACGACGTCGCCACCGTTGCCAAGGGGCTCACGACCGTCTCGGGTCGAAAGCTGTTGGTTGCCAAACTGACAGGCAAGATCGTCGGTCGGTCAGGAGCAAATCTTCTGATTTTGGAGATCGGCGGCTTCGGACTCATCGACACGGAAACCGGCCTCTCGAGCGGGACGTCGCGCACGGACATCACCGCGATCCAAGGAGGTCGAGAAGTCCGGCGTACCGTTTTTGTAGACGTTCGCCTGCTAAACTAACGCTGTCACCTGTGACCGTGGCCCCCATTCCGTTGACCGACACGGCGTGATGTAATACCCGCCGTCGATCACCGCACCTGTTAAATGGAGACCGCGAATGAGCAGCGATCCAACCGTTTCCGGCAAGAATACGCCTCAGTTCAATGGCGTTCGAGATGTCCTAACAAACCTGCTCAAGGATGGCCGCGAGGTTGGCTGTGCGGTTTGCGTTTACGCCGACGGTCAAAAGGTCGTGGATCTGTGGGGCGGCGTCGCCAACCCCGAGAGCGGAAGAACCTGGGGCCGCGATACGATTGTTTCGACGTTTTCGGTTTCGAAAGCATTGATTTCGACGATGGGCCACATGCTCGCTGACCGCGGGGTCATCGACTTGGACGAACCCGTCGCCAAGTATTGGCCGGAGTTCGGCCAAAACGGCAAAGAAGGCATTCTCACCCGGCACCTTCTGGATCACCGTTGCGCTATTTCCTATGTCGATCGGCCTCTCGAGTCCGGGGATCTCTACGACTGGGATCTGATGATCGAGGCGATCGAGCAAACCAAGCCGAACTGGGAGCCCGGCGTGCACCCGGTTTATCTCAACATGACCTACGGCTATTTGATGGGCGGTTTGGTTTATCGTCTGACCGGCAAACGTATTGGACAATTCAATCGCGAAGAACTCTGCGGGCCGCTCGGCCTCGATTACAATTTTGCGCTGACGGCCGAGGAAAAGGGACGTTGCGCGACCATCCTTCAGAAAGGGAGCCCGCGGGCGCTTTTCGAAGAAGTCGAGAACAACCCCGACACACTGTTCTCCCGCACGATGCAGGGCTTTGGCCCCAACGAAGATTTCAATTCCGATGGCTGGCGTTCGAACGAGGTCGGGTCGGGACAAGGGCATGGGAATGCCCGCGCCATTGCAGGTCTTTTCGAAATGTTGCGTGCCGGTGGCACGTTCAACGGCACCAAAATCATGAGCCCGAAAACCCGAGACCGCGCGATAACGTTCCAGTGCGAGAGCGATGATATCGACCCAGTCTTGGGCAAACCGGTGCGTTTTGCGCTCGGCTACGAGATTAACAACCCAACATTTCCTATGGGACCGAACCCAAAGGCTTTCGGTCACTGGGGCGCCGGTGGCGCGTTCGGGTTTGGGGATATCAAGAACGGGATCGCATTCGGCTACACGCCCAATTTCATGCACGACAGCCTCGAACTCGGTCCGCGCGGAGAGGCCCTTGTAGAGGCGGTCTTCAAAGCGCTCTAGCAACTGACCGCGCGGCGGACAGCCACTTCGCCAACGGTGACAAGACCGCTGCGATCACGATAGTTCAGCGACGCCCTTCCGGCGGCCGAGAACCTATGCCTCAAGTCGCCGACCTTTCTCCTCCCGTTGCGATCCGCATCACTCTTTTGATGACCGCTTCGCTCGCCGTCATGGCCGGTGCGATCGTTTCACCGTCTCTTCCCGCCCTTGAGCAACATTTTGTTCACGTCGCCCACATCGACTACTTGGCGCGCTTTATCATTACCGTGCCATCGCTGTTCATGGCGATCTTGGCGCCGTTCGCGGGCTACATCATTGACAAGTTCGGACGCCGCAAGCTCTTGATTGGTGGCGTTCTTCTCTACGCGGTATCGGGTACCGCGGGGGCGATTTTCGATTCGATCACGGCGATCTTGATCTCGCGGGCGTTCCTCGGCGTCTCGACCGCAGCGATCATGACGACAGTCGGTACACTGATCGGCGACTACTTCTCTGGCGCGACGCGCAACCGTTTCATGGGTTACCGAAATGCATCCAACAACTTCGGCGGTGTTGTCTACCTCATTTTGGGAGGCTTTATTGCCACCGTCGATTGGCGCGCGCCCTTCTTTATTTATTTGGTGGCCCTCGCTGTCCTGCCGCTCATCGTCCGGTACGTCTTCGAACCGGGCCCAGGAATCGAACGTGACGCGGCAACAGGCGATCCGCAAGTCGCGCCGATTCCGTGGTTGGAGATCAGTTGGCTTTATTTCGCGGCGTTTATCTTTGGCGTCACGTTTTACATGATCCCCACTCAGATTCCCTTCTACTTGATTGAGATGGGCTTCGACGATCCGGCCCTGTCGGGGATCGGCGTTGCTGCCTCTACTCTTGCTACTGCAACGACTGCGTTGTTCTACGGTCGTCTGCGGCGTTACTTAGCCATCGAAACAATGTTCATCTACGGTTTTGCACTTAGTGCGTTTGGGTTCCTGGTGATGGGACTCGCAGCCACACTTCCACTCTTGTTCCTTGGGCTCCTCCTCTTTGGTGCCGGCCAAGGATCGACCACCGCTAACTTTTCTATTCGACTTCTAGACCTAGCGCCCTTGCGCGTTCGTGGAAGAATCATGGGTGGACAGGCCACCGCCATCATGATGGGTTTCTTTATCTCACCTCTGGTAAGTCAAAGCATTGCGACGTTCTTCGGTCTATCGACCTCTTTCCTGACCGCAGCGGCCCTCCTGCTCTTGGTTTCGGTGGTCTTCTTCTTGAGAAGACGGTCGATAGGGAAGCGAACGACCGCATGACCGATTCCAATCAGACACTGGCGGGCACGGGCCCCCCCGACCAGGACCAACGCTTCGCTGTCAGGTTCACGCTCCTGATGACCGGTACGATGACGATCATGGCTGGTGCCACGATCTCACCGGCGCTGCCTGCCTTGGCAGATCACTTTGCCGATTCGCCAAGCGTCGAATACCTCAGCCGCTTCTTGATAACCCTCCCCTCGATCGTTATTGCGATCTTCGCCCCGCTGGCCGGTCTCATCGTGGATCGGTTCGGACGTAAGCGCCTCTTGATTGCCGGGATTTTCCTTTACGGTTTTGCCGGATCCGCTGGCTATTTCCTCGATTCGCTAAGCGGCATCTTGATCAGCAGGGCCGTCCTCGGTTTAGCCGTCGCAGCCGTCATGACGGTCTCCTCAACACTGCTAGGCGATTACTTTTCAGGTCGAGTCCGTGAGCGTTTCATGGGGTTTCGCCAAGGGTTTATCCAGTACGGTGGGGTGGTCTTCCTTACCCTTGGCGGAATCTTGGCGTCGGTCGATTGGCGTGCGCCATTCTTGGTCTATCTACTGGCTTTCGCGATCCTGCCCCTCGCCGTCATCTTTATTTTTGAACCGGATCGCAATCGCACGATCGACGGCGCCGATCTACAAAAGTCCTTGGCCGCGCCCCTTTCCGTTATCGCAATGCTTTACGGCATCGGCGTCTTGCAGAGTGTCGCCTTCTACATGGGTCCCACCCAACTCGCGTTTTTCTTGCGCGATATCGGCGTCGCCAGTCCGACAGTCGCCGGACTGGCGATGGCGCTGATCTCCTTGGCATCGGCGTCCGTTTCGATGTTCTCGTTTGCTTGGTTCCGCCGGGTATTTAGCCGCGACTCGATCTTCATAATCGCATTTGGTGGATTCGGCGTGAGCTATTGGCTCATGGCCGCGGCAACGGACCTCGTGTCCATTCTCTTCGTCCTCAGTCTGACCGGTGCCTGCCTCGGCCTGCTGATGCCTAATCTATCGCTTTGGGTAATCGATATCGCACCGGAACGCCTGCGAGGCCGGATTTTAGGCGGACTGGCGACGAGTATTTTTGTCGGCCATTTCCTCTCGCCCTTGGTGAGCCAACCGATCGCCGAAGTGTGGGGTTTGAGAACGGCTTACGCGCTCCTTGGTTCGGCGATGATCGCGGTAGGAATATTTTTCTTTGTGCGGCGAAGAGGTGCTAGCGCACCGGTTTGAGCCGCTACTGGGTCGGAATCGACAGGGTCGTGTCCTGGCCGTCCTCGCCGATAATATGAATCTCGACTCGCCGATTCTTAGCCCTATTCTCGGCCGAATCGTTCGGCGCAACCGGTTTCGTATCCGAATGACCTTGAACGACCACGCGATCGTTCTTGATAGGCGCAAATTGAAGAAGTTCGGTTACAACCGAAGCTGCCCGCGCCGTCGATAAATCCCAGTTCGACCGAAAACGGTCGGTCGAAATAGGCACGCTGTCGGTATGGCCCTCGACTACGATGGTACCCGGGCTCGTCATCAAGACGTTTGCAACCCGTTGCAGGACCGGTGCCATCGCCGGTGAAAGCGCTTCGCTGCCGGCTGTGAAATACGCGGAGTCGTCAAAACGAATGATGACCGCGTTCCCGCTGCTCTCGACACTGACCTTCCCTTCGGTGACCTCCTTGCGAAGCACCGACTTCAGCGACGAGAACGTTTCTTGCATTTTTTTGCGGGTTTCGTCGTCGCTCTCGCCAACCTGCGAGGCCGCGTTGCCAGCCTCTTCCTTGAACGTGTCGGAGTCGGCCTTTTCCTCACCGATCCGACCCGCTAGCGGTTGATCGAAAGCACCGAGGGCGTCGTTGAACGCTTCGCTCATCGACTCCGACACGTTGCGATACTTGGCCAAGTCAATCGACGAAAACGACATCATCAAAACGAAGAACGCCATCAAGAGGAGAGCCAGATCCGCAAAGGTGACCATCCAGGCGGGCGCGGACGATCCAACGACTTTCTTGATCATCGCTATTTGGCTTTCGTGCGAGCGGCGTGTTGTTCAGTGAGAGACGCCTTCTTTTTCGCCGGACGCGCGGCAGGCCTTGCGCCCTCAGGCGCCGCTGCGGCGCGCTTGGTGCGACGCTCTTCCTGTTCCTCACGCTGATCCGAGGCACCCTGGCGCCGATCATTCTTTACGTAGGCTTCGAGCAACTCAACAATCACACGCGGGTTCTCGCCGCGTTGAATACCGAGAACGCTATCGAGAATAAGTTCCCGGTTGCTGCGATCTTGGATCGCTTTGGTCGAGAGTTTTTCCGCGATCGGATTGGCCAAGAGGTAAGCCACGACGGCGCCGTAGAGCGTCGTGAGGAGCGCGATCGCCATGTTCGGACCGATAGCAGCGGGATCGGCCATTTGGCTCAACGTTTGGACGAGACCGACAAGGGTCCCAATCATTCCGAACGCTGGCGCCGAATCCCCGATCGCGCGGAAAATCCGTTCACCGTTCTCTTCGCGCTGAATGGACTGCGTCATATCGCGGGTAAGAACTTGATGAATGTGTTCCGGCCCTGCGCCGTCCACAATCATCATGATCCCCTTCCGCAAGAAGGAATTACCGATCGGCTGATCTTCGAGCGCGAGGACGCCTTTCTTACGCGCGACAGTTGCCAATTGGCCAGCTTGCTCGATCAACTGTTGGGCATCGGTCCGGCGCGAAATGAATGCAACCTTGATACCGTCCCAAAGGGCTCCGGCTAGATTCGAAATTGGAAATTTGATGAGGGTCGCCGCGAAAGTACCGCCGACGACGATGAGAAAGCCGGGAAGGTTAAGGAACACGCCAAGGTCCGAACCCACCATGACGGCAGCGCCTATAACGCCAACGCCAACAATGAGGCCTAGGAAAGTAGCAATATCCATCTACTTGCCCACTCCAAACCAACTATACATCTTACTCAATTGACTCAATCCGGGGCCTCCTACCCGTTGTAGAACTCGCACCGACCCCCGCATTCTCATTCTCAATAAATCGGGAGTGTTGTCTATAAGGAGACAGCCGAACCGGTGCCGCCCGCATCCTCCTAAGGGTTCCCCCTTAACGTGGCTTTTCACGAAGGCGATGTCATGCGAAGATCACAACCGCCACACAACTTGCTTGAGACAAGTTGTGGCAGGGAAATCCAGAGAAGATTTCATCAAATTCGAAATAACGGTCGACCTTTGGAGTCATTCGGGCCCGCTACATGGCATTAACGTCCGAACAATTTGTCGCAGTAGTACGCGGTCACGAGCGCTATTTGGCTGGCCTCACGGGCGGACGCCGGGCCGACCTCGCGCGCGCAAATTTGTCTGGCCTGCGGTTCCGCAACCTAAAGCTTGGTAACGCGCTTCTCTCGGGGGTCAATTTTTCGGGATGTACACTGAACGGGTGCGATTTCAGTTCGGCAGATTTATTCGGCAGCAACTTCAATGCGGCCGAGGCTGCCGGCGCAAGTTTCGAACGAAGCGACCTGAGAGGCGCCAGCTTTCGACGCGCAAAGCTGCCTGAGGCGAACTTCGAAGGTGCGGACTTGCGTCCCGGACTTATCATCGGCGGCGATGACGGCTCCCTCGCCCGCACCGGCCTGGTCACCCAGGGCCGCCCTGCCGCGGTCGACCTATCCGGTGCCGATTTAAGCTCCGCGTCGTTCGAGGGCGCCCAGCTGCGGCAAGCCAATTTCAGCAGCGCCAACCTTCAACACGCCAACCTCTCGAATGCGACCGCCCAGGGCGCGAACTTCCGGGGATCGGTTCTGAGTGGCGCCAATCTTACTGGGATGAACCTTGAGGGCGCGAGTATCAGTCCGGGAACCGCGACCCTTCCCGTCGATGTTCAAACGATGCTACGCGATCACGCGCTGTGGGTAGACACCTTCGGCGAAGAGGGCAAACGCGCCGATCTCAGCAAAATCGACCTTAGCGGGCACAACCTCGCGGGCGTCTACCTGAGCGGCGCCAACCTGCGCGGCGCCAATCTCAGCGGCGCCAACCTTTCGCGGGCCCTTTTGATCCTCGCCGACCTCCGCGACACCGATTTGTCGGGAACCGACATCCGCCGCGCCGAGGTATCCGGTGCCAATTTTACCGGGAGCAACCTAAGGCGCGCCCGGCTGAGCGAGACCAAAGGTGACCCGATGGAGATCATCGGTAACGGTGGAAAGAAAACCGGCCAAAAACAGGTCACGCGATTTGCATCGGCCCAACTCACGGCGGCCCAACTCAACGGTGCGCTTTTACGCGATGCGGATTTCAAAGACGCCGACTTAACGGATACGGCCTGTGAAGGCGCAAAATTCGCGCGCGCTGTTTTCGCTGGCGCCGATCTATCGGGGGCGGTGTTCAGCCGGGTGGATTTATCGGAGGCCGATCTTTCGGGCGCCAAACTGACGGGAACACGGTTCGACTTTGCGAATCTAAGAAACACCATTCTGACGGGAACGGATGTTTCCGGCGCTGCACTAGTCGGCGCGGACCTCACCGGGACAGGCCTCGCCAAAAAGTCCTGAGTTGCTCAGGTATTGGACACACGCGCGGCGCAAGACAATGCAGCACGACTTCGGGCAACGAATCCAACTACGCGACGCATCCATCGATCCGGACGCGAAGCGCAATGTTATGGAACTTTGGCGCGCCAGGCTTGCGGCGTTGCTTGGCACCCTCGAGGATAGGCGAAACAGGACCAAATACTTCTACGCCAAGCTCTTCCTATTTTTCGTCGGTTTGAACGTTCTTTGCTATTGGATCGCGATGGTGACGGCGTTTCCCGAAGTCGCCTTTGGGCCGGAACGCGTTCACTATTTCTGGGTGCAGGTGCCGGTCGGCCTCCTCGGCGCCGTATTCGATTCGCTTTCGCTATTCGTCACGCTCTACATGGTGCGCCGGGCGCTAACAAGGACCTCGAACCTGTCCTATGCGACACATCTGAGTGTAGACGGGGTCGTTGCCGGGCTCGCGACGTTGTGGGTGCTGTTCGTGTTCTCGGTCTCGGGGTGGCTCGTCAGTGTCGTCGGTATGGCGCCTGAGTCGTTGGCTGAGCGCGGCAGCGTGTATCAAGACCGGCTCGTGCGCGCCCTGCAAGACCCGACGGGCCGGGATGAACTCAAGAATATCTACTTCGGGATCGTGATGGGGTTATCGGCGATGATCCCCACCCTCACTCACCTTTACCTCTCGCTGCGGTCGGTCGGTTCTGTGGCCCGGCGATCCTTCGTGATCGCCACTTCGCGGATCAGTTGACCAGAAACTGAAGCGGCAGGCCGTCCGCCAGGTTGCGCCGCAACCGGCGGTCGGCGCTGGAAAAGAGAACCTTGAAGACGTTGTGATCGTCGGTAATGGGCGGAACGCCTTGAATTGCCGCCGCATCGATCCGGTGGACGTTGCCGGCCGCAATACTGAAGTTTTGGCGCAAGAAAGCCGGCAACTGGGTGGGACGCAAAGGATCGGGCGCGCCGAGATCGACCTTCGCCGCCGCCAAATACGCCGCCCCGTCGGGCGAGCGAAACTCGAACAACTCCGGAAATACCGAAGCGATCGTGGCCCGCACCCGTTGATTGGGACGCTCGTCCTGCGAATCGAAAAACGCGTTGATCACGAGGACCGAGTCTCGGTCCATGCACTTCGCCAAATCGGCGAAGAATTCGTGGGTCATCAAATAATCGGGCGTGTTGTCACCGTGAAACAAGTCGACAATGGCGACATCGTAGGTCCGGCCGCAGTGGCGAACGTAGGTGCGGGCATCTTCGATGCGGACATCGACGAGATCGCTGTCGAAGCGAAAGTACTCGCGCGCGGCGCGGAGAGCGTCGCGGTTGATCTCGACCACGGTCACGTCGAGGCCGTCCGCCTGGAGGTTGCGGGGAACGATCCCTGCCCCGAGCCCTAAAATCAGAGCGCTTTTCGGATCGGTGCGGAAGGCGAAGGGAATCGATTCCAAGAAATAGGTATAGAGCGAAATCGACGATCCATCGCCGAGCGCCCGGTTCTGCACCAATCCGTCCTGTAGAAAGGCAACAAGCGGTTCGGCGCCGATTGTCCGGGGGGTCAGTTCGATGATCTTGATGTTGCCGAAGACCGAGGTGTACTCGGCCTTGATTTCAAATTCGAAGTCGGGCTTGCCGCCGACCATTTGGAGGTAGCGCTGCTGCCCCAGCAAAAGGGCACCGGCAACAACGATTGCGATCGCCGTGCCGCCGAACAGCCACGCGCGCTGCCGCCCCGTAAGGCCCTTCGATGCGGCGGTGTAGATCAGAACGAGGGCGCAGAGCGCCAGGGCCAGGAACAGGACGCCGGTATAGTTGCGCATGAGCGGAATGAAGAGAAAGGCCGTGGCCAGGACGCCGGCGACCGAGCCGATGGTGCTGACGAAGAACACGCGCCCGGCGCCGCCGTCGCCGCGATCGTCCCGCCCGCGTTGCAGGGCAACCAGTAACGGGTTCATGCCCGAGAGCGCCACCAAAGGGAACGCGAGGAGAATGGCGCTGCCGAGGAAGCTCGCGAACACGAGGTTCGCGCCGGTCAGGAGCGGAAACAACACCGGATAAGCCGCGGCACCAAGGGCAATCGCCAGGGCGGCCGCCGCCGGCGCGGCGAGGTAGGCGAATTCCAATGACGACTGACTGAGCCGCTTGCTGAGAATGCTGCCGCCGTAATAACCGACCGCTAAGAAGGTTAGCGTGATCGAGAGAATGCCGGCCCAGATGAACAGGCTGACTCCGAAATAGGGCGTGAGAATGCGGGAGGCGAGAACTTCAAGGGCGAGGACCGCGGCCCCCGTCAGGAAAATCATCACTTCGTGGCGGATCGACGTGGTCAAGGCGGTCTCCTCGCAGTCTGATCGCGCCCCGGTCTAGGCGGTAGTCCCACGTAAGTGGATGCGTCGGCCGGCCCACTTTGGCGCGCCGGCGGCCACTGCGGAATGGGGTGAGCGAGGGGTCTCGAACCCCCGACCTCCGGGACCACAACCCGGCGCTCTGACCAACTGAGCTACGCCCACCACAAGACCGACCGGGACTGGCCCGGGCGCCTTATTTGCCCGACCGGTGGGAAGCCGTCAAGAATGGTCCGTTACTGTACGGTCGCGGCGACCCCTTCAAGCTTGTCCAGGTCCATGATCCGGCTGAGATCCAGAACCCCGAGGAGCCGCCCTTCGTAGTTGATGATCTGCGGGACGAGCTTGGCGCCGCCGCCTTGCAGTTCCGGCATCGGTTGGATGGCACTCGGGTTGACCGAGAGAATGTCCGAAACCGCATCGACGACAAGTCCGACCACGTGGTGTTCGATCCGTACAATCACGACGACATTCGATTTGGCAATGTCCGTGGTGCCGTCACCGAAACAGGCTTTGAGGTCGATGATGGGCACGATCGCGCCGCGCAAATTGACGATCCCGAGAACCTCATTTGGCGAGTTCGGGACACCGGTAACCGGCGACCAGCCGCGAATTTCGCGTACCGACAGGATGTCGATCCCGTATTCCCGGTCGTCGACCTGAAAGGCGATGAACTGCGCAGTTGCCCGCTCGGCGTTGTTGACCGCTTCGCGGTGATCTTCTTTGGCATAGGACTCTGTCGTCATCGCCTGTCCTCCTAGCCCACGCAAGGCTCAAAAAAAGGTTCGTTGGAACGGTATACCCCGCGTCGGCGCTCAACAAAATACGGGCAATTGCGTATCGGGTCCGGATTCCTCCCAAGCGTCCACTCGGCGCACCACGATACGCCAACTCAGGAAAACTTAAGAAAAGTGGGCTTTTAGGCGCTCTAGCGCCGCGTCGATCGTGGCGTCCTCTTTACAAAAGCAGAACCGGGCAAAATGCGCGGGCCCGTCGCCACCCATGTAGAAGGCACTGACCGGGACGCCGGTGACGCCAGCCTCAACGGTAATATGCCGGCAAAACTCTTCATCGCTCCCCATGAACCCGAGGGGGCGGAAATCTGCGTTGAGGAAGTAGGTCCCCTGACACGGCGCGACTGCAAAGCCGATCTCCGTTAGGCCCTTGGCCAAACGGTCCCGGCTGGCCTGCATGTCGCCGCTGAGCGCCGCGAAGTAGGCGTCTTCCTTGGCTAGACCGTAGGCAACGGCGCGCTGGAGATTGGGCGGCGTGGTGAAGGTGAGGAATTGGTGGGCTTTTGCGACCGGTGCCATGACCTCGGGCGCGGCGGTGCCGTACCCCACTTTCCAGCCGGTCAGCGAAAAGGTCTTCCCGGCCGAGCCAATTCGGATGCAGCGCTCGCGCATGCCCGGAAGCGTCATCAGAGGAACGTGCGGCGTACCGTCGAAAACGATGTGCTCGTAGACCTCGTCGCAAATAGCATAGGCATCGTGCCGTTGGACGAGATCGGCGACTGCCTCGAGTTCCGCCCGAGTGAAGACTTTTCCGGCTGGATTGAGCGGTGAGTTGATCAGGATTGCTTTGGTCTTGGGTCCAAACGCCGCCGCGAGCTCGTCCAGCGGCACCCGCCAATCCGGCGGCTGGAGACGGACGAGCTTGACCGTCGCACCCGCCAACTGGGCGATCGGTATGTAGGAATCGTATAGCGGTTCGAACATGACGATCTCATCGCCCCGGTCCAGCAGGCCGAAAAGCGCCGCCGCGAGGACCTCGGTCGCCCCCGATGCCACGATCGTTTCGTGCTGCCAATCGACGTCGATGTCGTAGAAGCGTTTGTCGTGGGCCGCGACGGCTTGGCGAAGCGCCGGAACGCCCATCATCGGCGGATACTGGTTAGGCGCGTCGTCCAACGCTTCGTGGGCGACGGCGCGTACATCGTCAGGCCCGTTCCCATCCGGGAACCCCTGACCGAGATTGACCGATTTGTGCTCGATCGCGAGGCGCGACATGACCTCGAAAATCGTTGTGCCGAAGGAAGAGAGAACGGAGTTGGCTGGTTTCATCTAAGCTCTTTCCGGTTGGCTACACCCAGCGGCGGACGCGGGCGCGGTAAGCCCGGTAGCGGTCGCCGAACACATCGTCGAGGTAGGCCTCTTCGCGCAGGACCACGCCGACGTGAATGACGAGCATCACCGGTACCGCCGCGATCAAGACCCACGGCATATTGGCGCCCACGCCGAATCCCAGCATCAACAACAGCGTGCCGAGGTACAGCGGGTTGCGGGTACGGGCGTAGGGACCCGTTTCGACGAGCGCCGACGGCATGTGATGCGGATCGGGCGAGCTTGCGGCTTTGCGATAGGCCTGCATCGCCGACATGGTCAACGCGATGCCGCCCACGGCCAGCAGTAATCCCGCGACGCCGCCGACCCAACCCAAGCCGAGCGAGAGCGGCTGAACGAACTGGTCGAGCGCCAGACTGGCGATCATCGCGCTCAGGAAGACGGCGGGCGGTTGGGCCACGAGTTTGGGCAACTTCAACTCGCCGATGTCGTCTTCGGCTAGCGGATGGGCGCTGACCCGGTCGTCGTTCCAACCCGGCGGTTTACGGCGAAAAATCATGGCGCGAACCTATAGCGCAACGGCGCGGACAAATCGCCCTTCGTGTTCGGTGGAACGACCGGGCGCGCCGCGAACAAGGCAGCGTTGGGGGCGAGGCGACTCGCGCGCCACACCCGTTTAGGGGCCCATTGGGTCTCACGTCGGTTGGCAATCGCTCACTGGAGTGGCCCCTTTCAAATACATGCTTTCCGCCGAAACAAAGCCAACTCGCGCGGATTTCCTCGGTTTCGCGCCGGGCGAAAAGGTCCGTCCCCTGCCCTAGCGATCCGTGTCCCCCGGTTTGGCGAATTCGTCGACGACGGTCCCCCCCTCGGCTGGTCCTGCGTCCTCGATGCCCTCGGGGAGGCGGCCGCGAAAAAAATGAATCGCGTTTTCCGGGCCGACAATCTCGTTGTACTCCGCCAGGACCGGACCGATTGCCGTGAAAAATTGCTCGGTGTCCATCTCCTCGGGTTCTTCAGTCGGCACCCCAGTAACCCAGGGTCTCGATGGGTCGGGTTTCGCTTTGTCCGGCATCGCTGGGGCCGATCTCGCTTGGGCCCGGGCGTTGACCTTGGTGGCAGTCACCGGATCGACGCCATCGCGTAACCCCTGGAGTGCCATGAGCATGTCGAGGGTGCGCTGCTGCATCCGCTGGAGGTGCGCTTCGTGCCGGTTGATCCGGGCGATCGCCGAATCGATCCCGCCGGCGGCATGGGCACGGCCCCACAGTTGGGGCAAATCGACCGCGACCGCACCGCTGTCGTCGAGGTCGTCGTTGGCAGGGGCGAAATCCAGCTCGTGGGCGGCGTAGATCGCATTCTCCGCTGCGGCAACTCGGGTGAGACGCCACATGACGGTTGCCAAACGCGCCACCAGGGCAGTCTCGGCGACCCCGTCGGGGGCAAAGCGGATGCGCAGGTCTTCGTAGAGATTGTCGAAAGCGGCGCGGTCCTCGCCCGTGTCGGGCGTGCTCGTGCCATAGAGTCCGTGGCTTTGGGCGTTGCGAGCGATCGCGGCTTTGCCGGCGCGCGTGCGCGGACCGGTGCTGGCTTGGGCGTTCGCGCGGTTGGCGGCGGCCTTGGCGTCGGAGACGATCATGGGGGCGGTCCTTTCGGTGTGCGGAAAAAGGTCCCGTCCCACGTAATCCCGGGCATGCCGGCAATCCAATCACACTCGCTGTCCCCGTCATCACAATCGGTGTCCCCGAGATTTGCAGATTGCTGGGGCCCCACTTTCTGGACAGCGGCCGTTCGGATCGTTCAATCTCCTGCCCCATGACCATCCCATGCGCCGCAACGACACCATGCTGACCCCCCCATCCCTCAAGAATGAGGCGGCACGTCTAGAAGCGTTGGCGTTTCTGGATGTCCTCGACACGCCGCCGGAGGGCCAGTTCGACGATATCGTACGGTTGGCGGCGTATGTCTGCGGCACCCCGATCGCCCTGGTGAGTTTGATCGATCGGGAGCGCCAATGGTTCAAGGCGCGGTTCGGCCTTGACGCGCGCGAAACGCCGCGGGCGGTTTCGTTTTGCGGTCATGCGATCAACCAGAGTTCTATCTTCGAAGTTCCCGACGCCCACCTCGACGCGCGTTTTGCCGATAATCCCCTGGTGGTGGAGCCGCCCCATGTCCGCGCCTACGCCGGCGCGCCGTTGATTACGGCGGAGGGGTTCGCCGTCGGCACGCTGTGCGTCATCGACCACGAACCGCGCACGCTCACGGCGCAGCAGCGGGACGCGTTGAAGGTTCTGTCCAATCAGGTGATGACCCTCCTGGAAAGCCGCCGTGTCAAACCGCTGATGCAAAAGGTCCAGGGATTTCTGGAGCATTCGCCGGCGGCCATCGTGTTCAAGGATCGCGACGGGCGTTTTACCCATGCGAACCGGATGTTTTGCGATTGGATGGCCCAGCCATTAGCCGACATCGTCGGCCGAACCAGTTCCGAGATCCACGACGAACCGACCGCCGCCGCGTTCGGCGAACTAGACCGGCAGGTCGCCCGCGACGGCGTCCCGGTCAAGGGCGAGAATACGCTGACCTTTCCCGATGGCGCCGAGCGGCGGGTGTCGTCGATCAAGTTCCCGGTGTTCGATGCCGGCGGCGACGTGATCGAGGTCGCCTCAATCCATACCGACGTTACCAAGCAGCATGCGGCCGAAGAGACACTGCGCCAAGCCCAGCGGATGGAGGCCGTCGGTCAGCTCACCGGTGGGGTCGCGCACGATTTCAACAACCTGTTGACGATCGTGCAGGGCAACCTTGAGCTGTTGGACACGCTGATCGATTCGCCCGAGACCCAACGACGCATCGGCACCGCCCTTCGCGCCTTGGATCAGGGGCGGGCATTAGTTCGTCAGTTGATGTCCTTCGCTCGCAAACAGGTCCTCAAGCCTCAAGTCGTGCATCCGGCGGAGGCGGTGGCTCACATCAACGAATTACTGGGCCGTACATTGCGGAGCAACATCGTGGTGAATACCTCGGTGGCTGCCGATCTTCCGCCAGTTTTTGTCGACCCCGCCCAACTCGAAGCGGCACTCCTTAACCTGACGTTGAACGCCCAGGACGCGATGCCGGAGGGCGGCCGCATCGATATCGAGGCGCGCATCGACGGCCCCGCGTCGGTTCGCCTTGCGGTCCGCGACACAGGCACCGGGATCCCCCAAGCGCTGCTCCAGTCCGTCCTCGAACCGTTCTTCACCACCAAGCCGCCTGGCCTCGGGTCGGGGCTCGGCCTGAGCATGGTGTATGGCTTCGCCAAGCAAAGCGGGGGCGATCTGACGATCGACTCGACGGAAGGCAGCGGCACGACAGTGGCGCTTTCGCTGCCGATCGCTCCGAAGGATGCCAAGCATACGCCGCACGAAACAGGTGTTCCCGTACACGGTCGGGGCCGGGTCTTACTTGTGGAGGATAACGAGGGCCTGCGCGAAATGGCCGGGGATATGATCGCGGCCCTGGGATATCAGTTCGATGTGGCCGCCGATGGGCGCGAGGCGCTAGACCTCCTGAGCGGCGCCAAGCGCTACGACATCCTTTTTTCCGATGTGATGTTGCCGGGCGCAATGAACGGTCGCGACCTTGCCGATCGGGTGCGCCAGACCCATCCCGCGATGCGGATCGTGTTGACCTCCGGCTACGACGCCAGTGGCGCCGGTTCCGCTGCGCCTGGACGCGCGAATTCCCAGTACCGATTTCTTCCCAAGCCCTACCGTATGCACGATCTGTCGCAGGCCCTCGCGGCAGACGGTTAACCGGCCTCCGCCGCGTCGCGCGGGTTTCCGAGATGCGCTATAGGAAGTGCGGCAATCGCACCTGAGGAGACACCGATGCACTTGGCGCAACGCATGGCACAATTGGGCACCGAGACTGCCTTCGACGTCTTGGCCCGCGCGGAAGCGCTGCGCGCCAAGGGCAAGGATGTCATCAACCTCGGGATCGGGCAGCCAGATTTTCCGACGCCGCCGCACATCGTCGAAGCCGCGGTCAAGGCGCTGCAGGACGGACACCACGGCTATACCCCGGCCAACGGTATCCTACCGCTACGCGAGGCCGTCGCCGCCGACGTTCTGAAATACCGCGGGGTCGAGATCGATCCAGGTAACGTCGTCATCATGCCGGGCGGCAAGCCGACCATGTTCTTTTCGATCCTGATGTTCGGCGAGCAAGGCACTGAAATCATGTACCCCAACCCCGGATTCCCGATCTACGAATCGGTGATCCGGTTTTCCGGCGCGACGCCGGTGCCGATCGAACTGCACGAGTCCTCGGGCTTTTCGTTTTCGGCCGACGACGTCCTTGGGCGGATCACCGACAAGACCCGACTGATTATCGTCAACACCCCGGCCAACCCCACCGGGGGTATCGTTAAAAAGGAAGAATTGAACAAGTTTGCCAAAGGGTTAGATAGATTTCCTCATGTAACGGTTCTGTCCGACGAAATCTATTCCCGGATGCTGTATGACGGTCATACCCACACCTCGCTGCTGGCCTATCCGGCCCTGCACGATCGGCTGATCGTGCTGGACGGCTGGTCCAAGACCTATGCGATGACGGGGTGGCGCCTGGGGTGGAGCCTGTGGCCCCCGGCACTGGCACCGTTGGCGGCGAAGCTCGCGGTCAACGACCACTCTTGCGTCAACGCCGCGACCCAATGGGCGGGCGTGGCCGCACTGAACGGTCCGCAGGATGCGGTCGAGGCCATGGTGAGGGCCTTCGACGAACGGCGGCAATTGATCGTTGCGCGGCTCAACGCCCTGCCCGGCTTTTCCTGCGTGACGCCGCTGGGCGCGTTCTACGCCTTTCCCAACATCACCGGCACCGGGCGAAGCGCCCAGGCGCTGCAGGACGCGATGCTCAACGAGGCCGGCGTCGCGACCGTCGCCGGAACGAGTTTCGGCGCCCTTGGCGAGGGGTATGTGCGGTTCTCCTATGCGGCCTCAAGCGCGCAAATCGATGAAGCGATGACGCGCATCGCCAAGATCCTTTAACCCATGAGCGGGCGCGTCGCCGGACGGGTCGCGCTGATCGTGGGTGGCGCCGGCCATATCGGCGGCGCCAGCGCGCTGGCCCTGGCGCGCGAGGGTGCCGCGGTGGTGATCACCGGGCGCGATCCGGACAAAGGCGAGGCCCGGCGCCAAACGATCCACGAGGCCGGCGGAACGGCCCGGTTCGTTCCCCACGAGGTGACCGAAGCCGATGCCTGGCCCCGGTTATTCGCCGATGTCGCGGCCCGCGAGGGCGTCCCCGACATCGTGGTGTGCAGCGCCGGGAAAGCCTTCCTCGCCACCTTGGAGAAAAGCACGCCGGCGGACCTGTTGGGTGCCTTGGCGGTCAACCTCGAGGGCGTGTTCCTGGCGGCACAGGCGGCCTTTGCCGCGTGGCGCGCCGTGCCCAAGGGCGGCAATTTCATGGCGATTTCGGGGGTCAACGGGTTGCGCGGCGCGCCCAATGCCAGCATCCATTCGGCGGCTAAGGGATGCATGACCGGACTGGTCCGCGGCCTCGCCGCCGAAGGCAAGGCCGATGGGATTTCAGCCAATACGATCCACCCCTCGTTGACCTGGCCGGGCGGCCAGCCGCCGCCGCGCGCGGCGCAAATCTTTGGCGCCGACCGGCTGGCGGCGCACATGGCCAATACCCGGGCGATCACGCCGATGGGGCGCATCGGAGAGCCCGAGGACATTGCCGACGCGGTGCTGTTCCTCGCCGAACAAACGCGGCCGCTGATTACCGGGCAGCAGATTGCGGTGGACGGCGGGCGCACGGCGGGTGAGTTCCGACGGGTTTAGCCGGAACGCTTTAGGGCTCGACCACCGCCAAGAGAACGCTCGCGCCGATCGTCAGGGCACCGCCGAGCCGTTGGCGCACCGCGCCGCGTTTAGCCCCCTTGAGGAGTTTGCCCGCAGCGCTCGACACCAGCGCCCAACTGGACGCGGTCACCACAGTGACGGCGACCAGCGCAACCGTGAGGGCGACGAATTGCGGCACCGGATCGCGCGAAGGGGCAAGGAACTGGGGCACGATCGCGGCCAGAAAGACGAGGCGCTTGGGGTTCAGCGAGGAGACACCGAACCCGAGCCAGAAGGGTTGGCGCGACAAAATCCCTTCATCGGCGCCGTCGGCCGCGGGCCGGGTCAGGAATTGTTGGATACCAAACCCGAGCAGCAGCACGATCCCGGCCCACCGCACGTAGTCGAACCACGACCCGAGAAAGATCATCACCGGGCCAAGGGCAACCGCCAAGATCACCATATGCGGGACAATGGCGAGGGCCGAGCCCAGGGCGTTGAGTAAGGCGGCGCGCAGGCCGTGCGCCATCCCCGTCGCCACGACGAGCATGACGTTGGGACCTGGGATTAACATGAGAAGAAGCATGACGCGGACAAACGCAACGAGTGTTTCTTGGGGCATCGCAAGACACCGGGCTGGGGCGCGCGACACTACACCGCCCGTGGGCTCGGACGCGAGGGGTTAGCCGCGCCGACGCCTCATATGTTGGTGGCAGGTTAGCGTTTGGCGACGGCGAGCACGATTCCGGCGGCGATCATAACGGTGCCGCTTAAACGGTCGCGCCACGTCCATGCCTTTGGCGTGCGCAAAAGGATGCGGGCGCGATCGGCGAAATAGGCCCACAGCGTGGTAGTGACGAGCGCGGTGCCGACCAGGGTTACGCCCATCACCGCGAGCTGGGGTCCCGGCGAGCGGGCCGGGTCCAGAAACTGCGGCAGGATGGCCGCGAAGAACAACAGGCTCTTGGGGTTCAGCGCCGATACCGCGAACCCGTGCCAGAACACCCGGCGGCCACGACGGACTGCGGCGGTGCTCTCGGGTGCCACCCCGGCCCGGCGCCACTGAGTCAGGCCGAGGTAGAGGAGATAGGCGACCCCGGCCCAGCGGAGCGCCTCGAACCATTGACCCGCGAAGAGAAGGATTGGGGTGAGCCCGAGGGCGAGGATAACCATCTGAACGGCCACCGCGCCCGACGCCCCGACGACGTTGGCCATGCCGACGCGAAAGCCGTGGGACAGGCTGACGCCGACGGCGAGCATCACCGACGGCCCGGGAATCAGCATGAGGACCACGGTCGCGACGAGGAAGGCGGCGTAGGTATCGATCGGCACGGCGGGTCCCTTTCGTGGGTGGGTTCGGGAAAGCTAGCCACATTCAATGCAAGGCTGTCACCGTCCGTGGTTGGCGCAACCCGCCTCGGGCCACCGTGCCTATTTTCTATGCACCTGCCTCTATTGCAGGCAAGCACTGGGTCCGGCCGGTGGTCGTAAGCGCAGAATTCTGCCCACTTGACCGCCCGGAGACTTGGCACACGGGGTGCAATATGGGAGGTACGCGCGTTGCCGCACCGTTGCCGGAGTGTGTCCGATGAAGAAAATCGAAGCGATTATCAAGCCGTTCAAACTCGATGAAGTGAAGGACGCCTTGCACGAGGTCGGTCTGCAGGGGATCACCGTCACCGAGGCCAAGGGCTTCGGCCGCCAGAAGGGCCACACCGAGCTTTACCGGGGCGCCGAGTACGTCGTCGACTTCCTGCCCAAGGTGAAGATCGAAATCGTGCTTGAGGACAATCTCGTCGAGCGCGCCATCGAGGCGATTACCCAGGCCGCCCGGACGGGACGCATCGGCGACGGTAAGATATTCGTCTCGACGGTCGAACAGGCGATCCGCATCCGCACCGGCGAAACCGGCAACGAAGCGATCTAATTCCACGACGTCACTACCGCCAATCGTTTAACAAACACTCGTTCAAAGAGGGAGTTCAAGACATGTCCGATGCCGCCAGTGTCCTCAAAATGATCAAGGACAAGGACATCAAATACGTCGATCTACGCTTCACCGACCCGCGCGGCAAGTGGCAGCATCTCGCCATGCACCCGCGCATGATGGACGAGGATTCGTTCTCCGAGGGCATCATGTTCGACGGCTCGTCGATCGCGGGTTGGAAGGTGATCAACGAGTCCGACATGGCGCTGATCCCCGATCCGTCGACGGCGGTGATGGACCCCTACGCGGCGCAGTCCTCGCTCATCATCTTTTGCGATGTGCACGAGCCGTCCACGGGCGAACCCTATAACCGCGACCCCCGCTCGATCGCGCGCCGCGCCGAAGCGTATCTGAGCTACACCGGGATCGGCGACACCGCCTATTTCGGGCCCGAGGCCGAGTTCTTCGTGTTCGATGACGTGCGCTTCGATACCGCCAGCAACCACATGTTCTACAAGATCGACGAGTCCGAAGGCCCCTATAACTCGGGCCGCGACTTCGAGGGTGGTAACACCGGCCACCGTCCGGCGGTTAAGGGCGGCTACTTCCCGGTTCCGCCGGTGGACGCGCACTCGGACCTGCGGGCCGAGATGCTGTCAATCATGGAAGACATGAACCTGCCGGTCGAAAAGCACCACCACGAGGTCGCCCCCAGCCAAGACGAGCTGGGCATCAGCTTCGATACCCTCGTGCGCACCGCCGACAACATGCAGATCTACAAATACGTCGTGCACAACACGGCTCACGCCTACGGCAAGACGGCGACCTTCATGCCCAAGCCGGTGAAGGGCGACAACGGATCGGGCATGCACTGCCATCAGTCGATCTGGAAGGGCAGCACGCCGTTGTTCGCCGGGTCGGGCTATGCGGACCTGTCGGAAATGGCGCTGTACTACATCGGCGGCATCATTAAACACGCCAAGTCTCTGAACGCCTTCACCAACCCGTTGACCAACAGCTACAAGCGCTTGATCCCGGGGTTCGAGGCGCCGGTGCTCCTCGCCTACTCCGCACGCAACCGGTCGGCCTCCTGCCGCATCCCGTTTGCGACCAGCCCCAAGGGCAAACGCGTCGAAGTGCGTTTCCCCGACCCCGGCGCGAACCCCTACCTCGCGTTTTCGGCCATGTTGATGGCCGGCCTGGACGGGATCGAGAACAAGATCCACCCGGGCGATGCGATGGACAAGAACCTGTACGACCTGCCGCCGGAGGAATTGGCGGGTGTACCGACGGTGTGCGGGTCGTTGCGCGAAGCACTGGAATCCCTGAGCGCCGATCGCGACTACCTCAAGAAAGGCGATGTCTTCTCGGACGACATGATCGACGGATACCTGGACCTCAAGTGGGAGGAAGTGTTCGCTTTTGAACACACGCCGCACCCGGTTGAATTCTCTATGTATTACAGTGTATAAGACGCACTAGTTAACGTAGTATCTGTGGTACAGGGGCCGCCGCCAAAATGGCGCGGCCCCTTTTTTTTGTCCGGAATTCGCGCCACCGGCGCGCCGGTTGATCCTGCGTCAGATAATCCTGCAGTGCCCCTTGCCGTTCGCTCCCCGTCAGACTAGCATAGGTTGAGTACGTGGGGGCCACCACTACTTTTAGTAAATTGCAGCTCAAACTTTAGACGTGTTTGAGGCATTACGGATCGTAGGGGAATCGCAATGCAGGCCGCGACACAACAGGTTAAAACAAATACGCCACCCCGTCGGCCCGAGGTCACTCGGCGGGCCGCCCTGCCCGATCTGATCAAAAGCCACCTGCGCTGGTTGAAGGAACCGACCAACGGTGCGCGGGCCGATCTTTCGCGCATGGATCTGGCGGGCCTGGACCTTTCAGGGATCAATCTATCGGGCGCCGTGATGGTCGCCGTCGATTGCCGCGGCGCCAAATTCCGCGGCGCCAACTTGACCAATGCCGATCTTTTCGCCGCGGACCTGACCGACGCCGACCTATCCTCGGCCATTATGCGCAATACCAGCCTGCGCGGCGCCAAGCTGTCGGGGGCTCGGCTGGACCATGCCGATCTTACCGAAGCGGACCTGCGCGGCGGCACGGTGATGGGTGCGGACGGGATGCGCCTGGGCAGCGAGACCACCGATATCAGCGACTGCCAACTCGATTTCGCCACCCTGGCGCGGGCGCGCATGTCGGGCGCGCAACTGCGCCATACCAGTCTGTTCGGCGCCAAACTGAACGGCGCGCAACTCAACGGCGCGAATCTCGACGAGACCAACTTCGGCAATGCCGATCTGACGGGCGCAAATCTCTCCGGCGCACGCGCCAGTAAGGCCTCCTTTCGCAACGCCAACCTGCGTACGGCAAACCTCAAGGGGATCAGCGCCACCGAGTCGCATTTTGAAGGTGCCGATTTCGAAGGCTCGCAGATGGAGGAATCCAACCTGGTGGACTGCTGGCTCGAGAAAGCCAAAGTGCGGATCAACCCCAACAACCTGCCGCCCTATTTGCGACGCGTCTTCACCGAGCACGAGCAATGGGTGCTGACCGGGGGAAAGAAGGGCCAGCGCGGCACGCTCAACGCCGAGAACCTCGGCTACTTGGATCTCTCAACGCGGGACCTTAGCGGGATCGTGCTGAAGGGCTGCAACCTTGAGGGTGCCGACCTTTCCCGCGCGATCCTCCTGTTCGCCAACCTAACGAAAGCTGTGCTGACCAACGCAGACTTAAGCGGTGCCGCGCTGTCGGGCGCGTCGCTGGCCGGGGCCGACTTGTGCTTGGCCGACCTAAGCGGCGCGTTGCTGACACCAATCCCTGTACGCGGCGTCGATGGCAATGAAACCGGCCGCGTCCGGAAGACCGACCTGCGCCATGCCAAACTGAAGGACGCAGTACTTGACGGTCTTGATTTGACGCAGTGCGTGACCGTTTCGTGACGCCTAGCTAGGCGTCATGGCACCCATAGGACTTTCGAAGGCCAACCGTACCGAGTTGGAAGGCGGGTTGAAGCGGGTCAGCGCGCTCGGCACCACCGTTCTGGTGGGCTGGCGCTATAGCGTCGACGGCCTCGACCTTCTCCACGTCAGCACCTACGAGTTGCCGGCGATCGCCAAACGGTTTCCGACGCTGTTGCGCTCTGCTCGCTTCTTGCCCGATCACGGCGACTGGAAAACCGCGACCCAGGCTGGATGCCGGACAACCCCGTTGAAGTTGTCGTTCGGTCTCACCGAAAGCGCCGATATCCAGCAGTTCATCAATGATCTGCTCGGGCAATACTCGGTGACTGAAGTCGATTGCCGCGCCGTGGCGCTGTTCGACATGGTCAGTTTTTCGCTCTACTCGCCGTTTGAACAGATTACTCAAATCAACGTTTTGTCGAATGCGATCATCCGTGCCGCCAACATGTGCAAGCGGGCCGGCATGCCAATCGATGTTCGATTGAGTACGACGGGCGACGGATTCTACGTGTGGAACAACCTTACCGGGCTGTGGGCCGACGTTGCGCTGTACTGTACGGCCAGCGTCGCCGTCGCCCATACCCAGGCCGCCCGCGAACTGGCCGAGCCCCATACCGTGCCGAAGCTACGGGTGTGCGCGGGGACCGGAAGCCACTACGAGTACTATCAGTCGACCGGCGGGAACGAGCGCGCGAGCTACATCGTGGGGGACGTGACGATCGAACTCGCCCGCTTGATCGGGTCGGCCGTGAACGACCAACTTCTCTATAGCGATGCCGTGCGCGACCTCACCGGCGAGGACCTCGAATGGGGCCAGACCTACGGCATCACGTCGATCGACGCACCGGCGTTTGCCGCGCTCGCGCAAGAGAACCTGCAAAAGCTAAAGGGAGTCCGTCTCCCCGGCGGCACCATCGACGGAATCAAGACCTACTTGACCGGCCCACGGCAAAACGAAAACACCTTTGCCATCCGCAAGTATTACGTGACCGACAAGCACGGCCTGTCGCACGGCTGCTACAACGCCAAGCTCAACACGACCTTGGAGGGCGGCAAACAGTTGCAGTACGGTTTGCTCGACCGCGAACTCGAAGGGTTCAAGGCTGCCTTCGACGAGAACGAAGACCTCGTGATCAGGATCGTCTAAGCGACCGAGACGTAAACCAGGTAGCCCCCGGTGACCAATGCGCTGAGCAGGGTCAGCATCGCGGCGACCGCGCGGGCGGCGTTGGTTTGATCGGGGCGAATGCCGGGCAGCGTTGCGAGGCGACCGACGATCAAGGCAATCCCAACAACGTGGATGAGCCATTGCGGCGCGCCCAACATTTCGGAAACCACCAAGGCGATCAAGATCATCGGGATCCATTCGGCCATGTTGCCGAACACCCGGACGGCCCGTTGCAGTTCCGGTTTGTCGCCGGTCCCCAAAGACACCTTGAATTTGTTGCGCAGGAACGAAACGCGCGCGCCAAGCACCATCATCATGAGGGTCAGGATGCCGATGTAGATCGGCGAAGTGTGAATTTCCATCATGGGATTGCTTCCTAGCGTTCTAAGAGGTTGAGGACGTTGGACGCCCTATTTCGACTGCTGAACGATGGTCCGGATCGGATAGGGAATTGTAATCCCGCGCTCGTCGAATTTCTCCTTGATCTTTTGGGTCAAATCGAACCGAAAAGCCCAGAAATCTTCGGTCTTCACCCAAGCACGAACCTGCAGATCGACCGAACTGTCACCAAACCCAAGTGGCACGACGACCGGCGCCGGATCCTTGAGCCCACGCGGGTCGGCGGCGACGCATTCCAGAACGGCGGCGCGGGCATCGCCGATATTGTCGTCGTAGCTGATCCCGACATTGATGTCGCACCGCCGGGTCGGATTATGATTGTAGTTCTTGATCACCGCGCCCCAGACCTGTCCGTTGGGCACGACGATTTCGATGTTGTCGGGGGTGACCATCTCTGTCAGGAACAAGGTTACTGCCTTGACCGTCCCGCCGATCCCGCCGACTTCGACGTAATCGCCGACGCGAAACGGGCGAAAGATGAGCAGCATCACCCCAGCCGCGACGTTCGCCAACGTGCCTTGGAGCGCAAGACCGATGGCCAGGGTTGCCGCACCCAAGACGGCGACAAGGCTCGTCGTCTGGACGCCGAACTGGTTGAGGACGGCGATGAGGGTGACGGCGACGAGGGCGTATCGCGTCAAACTGGCGGTGAACACGACGATCGTCGCATCGACCCGTCCGCTGCGCGACAGCGCGCGCTTTACCAGAGAGGCGACGCGGGCGGAGAGCCACAGACCGACCAGGAGGATGACAATGGCACCGACCACCGACAGACCGTAGGTCGACACGATTTCGATCACCTGTTTGACGATTACTTCGATCTCACCGTTCATCGTTCGCTGTACCTCAATTGTTCCCGACGTTCATCTAACATACCGCCCAACGGAGTCTATAGATCTTTGCGTTGGGTTAGGACGGTCCTATGGGACGCGGCTTGCCCGCGTCGTCGATCGCCACGTAAATGAAGATACCCTCGGTGACCTTAACCTCCTCGCCGCCGAAACGGCGCATGGCGAAGGTGTCGATCTTAATGGTGATCGAGGTGCGGCCGGTTTTGACAACCTCGGCATAGCAACTGACAAGATCGCCGATGAAGACCGGTTTATGGAAGGTCATGGCCTCGATCGCGACGGTCGCGGTACGGCCGCCGACGACCTGGGCGCTCAAAGCGCCGCCGGCCAAGTCCATTTGCGAGAGCACCCAGCCGCCAAAGATATCGCCGTTGGCATTTGCATCGCCCGGCATCGCCATGGCGCGGATCGCCGGCTCGCGACTCGGTCTTTGAGGTTCCATGGCAACTCTCTACTACATCTTGTTGTTGTGGTTTGAGAATATACCCTATAGTGCGCGCGCGTTGGCGAGTCCATTTGGTAATTCTGTTTAGGGACCATGAGCGATCTTTTTGAAACCGGCGGCAAGGGCCGCGGCAAATCCTACTCGGCCAAGGATATCGAGGTCCTCGAGGGGCTCGAACCGGTGCGCCGACGCCCCGCGATGTACATTGGCGGCACTGGTGACGACGGCCTGCATCACTTGGCGGCGGAAGTTATCGACAACGCCATGGACGAGGTGGTGGCGGGCGCCGCAAACCGGATCGAGATCGAACTCCACGGCGACGGGTCGCTGACGGTGCGCGACAACGGGCGCGGGATACCGGTCGATCCCCATCCCAAGTTCAAGAACAAATCGGCCCTCGAGGTGATTCTGACGACGCTCCATTCAGGCGGCAAGTTCAGCAACAAGGCCTATGAGACGTCGGGCGGGCTACACGGTGTCGGTGTGTCGGTGGTGAACGCGCTGTCGGATAGCCTCACCGTCGAGGTCGCGCGCGACAAGAAGCTGTGGCAGCAGCACTACGTGCGGGGCAAACCGAAGGGTAAGCTGACCGGCAAGCCGGTCGCCAATCGGCGCGGCAGTTCGGTGACCTTTCACCCGGACCCTGAAATCTTCGGCGACCTGGTCTTTCGCCCGGCGCGGCTTTACAGGTTGGCGCGCTCGAAAGCCTATTTGTTCCGCGGCGTGGATATTCGCTGGAAGTGCGACCCATCGTTGCTGGGCACGTCCGAGGTGCCCGCCGAAGCCGTGTTCCATTTTCCGGGCGGCTTGGTCGACGCGTTGGCCGAGGAGATCGGCGCGCGGGAAACGGTCACGCCCACGCCGTTTACCGGCGAAGCCGCGTTTAACGGCGCGGGGCGCGTCGAATGGGCGGTCGCGTGGCCCGACGACGGCCAGATGTTTGTCAGCACCTACTGCAACACCGTGCCGACACCCCAGGGCGGCACCCATGAAAGCGGGATGCGCAGCGCGCTGATCCGTAGCCTCAAGGCCTACGGCGCGATGGTGAAGCGGCGCGGCGCAGCGCAGTTCACCACCGAAGACGTCAGCGGCGGCGCGGCGATCATCGTTTCGCTGTTCATGTCCGAACCGCAATTCCAAGGACAGACCAAAGAAAAACTGGTCAGCGTCGAAGCCGCCAAGCTGGTCGAAAACGCGGTCAAGGACCACTTCGACCATTGGCTCACCGGCAACGCCGACGCCGCCAACGAACTTCTGGATTACGTGAGCGAGCGGGCCGAGGAACGTCAACGAAAGCGCCAGGAAAAAGACGTGTCGCGCCAAAGCGCGAAGCGCAAATTACGCCTCCCCGGCAAACTTTCGGACTGCTCGGCGGGGCAAGCCGACGGCACCGAAATCTTCTTGGTCGAGGGTGATTCGGCGGGCGGTTCGGCCAAGCAAGCGCGGGACCGGCGTTTGCAGGCGGTGCTGCCGTTGCGCGGGAAAATCCTCAATGTCGCCAGCGCTGGGGCCGGTAAGATCCAAGAGAATCAAGAGATCGCGAATATCGTCCAGGCCTTGGGCTGCGGCACCGGCGACAAATACAACGAAGCCGCGTTGCGCTACGACCGGGTCATTATCATGACCGATGCCGACGTCGACGGCGCGCACATCGCTTCGTTGCTGATGACGTTCTTTTTCCGCGCGATGCCGCGGCTCATCCACGACGGGCATTTGTATCTAGCGCAGCCGCCCCTGTATCGTTTGGCGCAAGGCGGTAAGGTTTTCTATGCACGCGACGATGCCCACCGCGAGGAATTGCAGAAAACCGAATTTGCCGGGCGCGGCAAGACCGACATCAGCCGATTCAAGGGGTTGGGCGAGATGCCCTCGGCGCAACTGCGCGAGACGACGATGGACCCGGCGAAGCGTACCTTGCTTCGGGTGACGGTGGCGGAAAACGAACGGCGCGGCACCGATAAGTTTGTCGAGAATTTGATGGGGCGCAAACCGGAAAACCGATTGGCCTTTATACAAGAACACGCGGCCGACGCGGCCGTCTTGGATGTATGATGCCGGGGAACCCACGGCACCGGAGGAAACCATGATCGGACGGATAGTGCTGCTTGTTGCGGCGGCGACCCTCATGGGGGCGTGTGCCGATACCGCCACGGGGACCTTTAGCGGCAGTCGCGTCGGCACGACGATCTCGCCGTTCTACGCCCCTTCACTCGTAAGTTATGTCGCGCGGGACGGCCGCTTTCCGTTGGTTGTCCGGGGCAATCCCTTTGGCGGCGTCCCCCAAGGTCAACTCGAACAAACCTTGCATCAACGTCTGCGCTTGCCGGGATGGGCGCCGGATGCCCGCTTCGCGCGCGACGCCAACGCCGAGGCGGGTGCGGGTCAACGTCTGGTTGTTCTGTTCAACCCGGCCGGGACCCTGGACCTTCGTGCCGTTTGTGGCGACGTGTCGGCGATCACGCTCGCCGGTCCCGCCAACCAAATGACCATTCGGGTGGGCTTTTGCGATGGGCCCCAAAGTATGACCGACGTGACTTGGCGGGCAGCGCCGCCGCCCGACGATTCCAGCGCCGCCTTTATCGGCGCGGTCAATGCCGCGGTCGCCGAGGCCCTGCCCTTTATCGATCGCAATTCGCCGTAACGACGGGCCCATTGACGGACGACCAACGCATACCCATTTTCTCAGGCGACGGGGAATCGCGGCGGGCTAACGAGGAGTCCTGACCATGAATCGCCTTAGAGTTTTGTTCGCTGCCGCCCTGGTGACGGGTTTGTCCGCCTGTTCAACCTCGGACATCGTGATTTCCGGTGATGGGCCGTCCGGCCTGCCCTATGACCCAAGCTATGTCCGCTATGTCATGGGCCAGGGCGACTTCCCGCTGGAGATTCATGGCAACCCGAGCCCCCTAGACGACACCGCCTTCGCCGAGTTGGTGGAATCGACGCTGCAAATCGATCCGTATTTCGGCACGACGGCGTTTCGCCGGGATCCGCAGATGAGCAACCGGCACGGGTTCCGTTTGGTCCTGGTATTCAATGCCGACAATACGCGAATCGACGCCCGCCAGGTTTGTGCCGGCGAAGGTCTCGATAAAGCCGGCGGTGCCAACACCACCCTGTTCGTGCGTGGGGTCTTTTGTTCACTCGACAAGGTTCTGTCGGAGGACAGCGCATTGACGCCGACGCCGGACGATTTTGCCGGCCCGCGCTTCGAACGCGTGCTCGACCTCCTCGTCACCTCGCTGCTGCCGCCCGAGGGGCGCCGCGATCTCAACGTGACCTGTCCGACAACGAACTGCTCCTAGGGTGCGCGGGGTCGCCGGTCGGACAGGTGCTGCGCTTGTCATCGCCGCGGGCCTCGGTGCCTGCGTGGCGGTCACCCCGCAGCCGACCGATAACGGCGGCGCGGTGAGCCCGAACTACGCGCGCGATACCGTCCGGTTCGTGATCGATGCGGGGCCTATCCCGACCGAACTCCACGGCAATCCAAGCGATCTCGACGCCGACCGATTCCGCGACCTAGTGCTGGCGCGTCTGCGGTTGCCACGCGTCTGGGGCCCGCACCGTTTTGCCGTCGATCCTGACCCGCCACCGGCGCACCGCTACCGCGTGGTTCTGGTGTTCAACCCGGTGCTGGACGGGGTGAACAGCCCGGCGACCCAGCCGGACGCCGAGGCCGATTCGGCCGAACGCCTGGACCTTGCCTTGTGTGCCGGTGCGATCGATGTCCACGAAGCCGGCCCCTACCCCGCGCTGCCCTCGAAGCGGCTCGAAGGCTTACGGGCACGCAGGCTATCGCCGATCTCGCCGAAGTTCCTGGCGGAGCGCGTACTGGTGCGGGGCGCCCTGTGTCTGGGCGATGTGCCGATCTCGTCGGGCTTCGTCGAGACCCAGGCACTTGAGGATTATACCGAGCCGGAATTCGACCAAATCCTGAGCCATATCCTGCTGCGATTAATGCCTTACCGGACCTAACGCAGCCCGGGGTGACGGCACTACAAGGTGCTTACCCACGGGATCGCCGTTCTTAGTCGTCTTGGGCAGCAAGCCGACACTTTATGACGTCTTCACTGTTCGCAACGCCACGACGGTTTCCCCTCGACTAACCTGGTCGAGTCGATCTCAGCCTAAAACCTCTTATCCGTTCCAGGACGGAATTTATTGCGCGGCGTGAAGCCGGTTTGGAGGGGCTCACGCGGGTTGCGTACCCATACTTCACGGTTTGGGTGCAGGCCCGCGCCACGTATCGCTGGAACGGCCATGTGCCTTGCACGGTGTAGCAAACGTGTATCGGCAGCACCGCAGTTTGGATGAAAACCGCCGTTTCCGGCGACCGCTTTGTCCCACGTGGCTTTGCGTGCCTTAACAATTGCGGGATCGCCAAGCGCGGAACAGTTGATTTCGTTACTGTTCAGATCCACCACGATCTCGTCGCCGTCCTCGACAAACGCAATAGGCCCACCGAGCGCCGCTTCGGGTCCCACGTGGCCAATGACGAGGCCCACCGAGCCACCGGAGAAGCGCGCGTCCGTCATCAAGGCGATAACGATGCCGCGCTCGCGGCACAGGGTGGTGATGCGGGAGGTGGGGTCGAGCATTTCCGGCATGCCCGGCGCCCCGCTTGGCCCCTCATAGCGCACGATGATCATGTCGTTGTTCTCGAAGTTCTCCGGTGCCCGGTCCAGCATATCGAGGAGCGCCTGCTGACCTTCGAAGACGCGCGCCTTGCCGCGGAACACGTTGTTCTCGAGCCCCCCCTCGACGCCGGCAAGCTTCAGGATCGCAGAGAACTCCGGCGAAAGGTTGCCGCCGAGCATGCGCAGGCCACCCGTTGGCTTATAGGGCTCCTTGACGGGATGGATAACAGCACCGTCGGCCTCCTTCGCGCCTAAGCGCGCCACCTGTTCGCTCAGCGTTTCGCCAGTGCAGGTGAGCACGTCGCCGTTGAGCAGGCCGGCGTCCAGCAACTCGCGCACAATAATCTGTACGCCACCAGCCCGGTCTATATCGACCATCGAATACTTGCCATAGGGCCGTGCGTCGGTGAGCACGGGCACAACGTGCTGCGAGAGATGGTTGAATTCCTCCGGCGTCATGATCTCCTTCCAAAAATCCGCGAAGCCAGCGGCCCGGGCTATCTCGGGCGCATGCAAGATCGCGTTGGTCGAACCGCCGATGGCCATGGCGACGATCGTGGCGTTTCGCAGAGAATCGCGCCCAACGATATCGCGGGGTTTGAGGTCTTTCTCGATCAACTGGGCAAGCAGCCTGACCAGTTCGGCAGGGAACTCAGTCAAACGACGGGGATCGTCCGAAGGTGGCGCCACCATGTCCAACGGCTGCATGCCGAGCACGCCAATAAACGTCTGCATGGTGTTGTAGGTAAACATGCCGCCACAGCTTCCGAAACCCGGACAGGCATGGCAGGCAATGTGGTGGCGGTAATCGGAATCGGGATCGCCAGCAACTTGAAAAGCGCTGACGATATCGAGCTTCTCCCCCGTTTCGGGGTCTGTGCCGGGATGGATCGGGCCGTCCGACATGATGATACTGGGCAAGTTATGCTCCAGCATGGCAGCAAGAGTGCCGACGGGCGGTTTGTCGCAGGCGACCACGGCAATCGCGCCGGCTAGACCGGTGGCGCTAAAGTGTTCGCATAGCGCATCGTGGGTTACCTCGCGCCCTATTAGCGAGTAGCGCATCTCCGGCGTACCGTTGCGAATGCCGTCTGATGTCGCGATCGTGTACTCAGGCTGCACGAGGCGGAACTTGAGCTGGCCTGGGCCGGTACCGATGCGACCCTTGAGGGCCATGTGGATCGCTTCGACCTTGGCCGTGACACCCAGATAGCATTGGCTGTCGCCTTTGGTCCCGACGACGCCAACGGAAGGCTCGTGGATGAGTGCCGGATCGGTACCCATCTCGCGGGCAAGGCCGATGCTCTGCGACGAGCGGCCAGGGTGACGGTCGATCAGTACGATGTCCGGATTGGTCATGGCGGTCTCTTTTCGATTACTGGGCCGTGCGCAGGAATGGAGGGTACGACCGTCGCGGTCAATTAAAACACCGGCTACACGAATGTAAAGATCGTAGGGAAAGGCGCGCCGTGGCTCGAACCCCTGCGCGCGCGCAGACTGTCGCCGATCTCGAGTGGGTGCCGGGGCGCACAGGGGGGCTCACCCGGCGGATAGCCAACTTTCCATCAAGCCGGTGACTCGCTCGGGCTCTTCCATGGTCGCTAAATGACCGCAGTGGGGCAGCAGGTGACAGGCCGCGCCGGGAATGAGGTCGGCGATTTCGCGGACGACTTCGGGCGGGGTGATGAGATCGTCCTCACCGCCGACGACAAGGGTCGGACACGCGATATGCGGCAACAACGGGCGGCCGTCGATCCGTCCCATGATCGCGGTTTGCTGACGCACGAACCCCGCCTGCCCCACGTCTTCGGCCATGGCGGCGATCCGCCCGACCAACAGAGTGTCGTCGAGCCGATCGGGGTGAATCAGCAACGGCAGGAGCCTCGGGGTGACGCCTTTGAATTGACCGCGCCGCGACAGGTCGATCAGTCCGCGCCTGCGGTCGCGCTGATCGTCGGTGTCGGGCCGGGCCGAGGTATCGAAGAGCGCCAGGCGCACGACCCTGTCCGGCGCTTGCCGCACGACCTCCTGGGCGACATAGCCGCCCATCGACAGACCGGCCAAGGCAAACCGTGCGGGGGCCTTGTCCAGGAGACGTATCGCCATCGCGGCGATCGAATCGTCCTGGGTCACGTCGGCCACCGAGACGGTGGCGAGATGGGCCAAGTGTGCGATTTGATGGGCCCACAATTCCCGGTTGCACAAGAGTCCGGGGATCAGGACGAGATCGGTCATCGGGGTGTCATAGCATCGGCGTGGGGGGCCGCACAGTCCGGGCAATACGGCCAAACGGCACCGAGGCCACGATTTGACCGCCCCCCACAATTAAGGTATCGCTGCGCCCAATGAGGTCACATTCGCGGTTGCATCCGCAAGCTACGGGTTTTCATGGGTTTTGCGGAACTCGGGCTTAGCGACGAAGCCCTTCGGGCTGTCGCGGACGCCGGCTACAATCAACCCACTCCGATCCAGGAACAGGCGATCCCAATCGTCCTGCAAGGTCGCGACGTGTTGGGTACGGCACAGACCGGGACCGGGAAGACCGCCTCGTTCACATTGCCGATGATCGATATCCTGGCCGCGGGCCGCGCCAAGGCGCGGATGCCGCGGTCGCTCATCTTGGAACCGACCCGCGAATTGGCCGCGCAGGTTCAGGAAAACTTCAAGGTTTACGGCAAGTATCACAAACTGACCGTCGCGTTGCTGATCGGCGGCGTGCGGATGGAAGAACAGGTCCGCCTGATCGATCGCGGCGTCGACGTGTTGATTGCAACCCCCGGCCGGTTGCTCGATCACGCCGAGCACGGCGGTTTGCTGCTGGGCGGGATCAAGGTTCTGGTTATCGACGAAGCCGACCGGATGCTCGACATGGGCTTCATCCCCGATGTCGAAAAGATCGTGAAACTGGCCCCGCCGCTGCGCCAGACCCTGTTGTTTTCGGCGACCATGCCGAAGGAGATTCGCAGGCTGGCCGACCGGTTCTTGCAAAACCCCAAGTCGGTTTCGGTCGCCCCGCCCGCCTCGCCCGCGGAAACGGTCGACCAAATGTTAATCTACGTCGATGCCGCCGATAAGCGTGAGGCGCTGCGGTCGTTGTTGAAGCAACACGAGGTGCCGAGCGCCCTCATTTTTTGTAATCGCAAACGCGATATCGGTGTGCTCACGCGGTCACTCAAGAGCCACGGTTACGACGCCCTCGAACTGCACGGAGACATGTCGCAGCCGGCGCGGACCGAAACGCTGGAGAAATTCCGCCGCGGTGAATTCACCATTTTGGTGTGCAGCGACGTCGCCGCGCGCGGGTTAGATATCCAGGGGCTGCCCTACGTGTTTCTGTACGACGTGCCGACCCACGCCGAAGATTACGTGCACCGGATCGGCCGCACCGGTCGCGCCGGCATGGTCGGGCGCGCGATCACGCTGGCAACCCACGAAGAAGCTAAATATGTCGGCCAGGTCGAGACGCTGATCGGGCGCGCGATCCCGATGGGCAGCTTGCCCGGATTGGAGCAAGGCCAACCCGACGAAGATCAAAAGCGAGGCCGCAAGAGCCGCAGCGGTCGTGGGCGATCGGGCAAACGCGATGCGCCGGCCGAGAAAACCGCCCCAACGGCAGCGGCGGCGGAGCCCACCAAAGATGCCGCCGAGGACGCACCCAAACCGCGTAGCAGACGACGGCGCAGCCGCTCGGACGCCGCACCGAAAAGCGAAGCGGCCGCAGCGGCGCCGCGGGAATCTTCCCAACCGCAAGAAACATCGGCGAAACCCGCCGCACGGCAGTCCGAGCAGCGCGAACCGCGTCACCCCCGCCGCGACCGTCAAGACCGTCAAGACCGCGACGACAAAGCGGTTGTCGGACTTGGTGACCACGTCCCCGCCTTCTTGATGGCTGGGATCCCGGCTGCGAACGTTGACAATGCCGATGGCGGCGACGGCGACGGCGACGAGAAAAAGCCGCGTCGGCGTAGAAAAACGAGCTAACCCCCCTTCATCGAGGCGACCATGGCGGCAGACGGGCACACCGAGAGTGAAATTTTGGTCGGCGGACCGGATGACGGGGTGCTGACCCTGACGCTCAACCGGCCCCAGGTGAAGAACGCGTTTTCAAATACGTTGCTCGGCCGGTTGCGGACCTTGCTCGACGACGCGGCCCAGGACGATACGGTGCGCTGCGTCTTGATCACCGGCGGCCCCGAGGTCTTTGCCGCCGGATCCGACATCAGCCAACTGCAAAACCGTCCCATGTACGGCGGGATTGCCGACGAACGGTTCGGCAATTGGGATGCCATGGAACGCTTCCCCAAACCGGTCGTCGCGGCGGTGAACGGCTATGCGCTGGGCGGCGGCTGCGAGCTCGCGATGCTGGCCGACATCATTATTGCCGGCGACACGGCGAAATTCGGCTTACCGGAATTGCGGTTAGGCCTGTTTCCGGGTCTTGGCGGGACTCAACGCTTCATCCGGCAGGTCGGCAAATCCGTCGCAATGAAGGTGATTCTGGCGGCGGAATTCATCGACGCCGCCGAGGCCCACCGGCTCGGCCTCGCCGCCGAAGTGGTGCCAGCCGCCGAAACGATCGCGCGGGCGACCGCGCTGGCGACCAAGATAGCCGCGATGCCGCCGCTTGCCGCGCGGGTCGCCAAGGAAACCATCCTGCAAGCCTACGAAACCCATCTTGACGCGGGTCTAGCGTACGAGCGCAAATCCAACCTGTCGCTCTACCCCAGTGCCGACAAGGCCGAGGGGATCGCCGCGTTCCTGGAAAAACGTAAACCCAACTGGCAAGGCAAATAGCGGCTAGTCCGAGCCGGGGCCTGCACAGACCCCTCATCCTCACGAGGATTGACGCATTCTTGTTCAACCGCCGGTGGGGATCGTGCTAGGGTCCGCGGCGAAATAACCACCGGCGGTGCGGGGCCACGCCGCCGCCAGGATGGAATATGATCGATTCGTCGAATCGAAAGCGGCCCGCGTTTCTCTTCAACCTTGGGCTCTCGGGATCGCCGCTTCTTCTTGCGGTTGCCGCTGTGGCCGGCGTCGCGTTGATCGGCGGTCTTACGCTTTGGAATAGCCGCGCCGACGCGGAACGTGAAGCCCTTCTCTACGTCGAAAACCATGCACAGATTGTCGAGGAACACGCTCGGCAAACCGTACGCGAGGTCGTCCAAGCCATGACGGTCGCCGTCGGATTTTTGAATGGCGTCGCGTTGACCGAGGCCGACCAACGGCTAGACGCGTTCGTGGCCCGGATCGGCACCTCCTCCCCCCGCATCAACCGCTTCGCGATATTTGATTCGAGCGGCCAAGTCATCGCCGGAAACGGCGCCGACATGACCACCGACTCGTTTTTTGGACCGGACAGCATTGCGCCCGAGAACGGCTTCAGAGTCAGCGCCAACCAATCCTTTGTCTTTGTCGACATGCCGTTTGACGGCCCGGCGGGCGGTGGCGGCGGAATCTTGCGCACAGGAATCGCCAAGGCCTACTTCGAGAATTTCTACAGAACCATCAACATCCGGTCGGGCAGCGACGTCGGGCTTGCCATGCCGGGGGGTGAAGTCCTCGTCCGACAGGGCGACCGCACGGGGGGCACCATTCTGCGCTCGCCCATGATCCAACTCGATACCGGACTGCAAATGCACGCCATGAAGATCTCGGTGGACGGCATCGAGCGATTCGAGGCCTATCGCCGGCTGCCCGATATCCCGATTTTGGTGTTCTCGGCCCTCGATGCCGATGCGATTTATGCACCGTGGTGGAGCGGCGTCCGCCTCTTCGTCGTCGTCTTCTCCGCCATTGCGGCGATGCTCGCCCTTTTAGGCCGGACAATCGTTCGCACCCAACGCCGGCGGCGGTGGCTGGCCTCGGTTGTGGAGTCCTCGGGCGAGGCGATTTTCAGCCGCCACGTCGATGGGCGGATCGCAAGTTGGAACACCGGCGCCGAGCGATTGTTCGGCTACACTGCCGCCGAGGTCGTCGGGCAGCATGTGTCGATGCTGTGGACCGACGATCAATCGGCGGACCTGACCCGGATGGTCGGCGACCTGAACCAAGGCATCGTCCAATACGAAAACGATACGGTGCGGCGCCGAAAGGACGGCACGACGGTGAACGTCTCGATGACAGGTTCCCCGATAGTCGGCGACGGTGACCGTATCATCGGCGCGGCGATCACCGCTCGGGACATCAGCGAACTGAAAGAGGTCGAAAAACGTCTCCATCGCCTCGCCTATTACGATCCGTTGGTAAATTTGCCGAACCGCGCCCTACTGGAAGAGGAACTGACCCGCGCGGTGGAATGGAGCGTCGAGGCCGGTCGGCCTCTGGCTTTGCTGTATCTGGACGTGGATCACTTTAAGGATGTGAACGACAGCTTTGGCCATCAGCTCGGCGACGCACTGTTGCAACACGTCGCCCGCCGGATCGGCGAAGTCGTCCACCGCAACGATGTTTTCGGACGGTTGGGGGGCGACGAGTTCGGCATTATCCAGCGCAGTGCCGGAAAGCAGGAGTCGAGCCAACTGGCCGAGCGGCTTATCGCGCGCTTGGGCACGCCCTTTTCGATCGACGATCGCGACGTTACCGCCGGCGTCAGTATCGGCACCGCGGTTCTGGACCACGACGAAGCGCGCACGATGCCGCCGATCGAAGCCGCGCGCCTACTGCTGCAACGCGCCGACACAGCTCTGTATGAGGCCAAGTCAGCCGGACGCCAGCGCCACAATCTTTATGTGGCGGCGCATGGAGACCGGGTCCGCCGTAAGATGGAGGTCCAAGAGGCCTTGGCGCGAACCGTCCGTGAAGGCGGATTTCAACTCCACTTCCAGCCCCAGGTCGATCTAGCGACCAAATCCATTTACGGCGCGGAGGCGTTGTTGCGGTGGAACGATCCGGTCCTCGGCGTCCAAGACCCGAGCGAATTCATCCAGATTGCCGAGCAGAGCGGCTTGATCGTCGATCTCGGGGCGTGGGTCCTCCGGGAAGCCTGCCGTACCGCGATGAGTTGGCCTAACCAAGACCTGATGGTTGGCGTGAACGTCTCGGCCCTACAACTGCGGCGCGGTGGGCTCTTCGACCTCATCCGCGAGACCCTCGATGAAACCGGTCTGGCGCCGCACCGGCTAGAACTCGAACTCACCGAATCCGCATTGTTCCGCGACAGCGTGGACGTCACGAGTTTGTTGTGGGCGCTCCGCGCCCTGGGCCTCAAGCTCGCGGTCGACGACTTCGGTACAGGGTACTCGACACTCAGCTACTTCAAAGATTTCCCGGTCGACAAGCTGAAGATCGACAAGAGCTTCATCGACGGCATGGCCCCCGCGAGCCGCACGTTGAGCATTGTGCGGGCGGCCACGGCAATGGCGGAGGGCCTCGATCTGGAACTCGTTGCCGAGGGAATCGAAACCGAGACCCAGCGCACACTGTTGCGTCAGGTCGGCGTGACCAAAGGCCAGGGCTATCTGTTCTCCCCTGCGGTCCCCTCGGCAGAGCTGATCGCGCTGTGCGGGGGCGACAAGGTCGTTCTGCTCAATGCCGGGTCCGATTAGAAGCTGGGAAACCGAGCCCTGCGGTGAGCAAGCCGGTCGAAACTACCGTGACGCCGCTGGTCGTCGGGATCCTCGCCTTGGGGATGCTGCGCCATTGGCGCCGCCGGGATCACACCGACCTGGTCGACTGGATGGCGATGGCAAAGGCTGCGATCGACGGCGACTCGGCAAGCACCACCATGACGGTGCACCGGCTCGAAGCGCTCGACGGTTACGACCGGTGGGCCGCTTCCTACGACGCAGGAAACAATCCGCTCATACTCCGGGAACAAGAGAAGACCTTCCCGTGGACGATGGGACCTTCGATCTCGTTGTCAGTGCGCTAGCCATGACCCACGCCGCCGACCTGGACCGCGCGGTGACTGCACTTTCCCGGGCGGCTCGGCCTGACGGGCGCGTGGTGGTTACCGAAGTTCACCCCTTCAATGCGGCACTCGGAGCCCACCCGAATTTCTCCCTGGACGAAACGACGGTTGGATCGATCCACAACGCCGACTACACGATATCGGACTACATCCGGGCCTTCGACCGCGCCGGCCTTGCCATCGTCGACCTGCACGAACCGGCTTTTCGCGAAGCCGACGCGGATGCGATGAGCGCCGCATTCGTGGCTGGACTTGGCCAGAACGCGGTGGCGGCCTTTCGCGCCGCCCTGATTGGCATTCCGATGGCCGTTATATGGGATTTGCGCAAAAAATAGGCAGGCGTGAAAGCACCGGATTCCCTGGGTTTTTGCGAATCTTCTTGTATTAAATCCTGATCGGGTCCATCTAATGGCCGTGGCGCTCGTGCACCTGCAAGCCCTTTCGCAGAAGACCCGCGCGGCACCACAGAAGCCATAATACCGGCCTCGGTCGATCTTGCTGCATTGCGGCACGGCAGCGTCTAGCGGAGACGTGGCCCCGATCAGGTCCAACAAACCGCCAAGCGGAGGAGCCCACGTTGCGCGCGACATCGAAGGAAATTCAGACGGCCCACAGCCACGCCGACGAAATCGACGATGAGATCTCTCATACGCCGAAAACCCGTCGCTGCCTGATGTGCCACACCCAGTTCGAGAGCACGTGGGCCGGGGAACGGGTCTGCCGGCAGTGCAAATCTTCGTCCCAGTGGCGCTCGGGTGCCCTGGGGTAAGCCTATCGTTTCCGGACAACAAAAAAGGGGCCCGAGGGCCCCTTTTTCATCGCGCAAAACGAACTAGTTCGAAACGCGCAAATTAGCGGCAGACTGTTTGCCGTCACGGCCCGATTCGAGTTCGAACTCGACCACTTGACCCTCATTGAGGGTCGAGAGGCCGGCCTGCTCGACGGCGGAAATGTGAACGAAGGCGTCCTTACCACCGGACTCCGGACTGATGAAGCCGTAGCCTTTGGTGGGATTGAACCACTTGACGGTCCCTTTCATAGCGTATCTTCCAATTCTTTTGGTCAAAGCAAAGCCACCGGCGCACAGCGCAAGTGGGTCTCAGTTCAACGAATTTCCAGGTAGTATGACGTCTTAGTCGGCGCGACGAAGCGAGATACGCCGGGGCTTTCGCAGTCTGATGGAATCAATATTGAGCCACTGGGGGCAGAAATCAACTCAAATCGTGCAGGTTTGACGGGCGAGGAAATTCCCCCTAACAGTGGCCCTAAGGTCCTAACCCCCTGGGTTTCGGTCCATTTCGGCCCCTGGGGACGCGATTTCTGAACGAACGCCGCCGAAAGGCTGCGCATAGCAAAAAGGAGCTTTGATGGCCCGGACACCCAATTACGGTCACGAACGGCGGGAACGCGAGAAAAACAAAGCCGCCAAACGGGCCGCGCGGGCCGAGGCCAAAAAAGCCAAGGCCGACGAGAGACAACCCGGCGACGGGCCCGAAACGGCGAGCGAAGCATCCGACACCGACACCGACTCCGCGCCGTCGGACGATAGCTAGGCCCCCTAATCCGGGTCGAGGCTCTGGGCCGCGTAGGCGAGAACATTCAGGAATTCCCCCTCCTCCAGGAGGACGAACGCCGGCATGACCCCGGCGTGGCCGAAGCGCATACCATGGAGAAACTTCCAAGGGTTGGTTCGCGCCAAGATTTGCAGCGTGGCCGGCGCCCGCTCGGTGCCCAGATTCAGTTGGGTGCCGGTCTCGCCATGACAGACCTGACACACCGCGCGGTAGCGATCGCCGCCGGCAGCAACATCGGCACCCGACTCGCGCGCACGGGCCGCGAGGTCAACCACCGCGCGTTGGCCGTCGATGAGGAAATTCACCAAGTAGGCGAGCGCCTCCGACGAGAGTTGGTCCGCAACGAAGCCGTGATCTTGGTGGCGGATCCCGTCGACGATCGTTCGCCGGCTGGCGCCGACCAAGTGACGCAGGCCCGGTACATTCGGGGCCACGCCGAGATCGCCGCCGACACCGGCGCTGCCGCGGTAATCCCAGCCATGACAGTTCACGCAGCGCCACGTTTCGGTATTGAGGGCCGCGGCGTCTCCCTTCCATAGGGGGTGCTTGGTGAAAGGACCGCGAAACAACAGGACGCGGGGCCAATCGCTATAGAGTTGCCCGCCGATCGATTCCTGCCACGCGACCGGAATACCGCGCTCCTTCGACATGCCCGGTGCCCGCTCGGCGGCATGGACACCGGGGGACCCGAACAGGGCGGCGGCAATCGCGAGAGCAACCGCCGCGCCGCAGGCCTGCCGCAAACGTCGCACCAGTGTACGCACGCGCGTTCTACCCGAACCGCGCCGCCGCGCGCGCCTTGCCGCGCGCGATTTCGTCGTCGCGGTTGCGGGCGGGGGCCGCGGTTTCGAACGAGTCGATCATCCGCCGGGCGATTTCGGTGACATCGGCGACGGCTTGATTAAAGACCGCCTCGTTGACCTTGGACGGTTTAGAAAAGCCGCTCAGCTTGCGGACGAACTGAAGCGCCGAAGCGGCTACTTCGTCATCGGTCGCGGGCGGTTCGAAATTGAACAGCGTTTTGATATTCCGGCACATTGACGCCTCCTTATCGTAGGAGCGACCAGTCTAGCGCGACTCGTCCCGACGCGCTCCCGTCGGATGCGGATCATCTAGCGTGCCATGCCGTTGCGGCGCGCCGGTAGTGCGGCAACGCCAACCAAAGACTAGGAGGACTTCTTCTCGGAACTCGCGGGCTTTTTCGGCCGCGTTTTTTTGGTCCGCGTGGGCGAACGCTTCGCAGCAGCGGCGCGGTGAGCGGCGGCGATGGCGTTCTCCGCCCAACTGCGAAGATCCTCGGGGTCGTCGAGGATGTCGGCCGGCACCGTGGAGTAGCTCATATCCCGTGTCTTGCCGGCGCGGGTGTATTGCATCGGGACGCCACCCGCCGCAGCGACGGTCGCGGCAATCGCTTCGTCGGTTTTGAGATAGAGGACGTCGCTGCCGGAGACGATGCCGAACATCAACCCGTCGACGAACAACCCGATGCCGCCGAACATCCGCTTTTCGATGGGGTCGAGGCCCGCCAATTGATCGAGGACGAATACACGGAAATCCGGGCTAACCGGCATCAGTCGAGCAACGCGTTGTAGCGCTCGGTCGGAACCTGCAGGACGATGCCGTCGAGGGCGTCGGTCAAAACGAGTTGGCATCCCAGGCGCGAGGTGAGCGATAGGCCGTAGGCGAAATCGAGCATGTCGTCCTCCTCCTGGGTCGGTTCGGGCAACCGGCCGTAGTCGTCCTCGGCGACAATCACATGGCAGGTCGAGCAGGCCATCGCGCCCTCGCAGGCCCCTTCGAGTTCGGCGATGCCATTGCGCTGGGCGACGGCGAGGACGGTCTCGCCCACCGCCGCGTCGCAGTCGCGGCGGATGCCGTCGGGCATGATGAAGGTCAGGCGCACGCCGCTAGGCCGCGGACACTTGTGCGCCGGCGCGCAAGTTCTGTACGGCGGCAGCCAATCGAGTGGCGACGGCGTCGATCTCGTCGGCGCTGGTCCAGCGGCCCAAACCGAGCCGGATCGATCCGGCCGCCCGCCCGTCGTCAAGGCCAAGGGCGCGCAAAACATACGAGGGTTCGACCGCCGCCGAGCTACAGGCCGACCCGGTGGACGCCGCGAGGTCGGCGGCAAGGGTCTCCAACAACGCTTCCGCATCGATCCCGGCAAAGGCGATGTTGAGGTTGCCGGGCCAGCGCCGCTCGGGATCGCCGTTCAAGTATGTCCCGGGAATCTTCCGGATGTGCTCCAACAGGCGCGCCGCCAAGGCGGCCAAGCGATCGCGTTCGTCGTCCATGACCTCCTCGGCGACGGCGCAGGCGGCGCCAAATCCGACGCAGAGAAACGCGGGCAGCGTTCCCGAGCGAAGCCCCCGCTCCTGACCGCCGCCGGATAGCAACGGGTCGAGCCGCACGCGCGGGCGGCGGCGGACATAGAGCGCGCCGATGCCCTTGGGACCGTACATTTTGTGGGAGGACAGACTCATCAGGTCGATCGCCATGGCCTCGACATCGAGGGGGATCTTGCCGGCGGCTTGGGCGCAATCGGTGTGGAACAAAACGCCGCGGGCGCGGCAACGGGCACCGATCTCGGCCAAGGGTTGGATGACACCGATCTCGTTGTTCACGCCCATCACCGACACCAGCACGGTGTCGTCGGTGATCGCGGCATCTAGGACGGCGAGGTCGAGCAAGCCTGATGGCTGCACCGGCAGGACCGAGACGGTGAAGCCCTCGCGCTCCAACGCATGGGCCGACTCCAAGACGCATTTGTGTTCGGTCGCCACCGTAACGACATGCCGCCGCCGGTTGCCGACAAACCGCGCTGCCCCCTTGATCGCCAAGTTGTTCGATTCGGTTGCCCCTGAGGTGAAGACGATTTCGCGCGGGTCCGCCCCAATCACATGCGCGATTTGCGCGCGCGCGGCCTCGACGGCGATTTCGGCTTCGTGGCCGTAGGCGTGTTGTGTCGAGTGCGGATTGCCGAAGCGTTCCTCGAGAAACGGGCGCATGGCGTCGTACGCGAGCGGATCGAGCGGCGTCGTCGCCTGGTGGTCGAGGTAAATCGGGCGACCGTCGCTCATGAGGCGCGGCGGAGGGCGTCGCCCGTCTGTTTGCGCCGGTAAAGGACGGTCCAGGCGTCGATGAACCTGTCGATCTCAGCGGCGGTCGTGGCGTGTCCAAGACTGACGCGGATCGCCGCACCCGCCACATCGGGCGCAATGCCCATTGCCGCCAGAACGTGGGACGGACCGACCTTGCCCGACGAGCAGGCCGCGCCCGCGCTTACCGCAATACCGTCAAGGTCGAAGGCCATGACCTGGGTTTCGCTGGAAACGCCTGGCATTGTCAAACAGCTTGTGTTGGGCAGACGCGGCGCGGCTTGACCCATGACCTGTGCCCCCATTGCTTGGCACGCGGTTTCGAGCCTGTCGCGCAGGGTTCGCAGATGGGCCGTATCTGGATCGCTCGCGGTTAAGGCCGCCGCAGCGGCACCCAAACCCGCGATCCCCGGCACATTTTGCGTGCCCGCGCGGCGGTAACTTTCCTGACCGCCGCCGGTCTGGAGGGCGGCAACTGTGACGCCCTTGCGGACGACCAGGGCGCCGACGCCCATCGGTCCGCCGAACTTGTGCGCCGACAGGGTAAGAAGGTCGACGCCTAGCGCCGCCATGTCGACGGACAGCTTGCCCGGCCCCTGGACGGCGTCGCAGTGGACCAGCGCGCCCGCCGTACGGGCCAGGGCGGCGACCTCGGCCACGGGCTGGCACACGCCGGTTTCGTTGTTGGCTAGCATCAACGACACCAGGGCTCCTTCGTTCGCGGCCAAGGCGCCGCGCAGCGCATCGACATCGATCGCTCCGGCGGCATCGACCGGGACAACGGTCACGCCGCGCGGTGCCCGACGCGCAGGCGCCAGTACCGAATCGTGTTCGCTCGCCGCGACGATGAGATGACGATCAACACCGAGTAATGCGAGGTTATTGGCTTCGGTTCCGCCACTGGTGAAGACAACCTCGTTGGACCCGGCGGCGACCAACAGTGCAACACGGTCGCGCGCCTGCTCGACGATGCGGCGGGCTTCGGCGCCGGCGCCGTGGACCGACGACGGATTGCCAACGCGCTCGAGCGCGTCGGCGACGGCCGCGCGGGCCTCGGCGCAGACCGAGGTTGTCGCATTGTGATCGAGATAGACGCGCGGGGCCGTCATGGCACAACGGACCCGGTCTAGAGGGCGACGGTTTCGCGCTGCGTCAACTCAGGTAACGCCGCCTCGGCCCCGACGGTACGGTTGCGCGACGCGCCAAGCACGCGGCGGTCCAATACATCTTGAATCGTGACGGCGCTCAGGAACATGTAGATATGATTGCCGAGTTCTTCCCAGAGGTCGTGGGTCAGACACCGGCTGCTGTCCTTGGTGCAGCCGACGGGCGATCCCGGCGTACAGCGGGTCGCCCGCAGATTTTCATCGACCGCCAGGACGACATCGGCGATCCGCGTGTTGGCCGGACCGCGTTGCAGGAGATAGCCGCCGCCAGGGCCGCGCACGCTCTTGACCAAGCCGCCGCGCCGCAGACGACCGAAAAGCTGTTCGAGATAGGAGAGCGAAATGTTCTGGCGCTCGGCGATATCGGCGAGCGAGACCGGACGCTTGTCGCCGTGGGCGGCGAGATCGACCAAGGCCATGACCGCGTAGCGGCCCTTTGTGCTCAGTTTCATGGATTGCCCTCGTCGGTTTTGGCCCCGCCACCCGACGCCCGGGCCTCGGACCACGGAGTCGCGAGGGGCGTATCGGCACCGACCTGTTTTTCGAGATCGGCCAAACGCGCCTGGAGCAATTGGATCTGTTCCAGCATGCCGGCTACCGCATGACCCGCGGGGTCTGCGTCGCGGGCGGTGCCGTAGGCGACGAAGGCGTCCGGCCGGGTTGCCGCGGCGCGGTCCGCGACCGGTTTGGCCGGAATGCCGACAACGGTGGTATTCGCCGCCACGTCCTTGACGACGACCGCGTTCGAGCCAACCCGGGCGCAATCGCCTAAACTGATCGGACCCAGCACCTTGGCCCCGGCCCCGACGATCACGTCGTTGCCCAAGGTCGGGTGGCGCTTCCCCGCCTCGAGCGAGGTACCGCCAAGGGTCACGCCTTGATAAAGGGTGACGTCGGTGCCGATCTCGGTGGTTTCGCCGATCACGACGCCGAGGCCATGATCGATGAAGAACCCCGGACCGATGGTCGCGCCGGGATGAATTTCGATGCCCGTCATGAAACGCGAGAAGACCGATACCATCCGCGCCAAGAACTTGAGCTGGAGGCGCCAAAGCCCGTGGGCCAGGCGGTGGAACATGACCGCATGGAAGCCCGGATATAGCACCAAGACCTCGAATCTGGATCGCGCCGCCGGGTCGCGGTCGACCACGGCACTCAAGTCGCGGCTTAAGGTCTTGAATGTGGAGGTTTGGCTCATGCTATAGTCCCGCGCCTTCTCGCCTCTACCAGATCGGGCTTTTGGGCATATAGGGTACCCGACCTAGCGAATCAAGTTTAGGGCACATGAATCAAAGAACCTGTCGCCGATTGGGCGACTGATTTTGTCGGGTATTTGACCGACCTGGAGCGTCATGCCGGAAGTAAATTTCAACGGACCCGAAGGCCGCCTAGAGGGCCGCTATCTTGCGGGAAAGACCAAGAATGCGCCGATCGCGCTGATCCTTCATCCCCACCCGCAACACGGCGGGACGATGAACAACAAGGTGGTGTACACGCTGTATCACGCGTTTGCCGACCGCGGTTTTGCCGTGTTGCGATTCAACTTCCGCGGGGTTGGGCGTAGCCAAGGCGAATTCGACCACGGTGCCGGGGAACTCTCGGACGCGGCCTCGGCCCTGGACTGGTTGCAAACCTTTAACGCCAACGCCCGCACTTGCTGGGTCGGCGGCTTTTCGTTCGGGGCCTGGATCGGGATGCAGTTGTTGATGCGGCGGCCGGAGATCGACGGATTTATTTCGGTCTCGCCACCGTCGAGTTTGTTCGACTTTTCGTTCCTGGCCCCCTGCCCGGCCTCCGGGATCATCGTCCACGGCGGCGACGACCAGCACGTCCCGGTCGAAGACGCGCAGAAGCTCGCCGAGAAACTTCAGTCGCAAAAGAACATTACCGTGGACTATCAAATCGTTAGCGGTGCGGACCATTTCTTTACCGACCGGATCGACCAATTGCGCACGGTGGTCGATACCTATCTCGACAAGGCCCTCGCACCCGAACCCGTTGTGGAACCTGAAGCCTAAGACGCTCCGCCAAGCGCGTTCCCGTTAGGCCGGTCGGACCACGCGACCGCCCCGCATTGCTTCGGGGACGCCAGTGGTCGTCGGCAGGCTAATGGGTAGGCCGCGCAGCACGCGGACCGCCAAGTAACCGAATGCTTGGGCTTCGAGGGCGTCGCCCTGCCATCCGACAGCTTCGACCGGGGCCACCGGGACCGCAAGACCGCCCGCCAACAGGCGCATCATATAGGTGTTGTGACGGCCCCCGCCGGTCACCAGCCAGCGTTTCACCGGTTCAGGGAAATGGTCGCGGGCCGCCATCACCCCGGCAACGGTCAGCGCGGTCAGGGTCGCGGCGCCGTCTTCGAGGTTGAGGCCGTCCACCGCGGCGAGGTCGAAGTCCTGGCGGTCGAGCGATTTTGGCGGTCGCTGCCGGAAATAGGGCAGCGCGACGAGTTTCTCTAGGACAAACGGGTCTGCCAATCCCGCTCCTGCGATCGCGCCGCCCGCGTCGTAGGTCCCGCGATCGTGGCGGGCGACCCAATCGTCGATCAGCGCGTTGCCCGGACCGGTATCGAAAGCCAGCGTGTCCGAGGGACCGATCCAGGTCACATTGGCGACGCCGCCGATATTGAGGACGCCTAGGGGACCCTCGAGCTCCGTGGCTAGGGCCCGGTGATAGAGCGGCGCCAACGGCGCGCCCTGGCCGCCGGCGGCGACGTCAGCCCGGCGGAAGTCGGCGACGACCTCGCGCTGCAGTGCCGAGGCGAGGGCTTCGGCATCACCCAGTTGCCAGGTGAAGCGGCGCTCCGGGCGATGCGCAACGGTGTGCCCGTGAAATCCAATAATGTTTATTTCTGAGATACTTATGTTATTTTGTTCAAGCAAAGCATTGATCGTTTCGGCATGCTGCGCAGTGAGCGCCTGCTCGACCGCTCGACTGGAGTCGTCGTGGCTTTCCGTTCCCAATAGCCCGCGCAGCGCCGCGCGCAGCAGCGGCGGATAGGGTATCGACAGCCACGGCCCAGTCTCGACGACGGCCTCGCCGTCCGTACGAATGACGGCGGCATCGATGCCGTCCAGCGAGGTCCCGCTCATGAGGCCGATTGCCGTATAGACCTGTGTGGTCATCCGTTGCCGTGTACCGTTTGTGAGCCCGAAGTCGAACATGCTACACAGCGGCTCCATTCGCCAGCCCCAGCCCTGCCCTATGCCCACGGCCAACTCAGACTTCCTGCGCGCCATGATGCGCCGCGGCGATTTCCACGACGCGACGGATTTCGACGCCCTCGACGCGGCCGCCGTTTCAGGCGGCGTGGTTGGCTACATTGGGTTCGACGCTACCGCGCCCAGCCTGCACGTCGGCAACCTGATGCAAATCCTGAAACTGCGGATCATGCAGCGGACCGGGCAGAAACCGATTGCGCTTGTCGGCGGCGGCACCACAAAAATCGGCGACCCCTCGGGCAAAGACGAGATGCGACAGATCCGTACGACCGACGAGATCGACGCCAATGTTGAGCGCATCAAAGGGTTGCTGGGCCGCTTCCTGACGTTTGGCGACGGACCGACGGACGCTGTCTTGGTCAACAACGCCGATTGGCTCGATCAGCTGGAATACATCCCTTTCCTGCGCGAGATCGGACGCCATTTCACGATCAACCGGATGCTGACGTTCGAATCGGTGAAGGCGCGGCTGGAACGCGAAAGCCCGCTCTCATTCATCGAATTCAACTACATGATTTTGCAAGCCTACGACTTCCTCGAACTTAACCGGCGGTTCGGCTGCACGTTGCAAATGGGCGGCTCGGACCAATGGGGCAACATCTTGAACGGTGTCGAACTGTGCCGCCGCGTTGACGGGGCGACGGCTTACGGGTTGACCTCGGACCTGTTGACGACGGCGTCGGGCGCCAAGATGGGCAAGACCGCGCAAGGGGCGGTGTGGCTGTCGGAAGACATGCTGTCGCCGTACGATTATTGGCAGTTCTGGCGCAACACGGAGGATGCCGATGTCGGCCGTTTCCTGCGCCTTTTTACAGATTTGCCGGACGCGGAGATTGCCGATCTCGAAACGCGCGACGGTGCCGGGATCAACGAGGCGAAAAAGATCCTGGCAACCGAGGCGACGGCCATGTGCCATGGTCGCCCAGCCGCCGAGGACGCGGCAGAAACCGCCCGAAAAACTTTCGAACAGGGAAAAACCGGCACGGCCCTGCCGACGATCGAGGTGCCGCGGGGCGACCTCGAGGCCGGCATTCCGGCATTCGAGTTGCTGCGGCGAAGCGGGTTGGCGACCTCCGGCGGCGAGGCTAGGCGCCTGATCAAGGGCGGTGGCGGGCGGGTCAACGACGTGGCGATTACCGAGGATATCCAGCCAGTGACCGCGGCGGATATCGGCCCGGACGGTACCATCAAGTTATCGGCGGGCAAGAAGCGGCACGCCCTGATCCGGGCGGTCTAGCTAGCCCGGTTGCTCCGAAACGAACGGGCTTGCAGGGTCCGCGGGGTCCGGTCGACCGTTGCCTGTGAAGATCGCAAAGAAGTTGCGCAGGAATCCCGGCGCCAGCGCCGAGAGCGGATTGACCGTGATGACGGGGCGCTCCACCGGGCCCCGGATGCCATAGGTCAGGGCGAAAACCCCCTCGCCTTGGCGGCCCACCAACAGCGTGCCGATCAAGGGTATTTCGCCCAGCACCGAATTGATCGTGTAGGCCGGGATCAACGTGCCGAACATAGAGATCTCGTCGGCATCGCCGTTGATCTCTCCGTCCAAGGTAATCCCAAGCGAGGGACCGAAGGCGCGGGCGTCGATCACCTCGAGCAGACCGTCGTGGAATCGGAACGGCACGTCGGCGCGGGCAAAGCGTAGACCCTCCCCGTTCAGGACTTCGAGTAAGCCGGTCAGCGATGCCAGCGTCAGGACGCGGGCGAAGGAACTCGCGCTCTTGACCTGGAGATCGGTGATTTCCATGCGGCCGTCGATCACCGGCCCGCGGTCGCTGTCGCGTAAGGATGCCGATACCAGGAGATTGCCGCCCGAGGCATCGTCGAACAGCCCGGTCGTGCGGGCGAGCGCGCCGGCATTGCCCCCGGCGATCGTCAAGCGCCGCGGGCCCTCGGGCGTCGTCACCAAGGTGACCGAGAGGGGGGCTTCGTTGTTGACCGATCCCGCCGCGCGCAGCGATTCGAGCTTATCGACATAATTGAACTCGCCGGACACGCCGAACAACGACCGGCGTTCGCTGAGAATCATTTCATTCACGTCGATCGAGACGTTGAGCGGCGGCACGTCCCCCGTGGTTTGATCGAAAAACGCGTCGAAGAACGGGCCAGCGTCGATCGTCGGGCCGTTGACCGCGACGATGAAACCGTTGGGGGCGCGCGGCCGGATGGAAGCGGCCAACTCGGTACGGCCAAAGGCAAGGCGGCTCAGATCGACCCGCCGCAGGGCGCGCTCGGGGCCAAGCTCGACCACGCCTTCAGCGTTCAACGCCGCCGACGTGAACGACGCCTGTTCGATCCGCGTGCCGCCGTCTTCCAGGGGGCGGACCAGGAAATATGCCCGCGCCTCTTTGCCGGGCAGTTTCGTGACGCGCAGCACGTTGAGATCGACAAGGGCGGGCGAAAGGTCGAGATCGATGCCCGCCGCCAACAATGTGCGCCCGGCAGAGCGGATGTCGATTTCCGCGCCGACCTCGCCAACGACGATGTCTCCGGTGGGAAAGCCCAGCGTTTCGCGGGCGGCATCGTCTAGCCGGCCGCTGAGGTGGAGTGAGGTGGTGGCGCCGTTCTCGGGTTTGAACGTTTCGCGCCAGACAACGCCGAGAGGCACCCCGTCCACCGCGACGGTGCCGTCGGCTTGGATTCCGGCCTTAGTCACCTCAAGGGTCATGTTCCCTTGCGTCAGATCGAGATCGCCGAAGGCATCTTTAAGGGCACCGTCGCGGATATTCGATGCCGCCGCGAAGCGGAGTTGATCGGGCGCGATGCTGGGTCGAACCGGAAAGCTCATGCGAACCCGGGTGGCGGACACGCCGGCGATATTGCCGGGCGCTAGGCCGAACCGTTGGCTGAGCTTGAGCGGTTCGGAATCGATGATTCGCAGAACTTCTTCGTTCGCGCCGCTGGCAACGAACTCCAAGCTCGCGTCCCAGGTTCGCGGTGCCGATTCGACAAGCTCGATCGACCCCTCTTGGAGCAATAGCGCGCCCAAACGACCGCTGGAGAGTTCCAAATCGACGTTGTCGCCGGTCAACCGCACCGCGCCGACGCCCTCCGTGATGGGCGGTAACGCCCCAAAATACCGCGCCGTGACGCCGGCTATGGAGAGGCGGGCCTCGACCGCTTCGGCGGGCAAGGCGCCGCCGGTCAGGTGCTCGGGGCCGACGTTCAGACGGACCGTTCCCTCGGTGACGGTTCCGCCCAAAATGTTGTCGGTGAACCACCGATGAACCGGCGGGGCAAAGGCGGTCGGCCAATATTCGTCGATGTCGGTGGGCGTGAACCCGGCGACCCGGCCGCTTAACGCGACCCGCGGACCGCCCTCCTCGGCGGCGATCCGCCCGGCCAGCACCGCCCGTGCGGTCCGGCGCGACAACACCAGTTCATCGAACACAAGGGCGCGGCCGATCAGATCGACTGCTCCGCGCGCCTCGATCGATGCCACGACCGACGGCGCGTCGAACACCGGCGCGAGGTCGAGCGCACCGTTCTCACCGGTAATGTCGAAGTTTATGCGGTCGAGCTGCCCCCGTTCGGTCACCGAAAAGTCCACGCGGCCTGTAAGTGGGAGTTGCAACCGTGCCAGGCCGCCAAGGGTGGGGTCTTTATTCGACAGGCGCAACGGATCGAGGTCGGTAAAGTCGATGGCCACATGCGTCTCGCGCGCGACATAGTCGAACGCCGCCGTCGCCACGAAACGAGTCTGTGCCCCCTCGAGGTCGAGATCGAATATCAGGTCGCCCGATAGCCCTTTGGCGTCGCGGCGGACGATTAAGTCCGCGCGTGGGATGTTCCAAACGACCCGATTGCGCAGGTCTTCAAAGGTGACGGCGGTGCCGAGAACGCTCACCCGGCGCAACGCCGCGTTTGGCCGGCGCGCGTCCGGCGCCAGAGTCAGATCGCGGAGGAATGCGGTCACCGCCGCGCTATCCCGGCCCCCCTGCCCGACCCCGACCTCGATCGTACCGTCCGCCGCGCGGCGCAAGTTTAGGTCGGCGCCCACGACATCGACGGTCGCGGGAACGAAATCGCCCGTCATCAAGCGCCTGCTGTCTAGACCGATCGCCAATTCGGGGATTGCAGCGACCGTTTCGCCGTCGGCATTGAGCAGTTCCAAACCAAGCACCACAATGTCGAGGCCCCGCTCGAAACCGCGCCAGGCCAGGACCGTGTCGGACAGCGCGACGTCGATGTCGGCGCCGCCAACCGTTAGCGATTCCTTGATGTAGGGGGACAGGAAACCGATCGACACCGGCCCCTCGGAGAGCCGCCATGCCGCGGCTGACACGATAATCGCGCCACCGGCAAAGATCGCAGCAAGGAGACGGATCAGGATTTTACTTGCTAGCAGCATTGCGCTTTGCTTCATCGGCAACGGTTGTCAATTCAGTCCGAGACCCCTCACCTATGTCCGACGCGCCGCTCATCGACCTCATCAAGACCCTACCTCGCCCGTTCGAGCGGTCGGCGGCAGACCGCGGTACCGAGTCCTTTTTGGCCGCGGCGGCGACCCTACCCGAATATCATGACAAAGCAGTAGCGACCGCGCGGGACCCCCGCACCGCCGAACTGTTGGATGCCGTCTTCGGCAATAGTCCTTTCCTGACACAATCCATCATACGCGATCTGCCCTACTTTTTGCGTCTTCTTGATTGCCCGCCAACGGACCTTCTGCGGGAGATTCTGGCTTCCCTGGCTTATGATGGCACCCAGCCGCCGCCGCCGCGCAGCGAGACGATGGTTACGCTGCGCAAGGCGAAGTCGCGATCGTCCCTGTTGATCGCAATTGCCGATATGGCGGGCATTTGGCCGTTGGCGACAATCACCCGGGCGCTGAGCGATGTCGCCGATGCGGCGATCGGCCATGCGGTCGCGGCGTTGCTGGCCGAGTTCGGGGCACGGGGCGACTTCGCCCTCCCCGAACCGCAACATCCGGAACGCGCCAGCGGCTATGTCGTGATCGCGATGGGCAAGCTGGGCGCCCATGACCTCAATTTCTCCAGCGATATCGACCTCATCCCGCTTTTCGACCCCGAGGTCGCCCGTTACACAGGCAAGAAGAGCGTACAGGACGCCTTCGTGCGCTTGACGCAAGGCGTGGTGCAACTGCTCCAGGAACGCACTGCCGACGGCTATGTCTACCGTACCGACCTGCGCCTTCGGCCCGATGCCGGGGCGACTCCGGTCGCCATGTCGGTGCGGGCCGCGGAGGCGTACTACGAGAGCGTCGGTCAGAACTGGGAACGCGCCGCCATGATCAAGGCGCGCCCCGTCGGCGGCGACCTGGATACCGGCGACGCCTTTCTCGAGACGATCCGCCCATTTGTCTGGCGCAAGCACTTGGACTACGCCGCTATTGCCGACATCCATTCGATCAAACGGCAAATCGATTCCAGTCGAGGCCACACACGGGTCAAGGTGGCGGGCCACAACATCAAGATCGGCCACGGCGGCATTCGCGAGATCGAGTTTTTCGCCCAGACCCAGCAACTCATCGCTGGCGGTCGCGAACCTGCGTTGCGCGAAAGCGATACCTGCGCGGCGCTCCGCGCCCTGGAACGCACGCACCGGATCGATACGAAAGCGGCGGACGATCTCGTCGCGGCCTACGCCTTTTTGCGGACCCTCGAACACCGCCTGCAAATGATCGCCGACGAACAGACCCAAACGATGCCGTCCGACGATGCCGGTCTAGAACACGTCGCGACGTTCCTTGGCTTTACCGATCGGGCCGCCTTCGACGAAACCCTTTTGGGGCACATGCGCCGGGTGCGCGAGCATTATGGCGCGCTGTTTGAGGACGCGCCTGCCCTTGGCGGAGAGTCCGGTAGTTTGGTGTTCACCGGTACCGACGACGATCCCGATACGCTCGAAACCCTGACCGAGATGGGGTTTCGCGAGGCTAAGACGGTCTCAGGTGCGTTTCGGCGTTGGCACCATGGGCGCTACCGAGCGACCCGCAGCACCCGCGCGCGCGAGATGCTCACGGCCCTCACCCCGCGCCTATTGAACGCGTTCGGGGCGACCGCAAACCCCGATGCAGCGTTTCTACGGTTCGACGAATTTCTCGCCAAGCTACCGGCCGGGATCCAACTTTTTTCGCTGTTCTACAACAACCCGAGCCTGCTCGACCTCCTCGCCGAGATCGTCGGCAGCGCGCCGCGCCTGGCGGAGTTTCTCAGCCGAGACCCGCTGGTCTTGGATAGTGTGTTGAGCGAGGGATTTCTCGACGCGATGCCCGACGGCGCGACCCTGGCCGCGGAGGCAACCGCACAGGTCGCAGCGGCGATCGACTATCAAGAGGCACTCGACATAGCCCGCCGGTGGACGCGCGACCGGCGTTTGCAAGTCGGCGTCCAGGTTCTGCGCAACTTGCTGCCGGGCCACCGCGCGGGACCGATCCTGAGCGATATCGCCGATGCGGTGATTGCCGCGTTGATCCCGCAGGTCGCGGACGATATCGCGCGGCGCCATGGGGCCGTTCCCGGCGCAAGCCTAGCGGTGATCGCCATGGGGAAACTCGGCAGCCGCGAAATGATGTTCGGATCCGATCTCGACCTCATTTTCGTCTACGACAACCCAGAGGGCGCCGAGTCGTCCGACGGTCCAAAACCGCTCCCCGCCAGCCAGTTCTTTGCCCGGTACGGGCAGCAGATCATCAGTTCGATCACCGCCCTAACCGGCGAAGGCCGTTTGTACGAAGTCGATATGCGGCTGCGCCCGTCGGGTACCGCCGGGCCGATCGCGGTTCACATCGATAGCTTCGAAAGCTACCAGCGGGCGGAAGCGTGGACCTGGGAGCGCATGGCGCTGACGCGCGCACGCGTCGTGTTTGGGACCGAGCGCCTCCGCGCGCAGCTCAACCCGTTGATCGCGGCGTTGTTGCAAGACCCGCGCGACCCAGCCGCGACCTTGACGGATATCGCGACGATGCGCGGGCGGATTGCGACCGAATTTCCGGGTAATGGTGTGTGGAGCCTCAAGTATGTTCGAGGCGGACTCCTCGACATCGAGTTCATCGCCCAGACCCTCCAGTTAATCAACTGCACGGACATTCCGTCGGTTCTCGGCCGTCCGACGGCGGCGGTTTTTGAAGAACTCGGCGCGCAAGGCGGGCTCGACCGCGACACCGCCCGCGACCTCGCGGAAACGACGCGGCTTTATCAGGATGTCGAGGGTCTGTTCCGGCTGTGCCTCGAGGGCGCCCCAACCGATGAAACCATCCCGGCCGGCCTAGTCCGGGCATTGACACGGGTCGCCAACATGCCCGATCTGGCCAACCTGAAAGCCGAACTCACGGCGCGGCAGCGCATGGTGGTTGCCCAATACGACGCCGTCATCGGCGTCCCGGGCGGCGCGGCCGCGACCTAAACCGCCCCGACCCGCCGGCCAAGTTCCACAAGCCACGTTTCAACGCGCCGCTTGTTCACGCCCATATCGCCGATACCGTAGGTCGAGCGGCTGTAAATCGCGGCACTGCTCTTACCGTTGCCCCGGTCGACGAATTGGACCGAGATCCGGTCGGGAAATTTGAACAGGGCCGAGCGCTGTACGAGGTCCAGTTGGCGGCGGGCCGCGTCTTCGTTCACCATGCTGACGCGCGGCTGTGCCAGCGCCACCTCACGGAAGAGCTTTTCGAGCTGCTCGACCGCGATGTCGTAATCGGGCACGGCCCCGTGGGGTTTGGCACGGGCCGAGAAATTATTTGGCGCAGCAAAGTACTGGTTGGGCCGCCAACCGAGCTTGAATGTGGAAAGATCGATACCTGCCATGAACCTGCCTTGTCGGGATGCTTGTCGGTAAAATTCTATTGTGTCAGAAGGTCGGACCAATAGCCCAATCGCCAAAGCCCAACTGCCAGGACCCAACCGCGAGGAGAACACGATGGCGCTCACCGAAGGAGATAAGGCCCCCGCTTTCGATTTGCCGTCCGACAGCGGCAAGAACGTGAAGCTTTCCGAGTTCAAGGGCAAGAAGGTCGTCTTGTACTTCTATCCCAAGGACGACACGCCTGGCTGTACCAAGGAAGCGGTCGGATTCACCGAAGCGTTGGCGAAATTCAAACGCGCCGGCGCGGTGGTGATCGGCGCGTCGAAGGACACCGTGGAGAAACACGGCAAGTTCCGCGACAAGTACGAGTTGAAGATCCCATTAGTCAGCGACGAGGACGGCAGCCTGTGCAAGGATTACGGCGTGTGGGCTAAGAAGATGAACTACGGCAAGTCCTATATGGGCATTGAGCGCTCGACCTTCCTCATCGATGAAAAAGGTAAGGTCGCAATGGTGTGGCGCAAAGTGCGGGTGCCGGGCCACGTCGAGGAGGTCTTGGAGGCCGTCAAAGCGCTCTGACCGGAGCCTTGTCCGCTACCCCACGGGGAGGGGCCTTAACCCACCGGCTATTCGTCCACCCCTGAATCCAGGGGGAAGATTTTGCCTAGCCGCGGGGCCCAAACCCGCGCGTTCTGGAGCCTCGTTTAGCATTCCCGATCACAATCGACCGATTCGGGCAGAGTCGGCCGAATCCCGCTTGCCCGGGCGGTTTGGAATCGATATCCCTTACGGACAGGGCTGGGAGGAACGATGGCGAACGAGGGCCAAGGGACCCTTACGCGGGTCTACGAGCGTCTTTTTCCCGAACGGCAAGTTTACGTCAGGACGCGTGGCGAAGTGCGATTCGTCACGTTCTCGGGCCCGCTTCAGGTCGGGTTGGCGTCGCTTGTTTTGCTTGTGGGCGCGTGGTTTGCGTTTTCGACATTCCAATACGTTTTCCAAAACGACATCATCGCGTCGAAGAACGAGCGCTTGCGAGTCGCCCATAGCGACTATCAGGCCCTTGAGGGCGAACTGCGCAGCACCCAGTTGCGATTCCTCACAACCGCCCGCGATCTCGATGCCAAGCACAATCAACTGATCGCGTTGGTCTCGCAAAAGGATGCCCTGGAGCAACGCCTGAACGCGATCTCCGAGCGGCTCACCTCGGTCTCCGACGATCACTTGGCCGCTTCGAAAGAGGCCGCGGCGTTGCGCCAACAACTCCAAGGCGAACGCAACGTGTTGTCCGACCAAATCGGCACCCTCCAGGGCGAATTGCGCACGACACTGGATCAGCGGTCGAATCTGGAGCAGAACCTCGCCGATACGCGCAGCAGAGTCGCGTCGTTGAGCGCAGAACGCGATACCTTGATCAAGTCGAATGCCGACTTGAGCGGCAACCTCGATGCGATCAATGCCCGCCTCAACGGCATTCGCGAAGAACAACAGCGATTTGTCGAGCGGATAGCGGCGCGGACCACCGACGACATTTCCCTCCTCGAAGACACCATCGCCATGACCGGGCTGGCGCCCGAGGCGATCTTCGAAAAAACCGGCATCCTGGGTGCGGCGATGGGCGGACCGGTGATTGAACCGAACAGCGCCGAGGACGGCACGATGGTGACCAACGCACGGCTCGAAGACAGCGCGATGTTCGATTCTTCCGTCGCCGGCCTCGAAGATAATCTCCAGCGCTGGGAAGCCTTGCAAAGTGTCCTGCGGATATTGCCCTTGGCGCCGCCAGCCGACAATTTTTACATCTCAAGCGAATTCGGCCGCCGCCCGGATCCCTTCACCAAGCGGATGGCCTTTCACGCAGGGGTCGATCTTGCCGGCCCGCCGCGCCAACTCGTGTTCGCCACCGCGCCCGGAACCGTCGTCATCGCCGGCCGCAATGGCGCCTTTGGCAACATGGTTGAGATCGATCACGGTATGGGCCTACGTACGCGTTACGGGCATTTGGCCAAGGTATTGGTCAAAAAGGGCGATGAAGTGGACTTCCGGACCCACATCGGGCGGATGGGCAGCACCGGGCGTAGCACTGGCACCCATCTCCATTACGAGATAAGATTTGACGGCAAAGCGTATGATCCGGCACGCTTTTTGAAAGCAGGGAAATATGTTTTCAAGAACTGAACGTGGAACCAGTCCGTTGCCCGAAGCACCAGGTAGCCCCAAAGACGCACCGCCGTCGCTGATCAGCGCCAATCTGCAGATTGTCGGTAACCTCCGCTCGCAAGGCGAAGTGCAGATCGACGGTACGGTGGATGGCGACGTTTCGGCGAACGCCCTGACGATCGGGGAAAAGGCGACGATCAACGGCGAGATTGTCGCCGACGACGTCGTGGTGCGCGGCCGCGTCAACGGTCGTATTCGCGCCCGCAAAGTGCAACTCGCGAAGAGCGCCCATGTGGTCGGCGATATCTGGCATGAATTGCTGGCGATCGATTCCGGCGCCTTCGTCGAAGGACACTGCAAGCGCACCGACAAACCGACCGAAATGCCCGAAGCACGGATCAAATCGGTCCACCAGCCCAAGCGGGAAATGGGCTCCAGCGCCGTGCCCGCGGGTGTGCCTGCCTGATTTAGATTTGAGTGTATCTTCGACCGCGACGCCGTCCTCTTGGGCGGCGTTTGCATTTTTAGGCCAAGACCCGATCAAGTTTGGCCGACGCGTGCCGACAGCGCCGCCGCCATGAAATCGTCGAGATCGCCGTCGAGCACGCCGGCGGCATTGCCTTTCTCGACTCCGGTTCGCAGGTCCTTGACCATTTGGTAGGGGTGCAGCACGTAGGAGCGGATTTGGTGCCCCCAGCCGATATCGGTTTTGGAGTCGTGGAGCGCCTGTTTCTCGGCTTCGCGCTTCTCGATCTCGACCTCGTAAAGGCGCGACTTCAACATCTTCATCGCCGCCGACCGATTCTTGTGCTGCGAGCGATCGTTCTGACATTGCACCACGATACCAGTCGGGAGATGCGTCAAACGCACCGCGCTGTCGGTCCGGTTCACGTGTTGCCCGCCGGCCCCCGAGGCCCGGTAGGTATCGACGCGCAAGTCCTTATCCTCGATAACGATGTCGATTTCCTCGTCGATCTCGGGATAGACGCCGGCACTGGCAAAACTGGTATGCCGACGGGCCGACGCATCGAACGGCGATATCCGCACCAAACGGTGGACACCGGTTTCGGTCTTGAGCCAACCATAGGCATTGGGGCCGATCACCCGGACCGTCGCCGACTTAATACCGGCTTCTTCGCCGGGGCTTTCCTCGATCCACTCGACTTTGTACCCGCTGGTCTCGATCCAACGTAGGTACATGCGCAACAGCATCTCCGCCCAATCTTGGGATTCCGTCCCGCCGGCGCCGGCGTGAACTTCGAGGAAGCAGTTGTTGGCATCGGCTTCGCCGGAGAGCAGCGTTTCGATCTCGAGCTTGGCGGCGCGCACGGCCAAGGCCGCAAGCGCGGCACCGGCTTCACCGACAATGGCGTCGTCGCCCTCGGCCTCGCCGAGTTCGATCAGATCGACGGTGTCCTTAAATTCGGTTTCCAAGTCTTGATAACGACCGATGGCGGTATCGAGTTGGGTCCGCTCGCGCATCACCTTCTTGGCGGCGTCGGGATCTTCCCAAAGCTTGGGATCTTCCGAAAGGCGGTTTAGCTCTTTGAGCCGGACAAGCGCATTGTCGTAGTCAAAGATGCCTCCTCAGCAACCCGACCGCTTGCTCGATGTCGCTTTGAAGTTTTTCGAATTCAGCGCGCATAACCGTCCGGTCCGATCATCGTCGGTCCGTGTGGTAACGGACCCGGCGCGATCAGTAAAGACCGCCGACGCCGGAACCGGTCGACGCACGGTTCGGCACGACGGTCCCGAATTGGGTATCGAGCACCGCCGATTCGGCGGCCGTCGGTTCGCTGCCTGGGCGGAAGGCCTCCAGAATGACCTCCTCGCTGCGCTCGTTGGCAAGTGCGCCCGACGCGGCATCGATCCGCACGAGGCGCACGCCGCTTGGAATCCGGAACGGGATATCGGTCTGTCCGGCCAGCGCTTGTTCCATGAAATCGCGGAAGATCGGCACCGCGACGCTCGCCCCCTGCTCCGTCGCCCCGAGCGACTGGGGCTCGTCGAAACCGGTGAAGACACCGACGACCAAGTCGGGCGAAAACCCGAGGAACCACGCATCGATGTTGTCGTTGGTCGTGCCGGTTTTCCCGGCGAGGTGCATCCCGAGGCGGCGAATGGCAACGCCGGTCCCGCGTTCGACCACGCCTTCCAGCATCGAAACCATTTGATAGGCGGTCTCGGGGCGAATCACGCTCGGCCGGTCGTCGCTGAGCACCGGTTCGGCTTGATTATCCCAGCGCTGCACGACACACGCGTCGCAGGCACGGCCATCGTGTTTGAGGATCGTGCGGCCGCGCCTGTCTTGGACTCGGTCGATCAGCGTCGGCGATATTCTCTTACCACCGTTGACCAGCATCGCGTAGGCCGTGGTCAAGCGCATCAATGTCGTTTCGCCCGCCCCCAGGGACATCGATAGAAACTGCGGCAAGTCGTCGACGATGCCGAAGCGTTCCGCGTAGTCGGACACGACGTCCATGCCGATAAACTGGGCCAAACGGACGGTCATCAAATTCCGGGACTTCTCAATGCCCAGGCGCAGGGTCGAGGGCCCATAGAAACGATTGGTGTAGTTGGCGGGCTTCCAGCGGCCGAGACCCGCGCCCTGGTCGATCACGAAGGGCGCGTCGAGAACCCGGCTCACCGGGGTAAAGCCATTCTCTAGCGCCGCGGCATAGACGAAGGGTTTGAATGCCGAACCAGGCTGGCGCATCGCTTGGGTGGCCCGGTTGAACTGGCTTTGGCTGTAATCGTAGCCACCGACCATCGCCAGAACCCGCCCGGTATGGGGGTCCATCGCCACGAGCGCACCCTGGAGGTCCGGAACCTGGCGCAAGCCGTAGACCGGTCCGCTATCGGTCTCCAAGCGGTCGACCAACACGACGTCGCCCACGGCCAGCACGTCCGTCGTGCGTTTTACCGCCGCACCGACACTTTGATCGTCGCGGTGCGGGCGCGCCCACTTGAGTTCGTCGAACGGGACAAAGCCGCGCCCGCCGCCACGCAAGCCAATTTGAGCGCCGACATCTTCAACCGCGAGGACTGCCGCAAGCTGCCATTGCCGGATGCCCTTTGGGATATCGACGGTTTCAAGCGCCCGCTCCCAGCCTTCGGTGGAAATCCGCGCGACTGGACCGCGCCAGCCGTGGCGCCGGTCGTAGGCCTCGAGCCCGCGGCGCAGGCTGGACCGGGCAATCGCTTGGAGGCGCGGTTCGAGGGTCGTGCGTACCGACAACCCGCCCTCGTAAAGACCCTTCTCGCCGTAGGAATCGTAGAGCTGGCGGCGAACCTCTTCGGTGAAATAGGCGGCATCGACGAATTCGTCGCCACGGCCCTGGGTGACGACCAATGGCGTTTGCGACGCCAGTGTAGCTTCGGACTCGGCGATGAACCCGACCGCCGCCATCCGGCCCAGGACCCAGTCCCGCCGGTCTTTGGCGGCTGCCGCGCGGCGGGTCGGGTGATAGTTGTTGGGCGCTTTGGGGAGCGCGGCGAGATAGGCCATTTCCTGCAAATTGAGATTGTCGAGCGACCGGTCGAAATAGTTCAGCGCCGCTGCAGCCACACCATAGGAGCCTTGGCCCAGATAAATCTCGTTGAGGTAGAGTTCGAGGATGCGTTCCTTGGACAGCGCGCGCTCGATGCGAAACGCCAGGATGGCTTCCTTGACCTTGCGGTCGATCGACACTTCGTTGGTGAGCAGGAAGTTCTTGGCGACCTGCTGGGTGATTGTCGACGCGCCGACCGGGCGGCGGTCGCCGCCATAGTTCATCAAATTGGTGATGGCGGCACCGATAACGCTGCGCGCATCGACGCCGGGATGTTCGAAAAAGGTATCGTCCTCGGCTGCCAGGAACGCTTCGATCAACTGACGCGGCATGGCGGCAACCGGAACGAACACACGTTTTTCGATCGCGTATTCGGTCAGCAGACTGCCGTCGGCGGTGTGGACCCGCGTCATCACCGGCGGTTGGTAGGTGGCGAGCTGGTCGAAATCCGGGAGATCGCGGCCATAGTGGTAGAGGACAAACAGCCCCCCGCCCGCCCCTGCAACACCGAGCAGGAAGACCGCGCCAAAAACAAATCCTAGAAACTTCAACATGTAGGGCCCACGGGCTCCTTCCCCGACGATTCGAAGTATACGCTCAATTGAGGCGGAATTCGGCCATGCCGGTTCGAATCATCGTGAGAGTCCCGCGAAGTAGGTATCGACGGCCTTTTGGATCGAGATTCCGAGCTTTTTCTGGAAATCGCGGTCGCCCAATTGGCGTTCGTCCGCCGGGTTGGACAAATAGCCCAGCTCGATCAGCACCGACGGGACGTCGGGCGCTTTGAGAACGGCAAACCCGGCGAAACGGTGACCCCGGCGCAAAGTTTTCCCGGCGCGCTCGAACTCCGGCAGGACCAGGGTCGCGAAGGTCGCCGACAAATTCATGGTCTCGCGCCGGGCCAGGTCGATCAGGATAGTGGCTATTTCGCCGGGTTCGTTTTGAAGATCGACGCCGGCGATCAAGTCGGCCTTGTTTTCGCGGTGGGCCAAATCCTCGGCTTCTGCGTCGGAGGCTTTCTCGGAGAGTGTGTAGACCGACGCACCCCGCACCGAACGGTCGCCCAGGGAATCTGCATGGAGCGAAATGAACAGGTCGGCGTCGCGCTGGCGTGCGAAGGCAACGCGGTCGCGCAGTCGCACAAAGATGTCGTCTTCCCGGGTCATGTAAACTTTGTAGCGGCCCGACGCCTCCAACGCCCTTCGGGTTTCCTTGGCGATTGCCAGCGTGAGGGCCTTTTCCTGGGCACCGCGGCGGCCAATCGCCCCGGGGTCGATACCGCCGTGACCGGGGTCAAGGACGACGATCCGCGGACCGGTCTTAGTCGGCACAGGGGCGGGCGCCGATTGCGGCTCGGGTTTGACCAGTCGAATCGGTCCGGCGGGCTGCGCCGGAACTGCCGCCACGCGCTCGAAGCGGTCGGCGGGCACCTCGGCGAGGTCGATGACAAAACGAAACGGCGATGCGCCATTGGGCGGCAATAGAAAGGAACGCCGCACCTCGACCGGCCGGTTGACGTCGAGGACGAGGCGTGAGGTTGCGCGGTCGAAGAGGCCAAACCTGAACCCGTCGATCAGGCCCCGTTTGAGGCCTGGCGTATCCGGCACCTGCCACTCTAGGACCGGGAAATCGACCACAACGCGGTAGGGGTTATCGAGCAGAAAGACTTCAAACTCGACCGATTCGGAGAGATCCATGACGAATCGGGTCGCTTCGGATTGTTCGCCGGCGCGCACGCCAACCACCGCCGAGGCCGCCTGGGCACCCGCTGCTCCTAGGGCTGCCAAGACAGCCAAACAGACGATCAAATGCCGCAGTTTGTCGTACATTTAGCGCTCATGCGTAACCTTCATACTAGATATAACCCCGGCACCCCGCGATATTCAAATAAGCGTCCTTGTCGGCGATTTTACGTCTTAACCCAAAAATAGGTTTGTTCCGGTAACTAAAGTGTGTTTATTTCGCAACGGCTAACGCTCGCGGCAGCCCGGTCAGCGCACTTCAAACGATACGCGCACGGAAAGACACTGGGGTTGCCGCGCCAACGTGACCATCTGAAAAGTTCAACCCATGCCGGCTCACTTGACCATGCATCACACGGGCACGCTGCATCTTGCAGCGGCAGGTGGCGTGGCGCCGGCGCTCAACCGGGGCTCGCGGCGGCGGAATCTTGCATTCGGCACGTCAGCGCCCGCAAGGAATACAACACCTAATGGCAACGAAAATGCTGATCGAAGCGATCCACCCGGAGGAAACCCGGGTCGTGGTCGTCAAAGGAAAACAACTCGACGAATTTGATTTTGAGGCCACGAACCGCGCCCAACTAAAGGGCAACATCTATCTCGCCAAGGTCACCCGCGTCGAACCGTCGCTTCAGGCGGCGTTTATCGAATACGGCGGAAACCGCCACGGGTTTCTCTCCTTTAACGAGATTCATCCCGACTACTATCAAATTCCGGTTGCCGACCGCCAAGCGCTTTTGGCCGCGGAAGCCAAGGAACAGGCTGTAGCCGAGGCGGAAGAGGAAGCCGAGGCGGAGGCTGCTGCCGAGGCCGAGGATCGCGTTGAAGAAATAGGCGAGCCTGCCGCGACCGGCGACACCGATGCGGACAACGCTTCAGCGAGCGACACGGACGGCGAGGAGTCGGAAGACGCCCCGGAGGCCCCCAAACCCGAGGCCATCGGCGGAGACGAGTTCGAGGACGAACGGCCCGCCCAGCGCCAACGGCAACTCCAGCGCGCCTACAAAATCCAGGAAGTCATCAAACGGCGCCAGATCCTATTGGTCCAGGTCGTCAAGGAAGAGCGCGGCAACAAGGGCGCGGCGCTCACCACCTATATATCGCTGGCCGGCCGCTACTGCGTGTTGATGCCCAACACCGCCCGCGGCGGCGGGATCAGCCGCAAGATCACCAGTGCCCCCGATCGCAAACGATTGAAGGGGATCGTCGGCGACATCAGCATCCCGAAGGAAATGGCGCTGATCGTCCGTACCGCCGGCGCCCAACGCAACAAGCTCGAGATCAAACGCGACTACGATTATTTGTCGCGGCTGTGGGGCGAGATCCGCGACACGACGTTGCAATCGATTGCCCCGGCGCTGGTCCACGAAGAGGCAAACCTGATCAAGCGGGCTATCCGCGACCTCTATACGAAGGACGTCGACGAAGTCCTTGTCGAGGGCGACGAGGCCTACAAGTCGGCCAAGAAGTTCATGCGCATGCTGATGCCCAGCCATGCCAAACGGGTCCAACCGTACAAGGACACCGTCCCGCTCTTCCGCAAGTTCGAAGTCGACGCCCAACTCGACTCCATGATGAGTACGCGAGTCACGCTGAAGTCGGGCGGCTATATCATCATCAACTCGACGGAAGCCCTCGTCGCGATCGACGTCAACTCCGGGCGTTCGACGCGGGAACGAAACATCGAAGAGACGGCACTCAAGACTAACCTCGAGGCCGCGCAGGAAGTGGCACGCCAGCTTCGCCTGCGCGACCTTGCGGGCCTGATCGTGATCGACTTCATCGACATGGAGGAGAACCGCAACAACCGCGCGGTCGAGCGCAAGATCAAAGACTGTCTCAAGTCCGATCGCGCGCGCATCCAGGTTGGCCGCATCAGTCATTTTGGGTTGTTGGAGATGTCGCGTCAGCGGCTCCGTCCGAGCTTGCTCGAGTCCAGTAGCGACCCCTGCCCGACCTGCGGCGGCAGCGGGATCGTCTATTCGGTCGAAAGCGCGGCGATGCGGGCGCTCCGCGCCCTTGAGGACGAGGCGCTGCGCGGACGTTCGACCGAGGTGTCGATTTTCGTGCCCACGCTGGCCGCGCTTTACTTGCTCAACCAAAAACGCGCATCGGTCACTTCGATCGAGGGGCGCTACGGGCTGACCATCTTCGTCAACTCCGATGATACGTTGATCGCCCCCGACTTCCGGGTCGAACGCGGCGGCGAACGGCGCGAACCGGTCGCCCAGCCCGACACGGTCGAGGAAGAACCCGAGGACGCGGAGGACGACGACGCCGCCGAGGAAAACGACGAGGACGACCGCGAGGCCGCCACCGAAACCCGCACGCGCAACGACACCGACACCGACGAAGATGGGCAACCCCGCAAACGCCGGCGGCGCGGCCGGCGCGGCGGCAGGCGGCGGCGGCGCGACGCCGACGGCAACCTGATCCCGCAAGACGACGCGGAGGACGGCGAGAACGCATCGCGTTCCGCCCCGGAAGGCGGCGAAGAGGGCGCGGAGGCATCCGGCGGCGACTCAGAGAGCCAAGGCAGCGACGAAAACGGCGACGGCGAAAAACGCCCCCGCCCTCGCCGGCGACGCGGCGGCCGGGGTCGTGGGCGTCGGAGCGAACGGTCCGACACCGCCACCGATGCAAACAACGGCGAGGGTGCGGTAGAGACAGCCGAATCGGACACCGATGCGCCGCCGTCAACTGTCGGCGACGCCGTTGCGACCGAATCGCCTGTCGCGACCGAATCGAACGAGGCCGAACAGGCACCGCCGAAGGCGGACACGCCGACCGATGAGCCCCCCGCGGAACCCGTACAAGATCCTCTGCCCCTCGCCGCAGGGGCTGAAACGGCCGTGCCCGACTCGATCGACGAGGGATCGCCGCAACCGGTTGAAGACCCGGATAAGCCCAAGAAAAGGGGTTGGTGGAGCCGCGCGCTCAGCTAAGCCATGAAACGATACGGTCCGCGGCATCGCGGATCGTATCGTTTTCACCGGCGAAACTGATTCGGATGTAGGCCTGACCCTGCTCGGTGTCGAAATCGATGCCGGGCGTAATCGCCACACCGGTTTCCGCTAACAGGCGGGCACAGAAATCCGAGCTGTCGTTAGTCAGGCGACTCACATTGGCATAGATGTAGAAGGCGCCGTCGGCCGGCGCCATGTCGTCGATGCCGGCGCGCGGTAACGCGTCCAGCAACACATCGCGATTGCGCCGATAGACGTCGACATTTGCCGCCAACTCCTCGCCACAGTCGAACGCCGCCATAGCGGCCCGTTGCGAAATCGCGTTCGAGCTGATGAATAGGTTTTGGGCGAGCCGCTCCACCGGCGGCGTCAAATCGTCCGGCATCACCATCCAGCCGAGCCGCCAGCCGGTCATGCCGTAGTATTTCGAAAAACCGTTCAGAACGATGCCGCCGACCGAGCGCACCAGGACCGTTTCGGCGGGCCGTTCGTAGGTGAGCCCGTGATAGACTTCGTCGGAAATCAGGCGCACGCCGTTGTCGTTGCAATAGTCGATCAGCCCTTGCATCGGCGCCCCGAGCAACATGGTTCCGGTCGGGTTTGCGGGGCTGGCGATCAGCAGTCCATCGACCGGACCGGCGGCGGCGAGCATCTCGGGCGTCGGTTGAAAACGGGTTTCCATCGTGGTGCGCAGGTAGACCGGCTCGATCCCCAACGCCTTGAACATATTGCGATAGGCCGGATAGCACGGCACGCCCAACGCGACCCGATCGCCGACATCGAAGGCCGCGAGCAACGATAGAACGAACCCGCCCGACGATCCGCCGGTGACGGCGATGCGGTCGATGGGAACATCGACATCGTGGGTTTGACGGTAATAGCGCGCGATCTGCGCGCGCAAGTCCGGTAACCCGAATGCGTCGGTGTAGCCGATCCCGCCCGCATCCAACGCGCGGTGCGCCGCCGCGAGGACACCTGAGGGCGCGCCGCGCCCGGGTTCGCCAACTTCGAGATGAAGCACCGAATCGCCGCGCGCCGCTTTGACGTTGGCGGCCTTGAGAACCTCCATCGCATAGAACGGCGCAACGTCCGACCGTGACGAAATCTTCACGGTGTACGGCCTAGAACTGGGTGCCGCCGTCGGCCAGACCGTGGCCGCGTCCGTCGGCGACGAACTCGCAGGACGTGGCGTCCAAGGTCGCCCCGCCAAAGCACAGGATGCCGTTGACGATCCCAAAGCCGCCACCTTCGGTAACGCGGTGCCCGGCGCTGCGCAGCGCTTCGACAGCGTCCGTCGGCAAACCGTGTTCGATGACGGTGACGTCTGGATTGGGAAGGGCAAAGGCGCGGGCGGCATCGACAGACTCGCGCAGGCGCCGCGTGTCGAGGATCGACAGCGCCGCAATGCGTGCCGCAGAAACCGGCGCCGCCGGACCGCCGGTCGCGGTCAACCCGAGGACAAATTCGCCGGTCACGGCATTGGCGATCAGAACCGGCGCCATAAAGTCGGCCCCGCTGCGTAGCCAGCCCGCCGCACCGACAGGTACCGCCGGCGCAAAAAAGAGGCCAAGTTTTTCGTCGAGCCGGCCGTCGCCGAAGGGCGCATTCATGGTTAGGACACAGGCGACCGCCGACCCCGCCGAATCCAAGGCGACAAAACCCGTCGTTCCGTCGCGGCCCGCTCCGATCCAGGGCGACAGGTCGGGTTGCCCAGCCGCGTCCACCGGCGTGTGCTGGTTCGCATCGTACGATGTCATCAACGCAGCGGCACGGAACGATGTCGTCTCGGCTTCGCTGCTTGCCCGTTCCGCCAACGCGCGGGTTGCGGTTTCGGCGACAAGATGGGTCCGCATCGGATCGGGTGTCTGGGCGTAGCGTTGCTGGTCGGTGAGCATCGACCACATCGCGGCGCTGAGCGGCCCGCCCCCCGGCCCGGCGGCTGTCGTGAAGAGACTCAGATCGCCGAGCGCCGTGCGGGCGCTGCGCTGCCAGGCCGGCAGATATTGTTTGAGATCGTCAACCGTGAGACGACCGCCGGCTTCTTGGGCCCGGGTGACAAACGTGCGTGCCGCATCGCCGAAATAGAAGTCGCCGCCGCCGCGCACGCGAATGGCGCTTAGAGTTTCCGCCAGCGCGGGCTGCACCACAGTCGCACCTTCGGCGACCGCCAAGCCACCGGCAATAAACGGTCCAAGTTCGCCGGCCCCGGTGGTTCCTGCGTAATCTTGCGCCGCGGAGACAAGCGCGCGCGATGCCGGGAAGCCGAAGCGGGCTTTTTCCTCAGCCTTCAGAATGAGTTGGCTCCAGCGCAACCGTCCGAAGCGGGCATGCAGCGCCGCCATTCCACGCACCGCACCCGGCACGGCGACGGCGCCACCAAGCGCCGGTACGGTCGGCGCGAAGTCGATGCTTTCCGATGTTCCGGAAATCGAATCGTAAGCGACGCAGGCGCCACCGCCGGCCAACCCGGCGGCTAACGGATACGTAACCGCCAAGGTAAAAAAAGTGGCAACAGCGGCATCCGCGGCGGTCCCGCCGGTCTCCAACGCCGCAAGGCCCGCAAGCGTCGCCCGTGGCTCGTCGCTGGTTACGCCGCCGATGAAGCTGACCGTGGGGATCTTCTGTTGGGGTGCCGAACCGGCGCAGCCCGCCGCTAAAAACATCGCGCCGAGCGCGAATTGACGGAGGCGCGCCCCCTGCCTACGTTCAAAATAGGTTTTCGCCGCGGAGCACGTCGTGACACGCCTTTTGAGCCGGTTTCTCGTTCTCACCGTTCTTGTCACCTCTATCGTCAGGCCGGCGTACGCCCAAAACCTCAGTTTGATCAGCGATGCCGAAACCGAGCGCATGATCCGCAACTTTGCCGAGCCGGTCTTTGCCGCGGCTGGTCTTACCACGGATTCTGTGTCGGTCCATATTGTCAATGATCGACGGTTGAATGCCTTTGTGGCGGGGGGACAGCGAATCTTCCTGTTTACGGGGCTACTGGTCGAGGCCGACAACCCGAGCCAAATCATCGGCGTGCTCGCTCACGAGACCGGGCATATCGCCGGCGGGCATCTCGCCCGCACCCAAGACGCTCTGCGCGGCGCCAATGCCATTGCGATTGTCGCCGCGGTCCTTGGGGTCGCTGCGGTTGCGGTGGGCGGCGGCGGTGCGGCCGGCGCGGCGGTTCTGGGAGGCGGCGCCCAGGTCGCCGGACAATCCATTCTTCAGTATTCCCGGGTTCAAGAATCCGCCGCCGACCAGGCGGCGGTGCGCTATTTGGACGACACCGGGCAATCCGCCCGCGGGCTCCTCGACGTCCTGGAGAAACTCGGCGACCAGGAGGCGTTGCTCCGTAGCAGCCAATCGTCCTACGGGCGAACCCATCCGTTGTCGCGCGACCGAATCCTTGCCCTCGAACGACTGATTTCCCAGTCGCCCGCCGCCAACGTGCCGGTACCGCCCGATCAGGTCGCCGCGTTCAACCGCGTGCGGGCCAAGGTTCAAGGTTTCCTCGACCCGCAGCGGGCGTTGCGGGCCTACCCCGAGAGCGATACCAGCGTTGCCGCGCGCTACGCCCGAGCGATTGCCTTTCACCGCACCACCAATGAGGCGCGCGCGCTGGCGGAAATCGATTCCCTTATTGCCGATTTTCCGGAGGATCCGTTTTTTCATGAACTGAAGGGGCAGATTCTCTATGAAAACGGCGGACGGGAAAAGGCGATCCCCCCGAATGAAGAAGCAGTCCGCCTAGCGCCGCACGAGCCGCTTCTGCGCCTCGGGCTGGGCCAGGCTTTGGTCGCAATGAACGACCCCGAGCTGGACAAGAAAGCGATCGTTCATCTTGAGGAAGCCGTCCGCGTCAACCGGGAGATGCCGGCGGCGTGGGGACAGTTGGCTATTGCCTACGGCCGGGCCAAGGAATTCGGTCTGTCGAGCCTTGCCAGCGCCGAACAAGCCGTACTCGCCGGGCGCAGCGAAGATGCGCGGGCCCACGCCAGCCGCGCCGAACGCTTGCTGCCGGCCGGTTCGCCAGGTCAATTGCGCGCTCAAGACATCCTGACTACCACCAAGCCCCGACGCTGATAGGAACCATGGATAGATTTTTCTTGTGGGCCGCAACCGCGGTCGTCGCCCTCGTTTTGGCCGCGCCGGCCCAGACCCAGCAAAGCCGCCCGGCGGTCGAAACCGAAATCCTCGAATCGGTCGATCCGGCCCAGCGGCGCGTCACCGAGGCCATTGTCCGCGACTACATCTTGCGCAATCCCGAGATCGTCCTTGAGGCGATCCGAATTCTGCAATCGCGCGAACAGGCCGCTGCCGGCGAGCGGGCACTCCACGCGCTCGCCGCCAACCGCGACGCGCTGCGGTACGACCCGATGACACCGGTCGGCGGCAATCCCGACGGCGACGTCACGATCGTCGAATTTTTCGACTATGCATGCCCCTATTGCCGCAACGCCCACCCCGTGTTGGCCCAACTGACCAAGGACGATCCCAATCTGCGGATCGTCTACAAGGAATACCCGGTCCTTGGCGAGGCGTCTGTCGCCGCCGCCCGCGTTGGCATCGCCGTTCATCTATTGGCGCCGGACAGCTACGCGGCCTATCACGCCGCGATGCTCCAGGCGCGTGGGCGTTTGAGCGCCGACCTTGCGCTACAAACCGCGGTCGAAGCGGGCGTAGACCGGTTGCGCTTACAGGAGACGGTTGAAAGCGAGGCGGTCGCGACGCTGCTTGGCAACAACATCCGTCTCGCCCAAGCGATCGGCGTCGAGGGGACGCCGGGTTTTGTCATCGGCGACACCGTCGTGCCTGGCTTGATTCAGATGGATCAGTTCAAGCAGTTGATCGGCACCGCGCGCGAACGCTGCACGACCTGCTAACGGCTCTCGGCTAAATCAAACCCGCCAGCGGCGAGGACGGATCGGCGTAACGTTTGCGCGCCATCCGTCCCGCACGGTAGGCGAGCCGCCCCGCCTTTACCGCATGGTTCATCGCCGCCGCCATCAGAACCGGGTTCTTTGCTTCGGCGATGGCGGTGTTGGTCATCACTGCGTCGCAGCCCAATTCCATCGCCACGGCCGCTTCGGACGCGGTCCCGACTCCCGCATCGACGACGACCGGCACCTTGGCGTTCTCGACGATGATGCGAATGTTGACGGGGTTCTGCACGCCTAGTCCCGACCCGATCGGCGCGCCGAGCGGCATGATCGCGCAGCACCCGATTTCCTCCAGCCGTTTGGCCTGGATCGGATCGTCGCTGCAATAGACCATGACTTGAAAGCCGTCCTTGATGAGCATTTCAGCCGCCCGCACAGTCTCGGGCATATCGGGGTAGAGGGTTTTTTGGTCGCCGAGCACTTCGAGCTTGACCAGATCCCATCCGCCCGCTTCGCGCGCCAAGCGCAATGTGCGTACCGCATCTTCGCCGGTGAAGCACCCGGCGGTGTTGGGCAGGAAGATGTATTTCTTGGGGTCGAGCGAATCGACCAGCATCGGCTGGGAACGGTCAGTCAAGTTCACGCGGCGCACCGCGACCGTGATCATCTCAGCTTCGGCCGCTTCGGCGGCGCGGCGGTTTTCCTCATAGTCCTTGTACTTGCCGGTGCCGATGATGAGGCGCGAGCGCATCGTGCGGCCGGCAACGGACCAGGTATCGTCGTCCGCCTGGTCCTTGGCAACGTCGCCGCCGCCGATGAAGTGGACGATCTCGATCCGGTCTCCCTCGCCCAGGGTGGTCGCGTCGAAGGCGCTGCGCGGAACGATTTCCAGGTTGCGCTCGAGCGCGATCTTGCGGGCATCGAGGTCCAGGTCGTGGAGCAATTGCGCCACGGAGAGCGGGCCGTCGAAGCGCCGCGATTCGCCGTTGATCGTTAATTCCATGGGGGTCTCGTCCATCAAACCAATTCAAGTATGGGCAAACCTGTTCAAGTATGGGGCCGCGCGGAAGCCGCTTCAACAGGGCAGCCGACACCATATGCCTTCGATCCGTCCAATTGTCTCTGTGGTTGGCCATGCTATAAGGCTGATCACTCTTACGCACGACGAACCGGTCATGCCTGAAACGCCGCTCATCCTGGTCCTCAACGGGCCGAACCTGAACCTGCTGGGAACCCGGGAAACCGATATCTACGGCACAGTATCGCTCGCCGATATCGAGGCCGCGGTGCGACGGCGTGCCGATGCGGCCCGGTTCGCGGTGGAATTCCATCAGAGCAACAGCGAGGCGCAGCTCGTCGACTGGGTGCAGGGCGCGCGCGGACGTGCCGCGGGGCTGATCGTCAATGCAGGCGCTTACACCCACACCTCGGTGGCTTTGCTTGACGCCCTGCGGATGGTCGACGTGCCGATCGTCGAGGTCCACCTGTCCAATATTTTCCGGCGCGAGGAATTTCGCCACCATTCCTACGTCAGTCAGGCCGCAACCGGTATGATTACCGGGCTCGGGCCGCACGGCTACGAGCTAGCCGTCGACGCCCTCACGACGCTCATCGCAAAAGCATAGGCAGCACCGCATGGCAAAACTTTCGATCGATCCAGATGTCATTCGTGAATTGGCCGGATTACTGGATGAAACGAACCTTACCGAGATCGAATGGGAGCAGGACGACCAGCGCGTCCGCGTCTCGCGTGGCGGCGGCGGCGGCGGCACGCACTATGTGACGGCGCCGGCTCCGATGCCAGGTGCGGCGCCGAGTGCGCCGAGCGACCCGGCACCGACGGCGGTGCCGGCAAGCCACCCTGGCGCGGTGAACTCGCCGATGGTCGGCACCGCCTATCTCTCGCCCGAACCCAGCGCCCCGGCCTTTGTCAAAGTGGGCGATACGGTCTCGCAGGGTCAGACCTTGTTGATCGTCGAGGCGATGAAGACCATGAACCCGATTGCCGCGCCGCGCAGCGGCAAGGTCACGGCAATCCTGATCGAAGACGCGACGCCCGTCGAATTCGGCGAACCGCTGATGATCGTCGAATAAATGCTCGAAAAGGTACTGATCGCCAATCGCGGTGAGATCGCGCTGCGCATTTTGCGGGCTTGCCGCGAGATGGGCATCAAGACCGTCGCGGTGCATTCGACCGCCGACGAAAACGCGATGCATGTGCGCCTTGCCGATGAAACCGTTTGCATCGGCCCGCCGAGCGCGACCGACAGCTACCTCAATATTCCGGCGATCATTTCCGCCGCCGAAATCACCGAAGCTGACGGCATTCATCCCGGTTACGGCTTTCTGTCGGAGAACGCGAACTTCGCCTCGATCGTCGAGGAACACGGGATCACCTTCATTGGGCCGACGGCGGAGCACATTCGGTTGATGGGCGACAAAGTGACCGCCAAGGTCACCGCCAAGAACCTTGGCATTCCGGTCGTGCCCGGGTCCGAGGGAGCGATTGCCAGCGACGCCGAGGCGCTGCAGGTCGCCGAGGAGATCGGTTATCCGGTGATCGTCAAAGCCGCGTCTGGCGGCGGCGGTCGCGGCATGAAGGTTGCGCGCAGCGCCGACCAAATGTCGGAAGTGTTGTCGACCGCGCGCGCCGAATCCAAGGCCGCATTCGGCGACGACACGCTATATATGGAAAAGTATCTCGAAACGCCGCGTCATATCGAGATTCAGGTGGTTGGCGACTCCCACGGCAATGCGGTTCACCTGGGCGAACGCGATTGTTCGATGCAACGTCGCCACCAGAAGATTCTGGAAGAGGCCCCCTCGCCCGCGCTGAACGCCAAAGCCCGCGCCGAAATCGGGACGCGGGTCGCCGACGCCATCCGCAAGCTCGGCTATCGCGGCGTCGGCACGATCGAGTTCCTCTACGAGAACGGTGAGTTCTTTTTCATCGAAATGAACACGCGGCTGCAGGTCGAGCATCCGGTGACCGAAATGGTCACCGGCGTGGATTTGGTGCGCGAGCAGTTGCGGATCGCCTCCGGCGCCCCGTTGAGCTTCAGCCAAGACGACGTGCGCATCAACGGCCATGCAATCGAGTGCCGGATCAACGCAGAGAACCCCAGGACGTTTGCGCCCAACCCGGGCAAGGTCACGAGCTTTCACGCGCCGGGCGGCTATGGGGTTCGGGTCGACTCGGGTCTTTACGGCGGCTACTCAATTCCGCCCTATTACGACAGTCTCGTCGCCAAGCTCATCGTCCACGGCGCCAATCGCAACGAATGTCTGATGCGGCTGCGCCGTTCGCTCATGGAGTTCGTCGTCGACGGGGTCGAAACCACGATCCCGTTGCATCTCGACCTGATCGACAACAAAGACGTCATCGACGGCAACTACAACATCCATTGGCTTGAGAAATACATCGACTCCACCCGTGGATGAAACTTACCCCTGAGATCCTTCTGCGAGCCTATGCCAGCGGCGTCTTCCCGATGGCGGAGGACCGCAACGACCCGACGCTTTTCTGGGTCGACCCCGACACCCGGGGTGTCCTACCGCTTCAATCGTTTCATTTGTCCCGCCGGCTTGCCCGGAAAGTGCGCCAAGATGCATTTCGGGTCACGGTCGACCGCGCATTCGTGAAAGTCGTCGAGTCCTGTGCCGCGCCGGCCCGGGGGCGAGAAACGACCTGGATCAACGATGAGATCATCGTGCTGTATTCGGGACTGGCGCAGATCGGCCACGCCCACAGCGTCGAGGCCTGGAGCGCCGATGGGGCGTTAGTAGGCGGGCTCTATGGGGTCTCGCTCGGCGGCGCGTTCTTCGGCGAAAGCATGTTCAGCCGCGCGACCGATGCGAGCAAAGTCGCGCTGACCCACCTCGTCGCCCGGCTTATCGCCGGCGGTTTCACCCTTCTCGACACGCAATTCGTCACGGATCACTTGGCGTCGTTCGGGGCGATTGAAATCCCGCGGGAGACCTACCACGCCCAACTCGCGGCGGCGATGCGCGTAGAGGCGGACTTCTACTCGCTGCCCGAGGCGGGCGGCGGTGCGGCAGCCCTGCAGTCGATCGGCCAGACATCGTAGGTCGGGTGTTCCATGGCCGAGAGCGCGGGACTGGAGGCAAACATCCAGCCGGTGAAGACCCGCTGCGGCGCGCCACGCGGGCGCAGATCGAGGATTTCTAGGAAAACGCTAGTTTCGGGCGGCTCTTCGGGGGGCCGTTTTGCACAACTCCGCACCAGAATGCGCAACGTCCCGAAGCGCACCTCGCGGCCCACCGGCGCCTCGATCGTCGAGACCCGCGCGGTTACCTTGTCGAGGGCACGGAGAACTGCAATGGCCCGGTCCTGCGCCAGCGCCGGGGTGACCGCGAGCGCGGCCCCCAAGGCGGCGGCAACCACGCGCCACATCAAGAGGCCAAGACGGCCCGGAACCTCAGCCGGACGTAGTCGGCCCACCACACGCCGTCGGCATCGCGAATCCGGGACCTAAGCCGCGTCACGACACCGTCGCGCGCGGCTCGGCGTTCAGACGCCGGCAGAACCCGCAGGAACGCATCGGCAAATGTGTCGAGCCAACCGCCAATGTCGCCGGGCAGGCGCGTCGGCCGGTCGATCAGGCCGATTTCCTCGACGGTGAACCCGTTGTCGCGCAGGCGCGCGGCGTATTCCTCGGGCGTTGGGAAATACCAAGGATTGCCCTTCAGTCCGGAATGACCCCGCGCCGTTAGTTCTTCGTCGATCGCGGCAATCAACGTGGCGACATTTCCATGTCCGCCGAACTCGGCGACGAAACGCCCACCGGGTTTAAGTGCGCGGCGGACTCCGTCGATCACGGCATCGGGATCGCGCATCCAGTGGAGGGCCGCATTCGAAAACACGGCATCGAATTCCTGGTCGAAGGTCAGGGCGTGGGCGTTGGCAACCTCGGCCTGCAGCCCAAGCGCCCGTGCCGCTCGCACCAGGTCCTCGCTCGCATCGATACCGACAACCTGGGCACCGGCCGTCGCGATTTTTTGCGTGAGCGGACCATCGCCGCAACCGACATCGAGGATCCGCTCGCCCGGCTGGGGTGCCAGCAGATCGAGGACCGCCACGCCAAGGTCGGCGACGAAGCGCGCGTTGGTTGCATAGGCATTCGGATCCCAGGCTTGCGCCGGATCGCGGTGCGAGGACGAACCCGACACTATTGGGTGCTTTCGCTGTCCGACTCGCTACTGCCGAGACCGAACCCGAAGCGCCCAATCAAGCCTTCCAGGCTGATCGACGACTGGGTGAACTGGATACGCCCGCCGTTTGCGAGCGTTTCATCGGCCCCACCGGGGACAATGGCCATGTATTTGCCGCCCAGCAGACCTTCGGTCGTGATTTCCGCCGACGAGTCGGTTGGCAGCTTGACCTCGCTGTCGATACTGAGCGTCGCCTTGGCGAGGAAAGTGTCTTTCTCCAACTCGAGTTTTGTCACCGTCCCAATTTTAATTCCGCTCATGCGCACGTCGGCGCCCGCGTTGACGCCGTCGACCCGGTCGAAGGTCGCCGTCACTTCGTAGCCGGCGACCGCGCCGACATCCGATGTCGAAAACGCGAAGACCAGAAAAAATCCGGCGACCGCGAGAACGACGGCGCCGATCAGGGCTTCGAACAGGTTGCCTTTCATGCGCGACTCGCCTCGTTCAGTTCGGTTGCCAGGGTTCGTAGTCCCCGGAGGCGCTGCGGCGCGCTCCGGACCCAAGGACATGGCCGGCAGGCCGGTACGCCCCCGACGTCCCGGTGAGGTTGGGCACGTGGGGCTTCTCCCAGGCGTAGTCTGCCGGAGCATTTGTGGGCGCTTCGGCGGCGTTATGCTGGAGCCAGGCGTTCCATTCCGGCGGGACCATCGATCCCTCGGCGACATCGGCGTAGATCACCCAGCGGCGGCGGCGTTCCCAGTGGTAGCGTCCAACCTCGGGCCGCCCCTTTTCCTGGTAGTAGCGATTCCCCATGGCGTCGGTCGCGACGTATTCGCCACGCCGGAAGGTAAATATCCAGGTGCCCCATGGGGCCCGGTGCCACCAGTCGAAGACGAACGAAATCAATGAAGTCAGGCGCAAAGAGGGCCTCCAAGGCGGTCAGCCGAGCGAAATCTGGCGGACTATTGCACCTCAAGGCGCGGGCCGTCTAGCGAAGGTTATGCACAAACCGTCCACAGCCCTGCCCGGTACGGGCGGAACCTCAAGGTATTGATTTGTTCTAGGAATACTCGCCTTGGAAGAAAGTTATCCACACCGACACGATCTATGGTGTCAAAGCATGTGACGGACACAAAATATTGTTGACCCCTCTGCGGCTCAACCATATCTTGTGTCCCCTGCTTGGGGAGGCACAAAGTCTGGGTAGTCGCGCCCCCCCGCCGAAGCGAATTTCAAGAGCGAATTCAAAGGCTTCCGGTCGAATTGCCGGGCCGCAATGAGGGGAACAGGGTATGCGCGTTCAACGTTTCTTCACCGCGAATGGAGGATCGCCCTACGACGGAATGGCTTTCCGCAGCACGATCAGCGAAATCCGCAATCCGGACGGCTCCATCGTGTTTCAGATGAAGGACGTGGAAGTCCCCGCCGATTGGTCCCAGGTCGCCAGCGATATCATTGCGCAGAAGTACTTCCGTAAGGCCGGAATCCCCGCTCGGCTCAAAAAAGTCGAAGAAAACACGGTCCCGTCGTGGCTGTGGCGCAGCGTCCCAGACGACGAGGCCCTCGCCGCGCTCCCCGAGGAAGAACGATTCAGCAACGAGCGGACCGCCAAGCAGGTCTTCGACCGGCTCGCCGGCACGTGGACCTATTGGGGTTGGAAGGGCGGCTATTTCGACGGCGAGGACGATGCCCGCGCCTTCTTCGACGAAATGCGATTCATGCTGGCCCAGCAGATGGGCGCACCCAATTCGCCGCAATGGTTCAACACCGGCCTGCACTGGGCCTACGGGATCGACGGCCCGGCCCAGGGCCATTTCTATGTCGACTACCGCACCGGCAACCTGACCCGCTCAGAATCCGCCTACGAACATCCCCAGCCCCACGCCTGCTTTATCCAGGGCATCAAGGACGACCTGGTCAACGAAGGTGGGATCATGGACCTGTGGACGCGCGAAGCGCGCCTGTTCAAGTACGGGTCGGGCACCGGCAGCAACTTCTCGCACCTGCGCGGTTCGGGCGAATCGCTGTCGGGCGGCGGCAAATCGTCGGGCCTGATGAGCTTCCTCAAAATCGGCGATCGGGCGGCCGGCGCGATCAAGTCAGGGGGCACCACGCGGCGCGCGGCGAAGATGGTTGTGGTCGATGCCGACCACCCCGATATCGAGGCGTTCGTAAACTGGAAAGCCCTTGAAGAACAAAAGGTTGCAGCGCTTGTCTCAGGCTCTAAATTAACGTCGAAACACCTCAACGCGGTGATCAAGGCGTGCCACGCCGTCACCGGCGACGCGCGTTTTACCCCCAACGACAACCCCGCCCTTAAGAAGGCCATCATCGAAGCCCGTAAGTCGATGATCCCCGAGAACTTCATCCAACGGGTCATCGAGTTTGCTAAGCAAGGCTACACCGGGATCGACTTCCCGACCTACACCACCGACTGGGACGGCGAGGCCTACCTGACGGTGTCCGGTCAGAACGCCAACAACACGGTGCGGGTGACCGATGCGTTCCTCGAGGCGGTAGAAAAGGACGGCGACTGGGACCTGATCCGGCGGACCGACGGCAAGCTGTCGGAAACCGTCAAGGCCCGTGAGCTGTGGGACCAAATCGCAATGGCGGCGTGGCAAAGCGCCGACCCCGGCCTGCAATACCATTCGACCATCAACGACTGGCACACCTGCCCCGCGGGCGGCGAGATCCGGGCCTCGAACCCGTGCTCGGAGTACATGTTCTTGGACGACACCGCGTGCAACTTGGCGTCGCTGAACTTGCTGACGTTCCGCGGCGAAGACCGCGCGTTCAATATCGAAGGGTTCGAACACGCCGTTCGTCTGTGGACGATGGTGCTCGAAGTCTCGGTCCTGATGGCGCAGTTCCCCTCCAAGGAAATCGCGCAGCTTTCCTATGAGTACCGGACCTTGGGTTTGGGCTACGCCAACATCGGCGGTCTGTTGATGGCCAGCGGCCTGTCCTACGATTCGGACGAAGGCCGCGCGCTGTGCGGCGCGATCACCGCGCTCATGACCGGCGTCTCCTACGCGACCTCGGCCGAAATGGCGGGCGAGATGGGCGCCTTTCCGCGCTACGACGACAACGCCGCACATATGCTGCGGGTGATCCGCAATCATCGCCGTGCGGCGGTCGGGGAAGCCGAGGGATACGAAAACCTCGCCACGCTTCCGGTCGCCTTGGATATCGCCAACATTCCCGAAGACGGCATCGCGCAAGCCGCCGCAAAGGCCTGGGACCTTGCCCTGAAACTTGGCGAGAAACACGGCTATCGCAACGCGCAGGCCACGGTGATCGCCCCGACCGGGACGATCGGCCTCTTGATGGATTGCGACACGACCGGGATCGAGCCCGATTTCGCCATCGTCAAATTCAAGAAACTCGCCGGCGGCGGCTACTTCCGGATCATCAACCGCGCGGTCCCTGAGGCGCTAGCGGTCCTCGGCTACAGCGAAGACGAGATCGCGGCGATCATTACCTACGCCACCGGCAACGGCACCCTTGAGAACGCGCCGGGCGTGAACCATGCCACCCTCGCCGAGAAAGGCTTCACCAAGGAGGCATTGGCCAAGCTGGAAGAAGCGCTGACCAACGCGTTCGACATCAAGTTCGTGTTCAACAAATGGACCTTTGGCGAAGAGTTTTGCGTCAAAGCCCTCGGCATCGACCCCGCGCGCTTGACCGACCCCACCTTCGACATGCTGTTGGAACTTGGCTTCACCGCCGCCGAGATCGATGCCGCAAATACCTACTGCTCCGGCGCGATGACGTTGGAGGGCGCGCCCAAGCTGAAAGACGCGCACCTGCCGGTCTTCGACTGTGCGACACCGTGCGGCCGCAAGGGCAAGCGCTTCCTGTCGTGGCAAAGCCACATCCACATGATGGCAGCGGCCCAGCCCTTCATCTCGGGCGCGATCTCGAAGACGATCAACATGCCGCGCCAAGCGACCGTCGAGGATTGCAAGGAGGCCTACAACCTGTCCTGGCGGCTCGCGCTCAAGGCCAACGCGCTGTACCGCGACGGCTCGAAGCTGTCCCAGCCGCTTTCGGCGATGGCGATCGAGGATGAGGCCGAGGCCTACGACGAGCAACCGAGCCAGGCTCAGGTTGCGGCGTTGGCCGAAAAAATGGCCCGCGAGACGATCGACCGGATGATTGCGGAAAAAGGGCAACGCGGCGAACGCCGCCGCCTGCCCCAGCGCCGCAAGGGCTATACCCAGAAGGCGATTGTCGGCGGGCACAAAGTGTATTTGCGTACCGGCGAATTCGAGGACGGCAACCTCGGCGAAATCTTCATCGACATGCACAAGGAAGGTTCGGCCTTCCGCAGCTTGATGGACGGTTTTGCCATCGCGATTTCGCTCGGCCTGCAATACGGCGTACCGTTGGATGAGTTCGTCGAATCCTTCACCTTCACCCGGTTCGAGCCATCGGGCATGGTCGAAGGCAACGAGGCGATCAAAATGGCGACCTCGGTGCTCGATTACCTGTTCCGGGAACTGGCGATTTCCTACCTCGGCCGTACCGACCTGGCCCATGTCGAACCCAACGATCTGCGCCACGACGTCCTGCGCGGCACCAGCGGGGACTCGACACTGGCCGAGGGCGAAGAGGCCGACGAGACGCCGCTCGCGGCCGTCATGGGGGTTGCCAGCAACGGCTATATGCGGACCAACCTCTACGTGGTGAACGGCGGCGCCGCCGACGGCCCGCCGACGACCGCCTTCCTGGGCCGGAGCGCCGAGGGCGCTTCGTCGGTCGCGTTCGGCGGTGGCGGGGTCGAGGTGAGTGCGCCGTCGGCGCAGTTCGTCATGGCCACATCGACGACCATCGCGGAAATAACCACCGACCCGACCTTGGATCGCATTCGCGAGGCCCGCATGAAGGGCTACGAGGGCGACGCCTGCGGCGAATGCGGCAACTTCACCTTGGTGCGCAACGGCACCTGCATGAAATGCAACACCTGTGGCTCAACGAGCGGGTGTTCCTAAGCCGGTTGCATCCGGAAAGTACTTGGACAGAAACGGGGTGTGCCACGCGGCACACCCCGTTTTCTTTACCAGAACCGTTCGGGCGCACCCCGAGAAGCCGATTTACACCCCCCTCGCGGCCCCTTAGGCTCAAGCCTGGAAGGTGCGGGATGGCATTGGAAAAACCCCAGAACACGCCGAAACTATCGGTTCTTCAGGCGAAGTCCGAGGAGGACCGGCACCGGATCTATCTGTTCCGCTACCGCACCCTGGTTCAGGAAATGGGCGGCGATTCGGTCTTTGCGTTTCACGACACCAAGACGGTGTCGGACCCGCTCGATGCCAATGCGATCCATCTCTATTTGACCGCCGACACCCAGGTGATCGCCTCGATTCGGATCAACTCGGGACGCATCACCAAATTCCCGGACAAGGTGCGCGAAAACTATCAGATGGCCGACTTCGGCGAGTTCGAGGTCGGCAGCTACAGTCTGACGACGCGCTTTACCGTGGCGAAGAAATGGCGTCAGAGTCAGGTCATCAAGGTTCTCTTGGGCGCCGCCTATAAGACCCAGCGCCACCTCGGCAGCCGTTTCGATTTCGCCAGTTGTGCGCCGGCGCTGGTGCCGCTCTACGAACAGATGGGTTATCGCCGTTACGGCGAAAACTTCGAAAGCGACGACCGCGAGTACCAGGTGCCACTGGTGCTGTTGATGGAGGACGTCACGCACCTGCGCGAGACCGGGTCCCCGTTTTACAAGATCGCCGGCGAATACGAGAACAACGGCACAACCGCGGCGTGGTTCGACCGCAAATTCCCCGATGCCATCAAGCAAGGCACCGACCGGGGCATGGACGAGGAGCGGTTCTGGGAGTTCCTCAGCGAGAAAATGCACCAGACGCCGCTGGAGGGTATTGCCTTGCTGCGGGGTCTGAAGCACGCCGAAGCGAAAAAACTGGTGCGCGAGGGAAACCTGATCCGCGCCAAAAAGGGCGACACGATCGTGTCCACCGGGCAGCGTAGTCGCGAAATGTTCGTGATCTTGCAAGGCGAGGTCGCGGTCAAAGCGAACGGGCTTACCCTTGCCACACTCGGGAGCGGCGCCATTTTCGGCGAAACCGCGCTGATTACGGCCGCGCCGCGTACTGCCGACGTCGTTGCCGAAACCGATGTCGAGGCCTTGGTTTTGACCGAGGATTTTTTGCGCAAGACCATGCGGGCGATGCCCGACATCATGGTTCGGGTGCTGTTCAATCTGTCGATGATTCTCGCCGAACGCTTGGCCGCCAGTACCCAGGCCGCCGGATCGGTCGCGGCCCCCGCCGCGGCCCCAAAGGCGGCAACGCCTGCGCCAAAGCCAAAGGTCGCCGCGAAGCCCACCGCAGCCTAGCCCACCGGTCGGTTGACCAAACCGGCCCGAACGGTTCCAGAAATCGCTTGAAATCCGGGCATTAAGCCTCAGGTATTGTTCGAACGGGCGCGATGCCGGCCCGTAAAGCGGCGATGCGTTCGCCGCACCGTGCATCGCGCGCCCTACCCCGCGCGCAACCAATCCCGACTTCGACGTTTGTCTTCTTTGAGAGAAGTATCCGTGAACGTCGTCCAACACGGAGGCTGAACATGTTCAAGAGAATCTTGATTCCCACCGACGGGTCGCCCCATGCCGAACAGGCTGTTGCCGTTGGGTGCGAACTGGCGAAACGCTTCGAGTCGCGCCTTATCTTTCTCCATGTCCTGATGCATACAGCAAAGGCCGACGAGATTGCCGCGATGCCGGGGGTCAGCGAGGAACTGGCTGAACAAATCCGACAATCGACAATGGTACCCGCCGGTACAGTAGTGGGCTCGCCGCCCATCACGGTGATCCCGCCCGGGATACTCAAGGACATTGGCGAAGGTATCCTGCAGCGTGCAGAAAACACGGCGGCGCAAACCGACATCCCGGGTTCAAAGCTCAAGTTGAAGACCGGCGATCCCGCCAGGTGCATCGTCGAAACCGCTGCGGAAGAAGAAGCCGACGCCATTGTAATGGGCCGCCGCGGCCTAAACCGGCTCGAAAGCCTGATCCAAGGCAGCACGTCCGAACGCGTTGGACGCACAGCCGAATGCACCTTCGTCACCGTTCACTAAGCAAATCAACGCTGAGAGGAAACAGATCTATGTCCAGCAAACTGCACGACGCTCTCCACAGCCCGACGTCGGTGTTCAACGAACCCGGCGAGGTTCTGGAGGCGACCTTCCTGACCGAAGTACAGAAACGGGACGTCCTGGCGCGTTGGGAGGCCGATGCGCGCGAGCTACAGGTCGCCGCCGAGGAAGGCATGGATGGCGGCGAGCCGGACATGCTTCGCCAGGTGCGCAGCGCCCTCCGCCGCATTGGCGACGCGCCGGCCGAACACGCCCCGACAAAGCAGGGCTAGACGGAGAAGACGTCGCCTTGGCCCACGCTTGGCGGCACCGTTTTCCTAGTTTCCGGCGTCTTTTTTCGGTTCCGGCAGAACCACGCGCACCGATAGTTCGCGCAAATGCGCCAGGGCCGCTTCGGACGGCGCGCCCATCATCAGGTCTTCGGCCCGCTGGTTCATCGGGAACAGGGTCACCTCGCGCAGGTTTGTCTCGTCCGCCAGCAGCATCACGATACGCTCCATTCCGAAGGCCATGCCGCCATGGGGCGGCGCGCCGTAATGAAACGCGTTGTAGAGGCCGCCGAAGCGTTTCTGAACCTCTTCTGCGCTGTAGCCGGCGATCTCGAACGCCTTCACCATCACGTCGGGCCGGTGGTTGCGGATCGCGCCGCTGGCCAGTTCGTGGCCGTTGCAAACGAGGTCGTACTGGTTGCTGCGGATCGTCAACGGATCCTCGGCCGCCAAGGCGTCCAGGCCGCCCTTGGGCATGGAGAACGGGTTGTGCGCGAACTCGACCTTCTTGGCCTCGGCGTCGTATTCGTAGAGTGGGAAGTCGGTAATCCAGCAAAAGCGAAAGGCGTCCCGCTCCAGGAGGTCGAGATCGTGCCCCAATCGGATCCGTGCGGCCCCGGCGAGGGCGGCGGCACCCGGCGCTTTGTCGCAGGAAAAAAATACGGCATCGCCGTCACTTACGCCTGAAAGCTCACGTATTTTCTTGGTTCTCTCGGCGTCCAGATTCTTGGCGATCGGGCCCTTGGCCTCGCCGCCTTCGAAGACGATGTAGCCCAAACCGGCTGCGCCTTGGTCAGCACGCGCCCACTCGTTCATTTTGTCGAAGAAGCTGCGCGGCTGAGTCGCCGCCCCCGGGGCCGGGATCGCTCGAACGACCGCGCCTTTTTCGATCGCGCCCGCGAATATTTTGAAACTCGATCCACGGAACGCCTCGGTGACGTCCGAGATTTCGATGGGGTTGCGCAGATCGGGCTTGTCGATGCCGTATTTGAGCATGGCGTCGGCGTGGGGAATGCGCCGGAACGGCGCCGGGTCCACCTGCCACGTCCCAAACTCCGAGAAAACGCCCTGAACCACCGGTTCGATCGCCGTGAACACGTCGTCCTGTTCGACGAAGGACATCTCTAGGTCGAGTTGATAGAACTCGCCCGGCGATCGATCCGCGCGCGGGTCTTCGTCGCGAAAGCACGGCGCGATTTGGAAATAGCGGTCAAAGCCTGCCACCATGACGAGCTGCTTGAACTGCTGCGGCGCCTGCGGCAACGCGTAGAACTTCCCGGGGTGCAATCGGCTCGGAACGAGGAAGTCGCGAGCGCCCTCGGGCGAACTCGCCGTCAAGATTGGCGTCTGAAACTCGGTGAAACCCTGTTCGTTCATCAGTCGCCGGACGCCGGCGAACACACGCGAACGCAGCATCAGGTTGTCGTGCAGTTTTTCCCGCCGCAGATCGAGGAAGCGGTACCGCAGACGCGTATCCTCGGGATAGACCTGGTCGCCAAAGACCTGGAGCGGCAGTTCATCGGCGGCCGAGAGAACCTCGATGCGCTCGATACGCAATTCGACATGGCCGGTGGGCAATGCCGCGTTGACCGTGTCTTCGCTGCGGGCGACGACCGGACCGGCCACGGTGATGACACTTTCGGGGCGGACCCGTTCGAGCACCGCGAATGCCTCGGTCCCGGTCTCGATGACGCACTGGGTCAAGCCATAGTGGTCCCGCAGATCGACAAAAAGGAGGTTGCCATGGTCGCGCTTGCGGTGCACCCAGCCGGACAACGTTGCCGTCTCCCCCACGCTCGCCTCGGTGAGATCGCCGCAGGTATGGCTCCGATAGATACTCTTCATGATGATTCCGGCAGATTTCGGGGGAAAATGCGCGCGAAAATGGGCACGACCCCGCCAGCTTGTCAAGCCAAGGCACTTCGCTGCGGCAAACGCGCGGATCGTGTATACAGCCCCTATGACGATGCTGACCACCACCGATGAAGTCGCCGCGCTGTGTGCCCGGTTGGCCAAAGACGCCTATGTCACCGTAGACACCGAGTTCATGCGCGAGAGCACGTATTGGGCCAAACTTTGCCTGGTGCAAATCGCCGGTCCAGACGAAGCCGTCGCCATCGACCCGTTGGCGCCCGACATCGATCTCGCGCCACTGTTTGCGCTGCTCGCCAACCCCGACGTCCTCAAGGTTTTCCACGCTGCCCGTCAGGATCTGGAAATCTTCCACCACATGAGCGGCGAGGTCCCCCACCCCATCTTCGACAGTCAGGTCGCGGCGATGGTCTGCGGCTTCGGCGACTCGGTGGCTTACGATACCCTCGCCTCGCGCCTTGCCGGCGCCCATATCGACAAGCATTCGCGGTTCACCGATTGGGCGCGACGGCCCCTGACCGACCGTCAGGTCGGCTATGCGCTGGACGATGTCATCCACCTGCGCCCGGTTTACGAAAAGCTATCGGGGATGCTTGAGAAGAACGGACGGCGGCACTGGTTGGCGGAGGAAATGGCGATCCTGACCGACCGGCGTACCTATGAAGTCGATCCGCGCAATACCTGGCGGCGGCTCAAGCTACGCAACCCCAAACCGCGCATGGTCGCGGTTCTACAAGAAGTCGCGGCTTGGCGCGAGGAAGAGGCGCAACTGCGCGATGTGCCGCGGAACCGGATAATCCGCGACGAGGCTCTGTTGGAGATTGCCGCCCACCCGCCCAAAACTCGCGAGGCGCTAGGCGCTATTCGCGGGTTTCCACGCGGGATCGCCGAAGGTGCCCGGGGCGACGCCATTATTGCTGCGGTTGCCCGCGGCCTTGCTATCCCGAAGGAAGAACTCCCCGATGTCGCCGGGCGCGGCCAGAAGCCACAGGGAATTGGTCCGCTGGTCGAGTTGCTTAAGGTTTTGCTGCGCATGAAATGCGAGGACCACGAGGTCGCGCAGAAGCTGATCGCCAATGTCAGCGATCTCGAAGAAATCGCCGCCGACGACGAGGCCGATGTCGCCGCTCTGCAGGGCTGGCGGCGCGACGTGTTTGGTGCCGATGCCTTGCGGCTGAAACACGGCGAGATCGCGCTCGCCGCCATGGGTCGCAAGGTCAAGTTGATCGACGTCGCGGGTTAGTCCGCGGTCGCTGTCACCGGCTCGACGCCGAGATGGCGGGCGAGCCCGTTGTGGCGTTTCTGTACGACCTCGCCGGCGAAATCCGCCAATTCTTTCGGCAGGGTGAGATGCAATCCGCCATTCAACAACTCAAGCCGGGTGCGGGGCAGAAGCCCCGGCGCCCCCCCGCTCAACGTATGGGCAAGGTTCAGTATCTTGCCCAGCGTCATGGCCCGTTCGGTCTCGCGTTCGTCGAGCAATTTTCCGGCTTCCCCCGCCATAACGAAGTTCGGATCGCCGCGGTAGCGTTCGTAAACCGCGAGCGCAACTAGTGCGCGGCCGCGATGGCCGATACCGACAAACGGCGCATGGAGAATTCGCACCAGGGCCTGCTCTGCGCGGTAATCGGGGTGCCCACGCCACGCCAATTCGCTGAGCAGAACGGCGCCCCGCCGCAATCGCGCCGCGCTTTCGTCGGGCACACCCAATACTGGCTCGAGCCACGCCATAACTTCATCGACGTGGGCGGCAAAGCGTAAACTCCGGCTGGCCTCGTCTTCGCAAAATGCCAAGAAGGGATCGCGTTGCCGTTCGTCGGGTGCAAGATGGCTTTGAACGAGCCCCTCTCGAAGGCCATAGCCGCAAAAAATAACATCCACCGGTTTGAGCGCCGCAATCAACCGCTCCAAAACCAGTGCGCCGACCGGCACCGCCGCGGCACGCTTGGTAGGAACCCCCTCCAGCGCCGCCAGAGACCCAGCACTCATGTTGGAGAGCAGGCGGGAAAAATCGGCGAACTCCCGGGCCTTGACCCGGTATTCGTGGACGATCCGGAGCGGCACTTGGCGTTGACGAATGTGAACCCGCGCCAAAGTCCGCCACACCCCGCCGACGCAATAGAGCGTCCGCCCCTGCCACGCGGCGAGGTTAGGCACCTGTCCCATGACCGAATCGACGTGTGCCGCCGCCGGCATCCGACCGTCGAACTGCAACGCGCCTAAAGGCAGGGTTGTCGAGTCGCCGGGCTTTCCATGATCGAGACCGACGAGTTCGAGGCTACCACCGCCCAGGTCGCCAACCACCCCATGGGCACTTGGAATCGCCGCCGCGACTCCGAGGGCGGAATAATAACCCTCTTCGTTCCCACTCAAGACGCGAACATCAATCCCGCACTGCTCGCGGACACGGGTGATGAACGCCGCCCCATCGGCGGAATCTCGAATTGCTGCCGTCCCGACGGCCTCTAATGCGCCAACCCCCATCGCTTCGGCGAGCGCTGCATACCGGCGCAGCGTATGAAGTGTGAGTTCCGCCGCCTCGGGGTCGAGCCGGCCGTTTTCGCGCACGCCGCGCCCCAGTCCGCACAGGACCTTTTCATTGAAGATCGGCAGTGCCGCGCGCTTGAGCGATTCGTAGACCACCATCCGCACGGAATTTGATCCGATATCGACAACCGCAAAGGGCTTGCGGTCGGCTGCACCGGGAACAACCGGGAAACGGGTGGCTAGGTTCATGTATCCCCATCGTCGAGAACGAGCCGTGGCAAGCTGTCGGCGCGCAGCGCCTTGCCCCGCCCGGAGAGCGACGGGTTAGTCATGAAATAAGTATGGGCGGCAAACGGCTCGTCGTCTTGGTCCTCAACGCGCCGGTACGAATCGTCGGTCTGGAGTTCCCACGCCTGTTGGTTGTCTTTCAAGTTGGCAATCATGATTTGACCCATGATTTGTTCGTGCACGGTCGGATTCTCGATCGGTACCAGGGATTCAACCCGCCGATCGAAGTTCCGCGGCATCCAGTCGGCGGAACTGATGAAGACGCGCGCGCCGGCTGAGGGGAGCCCCTGGCCACCGCCGGCACAGAGAATCCGCGAATGCTCCAAGAAGCGACCGATGATGCTGCGGACGCGAATATTCTCCGAGAGCCCCGGAATACCGGGCCGTAAGCAACAGATCCCGCGGACGATCAACATTACTTCGACGCCGGCTTGCGACGCTCGGTAGAGCGCATCGATCGTTTCGGCGTCGACCAACGCGTTCAGCTTTACCCAGATCGCCGCCGGGCGGCCGGCCGTTGCGTGGCCGATCTCGTCCTCGATCACGGCGAGGATCGTTTGCCGCAAATGGGCAGGCGATATTTTCAACTTTTCGAGCGACACCGGCGCCGCGTAACCGGTGAGGTAGTTGAACAAAAGTGCGGCGTCGCGACACAGCGCGGGATCGGTAGTGAAGAACGACAGATCGGTATAAATGCGCGCGGTTTGCGGGTGGTAGTTGCCGGTGCCGAAGTGGACATAGGTGCGCAACCCCTGCCCTTCCTTTCGCACAACAAGCGACACCTTGGCGTGGGTCTTGAGCTGGACGAATCCGTACACCACCTGAACGCCCGCCCGTTCCATGTCGCGGGCCCACTTGATGTTGGCCTCTTCGTCGAACCGAGCCTTGAGCTCGACCAACGCGGTGACGGTCTTGCCCGACTCGGCGGCGGCGATCAGTGCCTGGACGATGGGCGAATCGTCGCTGGTGCGGTAGAGCGTTTGCTTGATGGCAACGACATCGGGGTCCTGCGCCGCCTGGCGCACGAACTGCACGACGACGTCAAAGCTTTCGTAGGGATGATGGACGACGATATCTTTTTGCCTGATCGCGGCGAAACAGTCGCCGCGAAATTCCCGGATTCGTTCGGGGAAGCGGGCGTGGAACGGCGGAAACAGAAGGTCGCGGCGCTCAGAGAGAATCAACTGCTGAACGTCGACCAAGCCAACCAATCCGTCGACGACGATGACGGATCGATCCTCAAGACGAAGTTCATGGGCGAGAAAACGGATTAAGGCCTCGGGGAGCCGGCTGTCCACTTTGAGCCGGATCACACTGCCCCGCCGGCGCCGCTTGATCGCGCTCTCGTAAAGACGAACGAGGTCCTCCGCCTCCTCCTCGACCTCAAGGTCGCTATCGCGCACGATCGTAAAGCAGCCCCGCGCTTCGAGGCTGTAGCCTGGAAAAAGACGCCCCAGGAACAATTCGACAATGGTCTCGAGGGCGATAAACCTCGCTTTTCCGTCGATTTGCGGCAGCGGGACAAAACGCTCCAAGTGGCGCGGCAACGGTACCAACGCGTTTAACAAGCCACCGTCGGAAGTTCGTCTGAGCTGCAACATCAATCCCAGTCCGAGATTGGGCAGGAACGGGAACGGATGGGCGGGGTCGATGGCGAGCGGGGTCAGAAGAGGAAAGTAACGCTCAAGAAAACGGTTCTCCAGCCACGCGCGGTCGTCCGCCGTCAGATCGTCCGGTCGGGCGATGTCGATTCCGTTCGACGCGAGCGCAGCCAACAGTTCGCGCAGTACCTGCTGTTGTTCGGCCATCAAGCGCTCGGCACCCGCCCAGACGTCGCGGAGCTGGTCGGCAGGCGTGCGCCCGTCTTGGCTTAGTTCCTCGACCCCTGCGGCAACCTGGCCGAGTAGGCCAGCGACACGAACCATGAAAAATTCGTCGAGGTTGTTGGCCGAGATCGATAGAAACCGAAGTCGTTCAAGCAACGGGTGATTGGGGTTCTCGGCCTCGCCCAGGACTCGCTTGTTGAACGCCAACCACGACAGTTCGCGGTTGATGAAGCGGGTCGGGAGAGTCGCGAGGGCCGGTTCGGGCGCGTTGATTTTTTCGGTCCCTAGATCCACGATTTTTTCGACCATTTCATGCATTTCCGGTTCTTTGGAGGTAAGAACCGACCTTTGCACGTGACTATAACAATCCGGTGACGCGGGCGACGTTTCCCCGTCATAATCGACACATACTCAGGGCACAAGATGGTCACACTGTATCTGTTGCGTCATGCAAAGTCTTCGCACGGCGACGGCGGACTGGACGATAGGGACCGTCCCCTCAATGGGCGCGGCCGAAGCGCCGCCGCTGCGATCGGTCGATACCTGCGCGACCACGCCTTGCAACCCGCTCTTATTCTGTGTTCCACGGCGCAACGCACGCGGGAGACTCTCGAAATCTTGAGGACCGCGGCACAATGGCCCATCGACGCGCCAACGATACGCTACCTGGACGAACTCTACTTGGCTGCGCCGTCCGATATCCTGCGCGCGGTCGCGGAAACGCCCGCCGCGACCGAAAGCGTGATGGCGATCGGACATAATCCGGGGCTCCACGACCTCGCGCTGTCGCTCGCGGCACTACAGTCCGAAGGGTATCCGGAGCTCCTGGCGCATTTCCCAACCGGCGCCCTGGCGGTACTGACGTCGCCCGAGGCGACGTGGCCCCGCCTCGCCACGACGCCCCTCACCTTGTCGGCGTTCGTTCGGCCGCGGGATCTGACCGCCTAGTCGGAGGGCCGGTTCCAGATTTGGGTTTTACCCAAAGCTGGGACGCCGACGTAGCCGCGTAGCTTCAGCGTGCCATCGTCCAGGAGCGTGATGACGGCTTTGTAGAGCTTGCCGTCGCGGGGGTTGTAGATCCGCCCCTCGCGGAAATCGCCGGGCCCCTTCTGGACGAAACCTTCGAGCAGTTGCATGCCGAGGATCGGACGGCTCCGCAACGTTTCGTCTCGGTTGTTGATGTCGACCTTTGGCTTTCCGTCTGCCAACGGTTCATTCAGATGGGTTATCCGGCCGCAGACCTGCTCGCCGCAGGGATAGACCTCGATCACCGAATCCTGTTCCGGCGGGACCCAGCGGCCCATGATATCAGCTTGCGCCCACGCACTTGTAGTTGCGGCGATCCAGATCGACGCCGCGCCGCGCCATGCAGCCAGATTCTTCATAATCATTGTCATCCTCCATCTGCGCCGGAATTCGGCTCCTCATCTTCCGCGTTTAGGACGTCCGAGGCCAAGCGAACCGACACGCGCCGCCCGGTTTCCAGCGCCATCGCATCGAGCCGCTCGACCGTTCGCCGGGCGGCCTCGAACGAACGTTCCAGCCGAGTCATCATAAAGGCAATCACGTCAGGCCCGATCGCCAGTTGGCGGTCGGCGAACAATTTCGCGAGGACGGCGGCGAGCAGTTCGTCGTCCGGACGGCCGACCCCTACGGCGGTCGCCGCGCGCAACCGCGATCGCAGATCGGGTAAGGCAACCGGCCAACGCGCAGGCGGCGTCTCTCCGATCAGCAAGAGCGAGCCACCCGCTTGGGCAATGGCATTGTGGATGTGAAGGAGGGCGAGTTCCTCGAAGGGTCGGTCGTCATGTTCGACAACCAATCCAACACTGAGGCCTAGTGGCAACTGGTCGCGGTTGAGCTGGGCGGTGGAAACGGTAGCGGCACCCGTTCGCGCGCGCCAGACATGGGCTAAATGGGTTTTACCGCAGGCCGGGGGGCCGTAAATAGCCAGAACGTGGGAAGACCAATTCGGCCACCGGTCGATCCACTCGACAGCTTCCAGATTGCACGGTGCGACGAAGAAGTCTTCGCGTCCGCGCGCGGTGCGAACCGGTAAGTCGAAAGTGAGTTGGGCCGGCGCCATCAGGTCCGCGTCTCTGCGTGAAAGGCCGTCCCGGTCCACTTCAAAATGTAGTGCCCCCCCGACAACGCCGTTACCGCAGCGACGGCATAGGTCATGGCCGCGACGAGTACCTCAAGGGGCACGAGGAGGCCATGCCAAGCCAACACAGCGGCCACGAGTGAAATCTGCGTGAAGGTATTGAACTTGCCGAGCAACGACGGTTTGGGGGTCAACGGCAACGAAAGGGCAAACGAAAACAAGATACCGCCAACGATCAGGATGTCCCGCGACACGACCAGGATCACCAACCACGGCGGCATCAGATCGACCGCCCCCAAAGTCACAAACATGCCGACAAGAAGCACCTTGTCGGCGAGGGGATCGAGGTAGATCCCGACCTCCGAAACCGCATCGAAGCGTTTGGCGATAAAGCCGTCGACGGCATCGGAAATCCCTGCCGCCAGGAACAACCAGAACGCCACGCGCAGGTCGTCGACGACCACCAGCCAGATGAGGACCGGGACCGCAAGAATCCGCATCAACGTGATGATGTTGGGGAGGCGTTTCATTGGGGCAGCGACTTACCGAGTCCGGGACGCCTCGGCACGACGGGACAAGCGGAGTATCCAAAAACCATCTTCCTGCACCAAATCGATATCGCGCTGCGCCAGCGCCAACCCCAATTGCTCGGGGCCGCCAAGGTAGTGAATCACGACCTGCGCGTCCGACCGCGTAATGCTGGCAAGTTCGACGTTCTGAATCACCGCGGCACCGCCGAGCCGGCGGCGCATTTCCAGCCAGTCCGACAATGTGCCAATGGCGACGCTCGCGCTTAGGCGTACCGGTTCGTCGAAACGCAGGTAGTTGTCGCGTTTCCACTCGTCCTCGAGGCGTTCGACGGTGCGTTGCACGGCCTCGGCCAAGAGGGCGTCCACCCGGTCGCGCGATTCGCCGACAAACGTTTCGATGCTGACCGCGCCGCTGGTCGGCCCGACATGGCGGAGCGATACGTGAACAATGGGACGGTTGGCCGCGAGATCCTGGACCAGCGTCGCATGGGCGACCACGACGTCGCGCACCCGGTAGCGCGCCGCGATCGTCTGGATCGGCCTGGCTTCGGCAGCCAGCGCCTGGATCGGACCGATCGAACCGATGTCCTGGAGGTCGCCTTCCGGAAGGACCAGCGGGACAACCGTGTCGGGGTCCACGGGCCGTGCCTCCCAAGCATCGCGCCAAGCGTTGGGCGGATCCCACAGGTTGATCGCACCGGCAGCCTCGAATACCGGCAAGACTAAACGCGGCCGACTCACGGTTTCGGAAAACCGCAAGCCCGCTGCGCGCAGGTAGTCGCGCACTAAGTCGGGCTTGAACGCGACCGTGAGCGTCGCGAGATAGCGCGTCGAGGATGTCTTCTCGTCCGCCACTTCGATGTTCTGAACGAGCCGCGCAACGATGTCGTCGCCGATCGGCGGCAAGGCGCGTTGATCCGCCCGAATGATGAGGCGCTGGAACACCCGTTGGGCCGCGCGCCGTTGTCCGGCGGCCAGGGCGATGTCGCGTGCCGCCGATGCCGAGGCGGCGGTCTCGTCAACCGCAACGCCGCTCACCGCAAAGATCGGATTGCCGTCCTGGGCGACGGCCCCGCCAACGGCGCCAAGGGCCACGATCAGGCCAAGCAGGATCGGCGCCGCCAATTTGGCGGAACGGCAAAATCGATGTCCGAGCACGATTGAAATGCGACTGCGATCCGGTATGTTACCGACCCTCTTGCCGAGAATACTGATGCCCCTGTGTGGCTTCAACAAGGCGGCCTCTCTTTCTGGGTCTGCATCATGCCCCGACACAACGGTTTGACCTATCGCGATTCGGGTGTCGACATCGACGCCGGCAATGCATTGGTCGATCGCATCAAACCCATGGCGGCATCTACCGCACGACCGGGCGCATCGGCGGGACTGGGCGGGTTCGGTGCGATCTTCGACCCCAAGGCCGCCGGATACAAAGATCCCCTGCTGATTTCGACCACGGACGGCGTCGGCACGAAGCTGTTGATTGCCAATGCCGTCGGCCGTCACGACAGCGTCGGGATCGATCTGGTCGCAATGTGCGTGAACGATTTGATCGTCCAGGGCGCCGAGCCGACCTTCTTCCTCGACTATTTTGCCAGCGCCAAGCTCAGCGTGGACGTGGCGGCCGACGTGGTTTCGGGTATCGCCGCAGGCTGCCGCGAGGCGGGGTGTGCCCTGGTCGGCGGCGAAACCGCCGAGTTGCCGGGGCTCTATGCGCCGGGCGACTACGACCTCGCTGGATTTGCCGTCGGTGTCGTCGAGCGGGACGGACTCATTACCGGCGAGCGAATCGCAGCTGGCGACGTTGTCCTGGGGCTCGCATCGTCGGGCGTCCACTCGAACGGTTTTTCGCTGGTTCGCAAGATCGTCGACATGGCAGGGCTCAGCTACGAGGACGACGCCCCCTTTGCACCGGGCGTCGCCCTTGGCGACGCGTTGCTCACGCCGACGCGCCTTTATGTCCGGAGTTGTCTGGCGCCAATGAAGGACGGGCTGATCAAGGGTGCCGCCCATATCACCGGCGGCGGATTGCTGGAGAACATCCCACGCGTCCTGCCTGCGGGTCTCGGCGTCGCCCTCGATCGCGGCAGTTGGAAACGACCGCCGATCTTTTCTTGGCTGGCGCAAACCGGCGGCGTCGATGAGGCCGAGATGTTGCGTACGTTCAATTGCGGTATCGGGATGGCCTTGGTCGTCGCCACGGAACACGTGGCCCGAGCCACGGCGGCACTCACGACGGCAGGCGAAGCGGTCTTCACCATCGGCGCAGTCGAGCCACGGCGCGCGGATGAAGCGGCCGTCCGGATCGTTTAGAGCCGAACGGTCGCCGGTCAGCCGACGATGTCGGTTTGGCTGAAGAAGAACGCGATTTCGATGGCCGCGTTTTCGGGCGAATCCGAACCGTGCACTGAGTTGGCTTCGATCGACTCGGCGAACTCCTTACGAACGGTCCCGGGGGCCGCCTGCTCGGGATTGGTTGCGCCCATCACTTCGCGATTCTTGGCAACCGCGCCCTCGCCTTCGAGAACCTGCACGACGACCGGACCCGACGTCATGAAGCTGCACAGGCTGTCGAAGAACGGGCGTTCGCGGTGAACGCCGTAGAACGCTTCGGCTTGGCCCCGGGTGAGCTGGACGCGCCGCTGGGCCACGATCCGCAACCCGGCCTCTTCAAATTTCGCGTTGACCTTACCGGTCAGATTGCGTCGCGTTGCATCGGGTTTGATGATCGAAAGTGTGCGTTCTACCGGCATGGCTCGCTCCATTGGGTCTGAATTTGCGCCGCTTATAGGGGGTGGCGGGTTTGGGGGCAACCTAGTTGGCTTTCTCCCAGCGCCCCGCGTCGCTTTGCTTCCAGTAGGTGACCTCGAAGCCCGCCGCCTTTGCCGCCTTCCAGCGCGTTCGGGCGGCCTCGACCGCGCTCTCGTCGTTGCCGTCGAACAGGTCCAGAACCCGCTGGAAGGCGCCTAGGAACCCAGGCTGTCCGCCATCAACGAGACAGAGGAACGCTGCGTCGTTGGGGTTTTCCTCGTTTGTGGTGAGGTAGACGGGCTGACGGTCCGCCGACCCGTCGTCGGAGGACCCATGCGGTAGAAACGATCCCGCATCGTAGGTCCACAGAACGTCGTTCAAGTGCTCGACCCGTTCCGCCGAGCCCGCCAGCACGACCGCATGCTCCCCGCGCTCGAGCACGCGCTCCAGCAACTTGGGCAACGCTTGGTCGAGCGGCATGCGCTGAAGGTGATAGAAGCTCACCTCCGTCATGGCCGCTTACTTTTCGTAGTTCGCTGCAACGAATTCATCGAGCAAGCGTACACCGAAGCCGGTCCCGCCCTTGGGTACCGTCGGTTTGGCTTTCGCGCTCCAGGTGACCCCGGCAATGTCGAGGTGGGCCCAGGGAACGTCGTTGGTGAACCGCTTGAGGAACTGCGCCGCCGTGATACTGCCGGCACCGCGTCCACCGACATTCTTCATGTCGGCGATGTCGCTATCGATCATCTTGTCATAGTCCGCCGACATCGGGAGCCGCCAGACCAACTCGCCGACGGATTGGCCCGCGGCGAATAGGCGCTCCGCCAGTTTGTCGTCGCTTGCGAACACACCGGCCTGGTCGTTGCCGAGCGCGACAATCATCGCGCCGGTCAGGGTCGCGAGGTCGATCATCAACTTCGGTTTGAAACGTTTTTGGGTGTACCAAAGCGCGTCGGCCAAGACGAGACGACCTTCAGCATCGGTATTAATGACCTCGATGGTCTGACCCGACATGGAGGTGACGACGTCGCCCGGCCGTTGCGCCGTCCCCGACGGCATGTTTTCGACGAGGCCCACGACGCCGATCACGTTGCACTTCGCCTTGCGGCCGGCGAGCGCCTTCATCAAACCGATGACGACGGCGGACCCGCCCATGTCCCATTTCATGTCCTCCATCCCCTGTGCGGGTTTGATGGAAATGCCGCCGGAGTCGAACGTGACCCCCTTGCCAACGAAAGCGAGCGGCGCCTGCCCGCGCTTGCCGCCGTCGTAGCGCATGACGACCATTTGCGGCTCGTGGGCACTGCCCATGGCCACGCCGAGCAGCGCACCCATGCCGAGTTGCTGCATCCGCGCGCGTCCCAGGACCTCGATCTTGACCCCGAGCTTGCTGAGTTTGCGGGCTTCCCCGGCCAAGGTCTTGGGATAGATGATGTTGGCGGGCTGGGTGACCAAGTCTCGGGTGAAGAACACGCCCTCGGCGATCTTCGCCAGCGGCGCATAGGCTTTCCGCGCGGCCGCCTGATTAGCCACCATCACATTGACGCTCTTGAGCGACGGTTTTTGCTCGGGCTTGAGGGTCGTGCGGTAATGATCGAACGTGTAGCTACCGAGGACCGCCCCGTTGGCGATGCGTGCGGCAATGTCGCCGGCGCTGAACTTGCACCCTTTGATCGGATCGACGGCAAACGCGACGGCTTCCTCGCCGGAGCGCAAAAGCTTCCCAATCACTGCACCGCCGGCGTTTTCCAGCGTCAGGGCCCCGATATCTTCCGGTTTTCCGAGGCCGATCGCGACAATTCGGCTGGCCTTGAGGCCCGCCGGTGCGGCGAGTTCGAGGATCTGTCCGGCGGCGCCCTTAAAATGGCCGGCCCGAACAGCCCGCATCAACGCCCCACCCGTGCGCTGATCGACCGCCGCCCCGGTTGCCGTGAGTTTGCGGCCCTCGAGAACCGGCACGACAAGCGCGCCGCGAGCAGGCATCGCAACCTTGGTAAATCCGACTTTCATTCTCTGCGCTCCTTAGGTGTGGGTGGTCTAGAGTTGAGCGGTTGGCCGCAATCCGCCCTGGCCGGCCATCATAGTCGGCGGCCCGGTCAAGAAAAGACGGTCGGTACAAATCGCGCCCCATCGCATCGGCGCGGTTCAACCGCGTCGACGATACGCTATAATGGGCCTATGAACAGCCTCACCCGCTATATCTTCCGTCAGTTGGCGGGGCCGCTGTTCGTGGTGAGCATGACCCTGACAGGCGTCGTGTGGCTGACCCAGAGCCTCCGGTTTCTCGATTTGATCATTAACCGCGGTCTATCGACCTCGGGCTTTCTTTACCTCACCCTTTTATTATTGCCCGGATTTCTGACGCTCATTCTGCCGATTGCCGCGTTTTGCGCCGCGTTGTTCGTCTTCTACCGGCTCGACAACGATAGCGAGTTGGTGGTGATGCGTGCGGCCGGCCTCAGCCAAGGCCGCCTTGTTGCGCCCGCGCTGTGGATGGCGGGCATCCTTACCCTCATCCTGTTCATCCTGACCCTCCTCCTACAGCCGCTCGGGTTTCGTACCTTCAAGGAAATGCAGTTCGAGGTCCGGCACAACTTTGCGCCGGTGTTGGTGCAAGAGGGGGTGTTCAACAACTTCGTCAGCGACGTGACGGTCTACGTTCGGCAGCGGCTCACCAACGGCGAACTGCAGGGCCTGCTCATTCATGACAGCCGCGATGACACCCGCCCGGTGACCATGATGGCGGAGCGCGGCAAACTCGTCATGACGGGCGAGGGCCCGCGTTTCGTCATGGTCAATGGGAATCGCCAAGAAGTCGATCGAAAGAGTGGCCAAGTCTCGTTGCTCTATTTCGACCAATACACGCTGGACTTGGGCGCGATCGCCGCAGCGCCGGGCGTCCGCTGGCGGGAAGCAGGCGAACGCTACCTGTCGGAGCTTTTTGCCCCCGGCAGCGGCCCCGACGACATCCGGAACTATGACAAGCTCCGGGCCGAGGGACATCGCAGATTGGTCACGCCTTTTTTTGCCCTCGCACTGACCCTGATCGCGCTCGCCGGCGTGATCTCGGGCGAGTTTAAGCGTCGCGGGCGCTGGACGCGCCTCGTTGCCGCCGGCGCGGCGGCGATCGCCTTCGAGGTCATCGCCTTGGCCCTCGGACCGATCGTCACCGCTTTGCCGGCGCTGACGCCGTTGCTTTATCTCCATGTCGTTTTGACTTGCGCGGTCGCGGGGTGGTTCATCTTTTTCAACCAGCGTCATGTCGTGCGGCCTCCGCAAGCGATACCTAACGGTGCCGCATGAGGTTGTCATGGACTCTTTCGGTTTATCTCGGCCGACAGTTCTTGACGAGCATGGGCGTCGCGCTGTTTGGGCTAGGCACGCTTGTATTTCTGTTCGACACGATCGAGCAACTTCGCCGTGCGTCGGGCGAGAATATCGGCTTCGGTGTGGTTGTCGGTATGTCGCTCCTCCAACTCCCGACGCTCCTGCAAAAAATCCTGCCCTTCGCCGCGTTGTTCGGAGGCATGTTCGCCTTCGCGCGGCTCACCCGAACCCACGAGTTGGTCGTCGCCCGGGCCGCCGGTGTGTCGGTTTGGCAGTTCATGATGCCCGCCTTCTTGATCACTTTTGCGCTGGGCGCATTCGTCGTCACGGTGTTCAATCCCCTCGCCTCGTTGCTCGCCAACCGGCATGAGTTGCTCGAGGCACGGTACTTTGAGGGCCGCCCGACACTGCTCTCGGTAACCCGCACCGGACTGTGGTTCCGCCACGCGACCGACGGCGGCCACGAGGTTCTCCACGCCAGCGCGGTGACGCAGCAGGGTCTAGAATTGGTGGACGTCATCATCATCCAGCAAACCGGGTCGAACGACCGCTATGTCGGTCGGATCGATGCGAAAAGCGCAATCCTTCGCGACGGCTATTGGGACCTGACTGACGCCACCATCAGCCCCGCCGACGGGCGCCCGGAAACACATGCGCGTTACCGGTTGGCGACCGAATTGACGTTGGGCCAGATGCAGGACAGCTTCGCGTCGCCGGAGACCATTTCGTTTTGGTCGCTGCCGCGCTTTATTGCCCTGCTGAAGGACTCTGGATTCGCGGCGGTAAAGCATCGGCTCCACTGGCACTCCATTCTTTCCGCGCCGTTGCTGCTGCTGGCGATGGTCCTTATCGCCGCCACGTTTTCGTTACGCCTGACCCGGCGCGGGGGTACCGGTTTGCTGATTACCGGCGGCATTCTCGCCGGGTTCGCGTTCTTCGTCCTGTCCGACGTCGTACTCGCGTTCGGGCTTTCGGGCAAAATCCCCGCGGTTCTCGCGGCTTGGACTCCGGCGGGGGTGAGTACGCTGATTGGGCTGTCGCTTATGTTCCACCTTGAAGACGGCTGACCGGCGCGTGCGGCGCCTCTTTCGAAAGATCGCGATTCTCTGTTTCGTCGCGTTTACAACCGGCGTCGGCGGCGCGCAGGCACAACTGCTTGAGGACGTTCTCCTCGAAGCCGACGATGTCACCTATGACGCCGATGCGGGCGTGGTTGCCGCGAAAGGCAACGTCGAGATCGTTGCCGGAGAGCGGGTCCTGAAGGCCGACACGGTGCGCTACGATCAGTCCGCCGATGTCGTCACCGCGAGCGGCAACGTCAGCGTTCTAGAGCAAGACGGTACTGTCCTGTTCGCAGAAGAAGTCGAACTCAGCGACCAGCTCAGAAACGGGTCGATCCAAGGATTTCGCGCACTGCTCGCCGACGACTCACGGTTCGCCGCTTCCAGCGCGACGCGGACCGACGGCAACCGGACCGTCATGCGTCGGGCCGTCTACTCGCCCTGCCGGGTTTGCGAGGACAATCCGACTCCCCTTTGGCGCATTCGCGCGCGGTCCGTCACCCACGACCAAGTCAAGCAACAGGTTTCCTACACCAACGCCCGCTTGGAAATGTTTGGCGTACCGGTCTTGTACACGCCGTATTTCTCGCACCCCGATCCCAGCGTAGAGCGGAAGAGTGGGCTCCTCGTTCCGACCCAGTCACAAAGCACCCAACTCGGCGTGCAGGTCGAGGTCCCTTACTATTTCAACATTGCGCCGAACATGGATGCGACGTTCAGCCCGATTTTCACCTCCAAGGAAGGCATCATCCTGGGCGGCGAGTTTCGCGAACGACTCGCCAGCGGCCAGTACAGCATCAATGGCAGCATTACCCGCCCCGAGGTGCGTAACGACGCCAACGTCAAGACGGGCGGGCGGGTAACGCGCAGCCACCTCTTTACCCGCGGCACCTTCGATTGGGACGACACGTGGCGCTGGGGTTTCAACGGCGCAATTGCCAGCGACGATACCTATTTGCGGCGCTATCAGATCAGCGATGCCGATACCCTGACCTCCAACGTCTTCGTCGAAGGGTTCTCAGGCCGGAACTACGCCGCGGCGAACGCCTACCACTTTCAAGGTCTGCGAACCGAGGACGACCCCGGCGAAACGCCGTTGATCTTGCCGATGCTCGAGCATCATTTCGTTTCCGCGCCCGATCAATTTGGCGGGACCTTCCGTCTGGACAGCAACTTCCTATCGCTGACCCGCAGGCAAGGAACCGACAGCACCCGCGTGTCGGCGCGCGGGCGGTGGCAATTGCCACAGGTCGGCCAGCTGGGCGACGTGCGCACGCTGACGGCCGAGGTCAAAGCGGACGGCTACCTGACGAGCGATGTCGCCACCCCCCAGAACGACGGATTCACGGGACGGCTCATCCCCCAACTCGCTTTGGACTGGCGCTTACCGCTGGTCCGCCGCGAACGGGGAGCGCGCCAGGTTCTAGAACCGATCGTCAATGCCGCGATCAGTCCCTATGGCGGCAATCCCGGAGAGATACCGAACGAGGACAGCCTCAACTTCGAGTTCGACGACACCAACGTCTTCAGCGACAACCGGTTTCCCGGGATCGATCGGATCGAAGGCGGGGCGCGGCTGAACTACGGCTTCCGCTATGGCATTTACGGCGACGACGGCGGCTACCTGAGCGCCCTGCTGGGACAGGTTCTCCGCCCCAAGGCCGACGATACATTCGCCGACAAGACCGGACTGGAAGCCCGCAACTCGGACTATGTCGGTCGCATCGACCTTTCGCCTTCGCCGCTGTTTCGCCTCTATGAACGCGTGCGCCTGGACCGCGACACGCTTGCGATGCGGCGGAACGAAATCGCTCTCGAAGCCGGTCCCGCGCGTTACCGACTGAATGCGACCTATGTCCGGTTGCGGCGCGAACTCACGGCCGACGAATTGACCGACCGCGAGGAAATCAACCTCGCGGCTTTAGCCGCTCTAAGCCGGTACTGGACCCTCCGCGGCAGCACCCGGCGCGACTTGACGGACGGCGGCGGGACGCTTAACTCAGGCATTGGCTTGGTTTACGAAGACGAATGCTTCAATGTCAGCGTCGACCTCAAACGCGACTTCACCAGGGACCGCGACGTCGAACCGGCGACGACGGTTTCGTTCAGAGTTCGCTTCAAGCATCTTGGATAATCTTGCGAAAAATTCCCCGGCGCCCCGAACGAACGACTGGCCACAGTTGATGCGGCGTCTCTCTATTGTTGTTGCGCTGGCTGCGTTCGTGGCCGGCCTGCCCGTGCCCGGACAGGCGCAATCGGTCCAAACGATCGCCGCGGTGGTCAACGACGAGGTCATTTCGAACTACGACCTGCAGCAACGGGTAAGACTGGTTATTTCGAGTTCCGGCGCCAATCCGACCGAGCGAATCGCCGACCAGTTTCGCGCACAAATTTTGGACAGCCTCATCGACGAACGACTGCAGGTTCAAGAGGCCAAACGCCTCAATATTCCGATCGCCGACCAAGAAATCGACGGCGCAGTCCAATTTATCGAACAACAGAACAACATGGACTCAGGTAACCTCGAGAAACTCCTGAGCTCCCAAGGGGTCGACATCGGGTCCCTACACGACCAATTGCGCGCCCAAATCGCTTGGAGCAAAGTTGTCGGCCAACGGCTCCGACCACGTGTGGTCGTCGGTCAAGACGAAGTCGACACAATGGTGGAACGCCTCAAAACCGGCGGGCGGAACGAACACCTGACGAGCGAAATATTCCTCGCGTTCAACGACCAAAATCCGAACATCCGAAAAGACATCGAAAGCAACGCGGCAGCCTTGGTATCACAGTTACGGGGGGGCGCCGCGTTCGGGATCATTGCCCAGCAGTTCTCTCAATCGGTTTCGGCTGCATCGGGCGGCGACCTCGGGTGGATAAGCAGTGCCGAACTTCCCGAACCGGTCGGCCCTACGCTGGAAACCCTCGCCGTCGATCAAGTCAGCGATCCGATCGTGACGCGGGACGGCATCTATATTCTACAGGTCCGCGACCGGCGACGCTTCGCAGCCGTCAATCCCGAGGACGTGACTGTCGCGCTCAAACAGATATTTATCCCGCTCAAGTCCGACGCGGATGACAACGCGATCGAGAGCCAAATGGCGTTGGCCCGCACAATCAGCGGCACCGTCCGAGGGTGTGAGGATTTCGACGAGCTGTCGAAGGAGATGGGCTCCACCGAATCGGGGGACCTGGGCAAAGTTCGCGTATCGGATACTCCAATTCAGTTCCGTGAAGCGATCCTCACGCTGGCGGTTGGCGACGCCAGCCAGCCGGTCCGTACCGAGAACGGCATCCACGTTCTGATGGTCTGCGAACGCGAGCAGCCGGACGCAATCGAACCCAACCGGCGTGCGATCGAGAATTCCATCGGGCAGGCCCGACTTTCGATGCTGGCCCGCCGCTACTTGCGCGATTTGCGGCGAGACGCAGTCGTGGACGTGCGTTAATGGCCGCGGCCCTCGCTACGGCGACGGCCGTCACCATGGGCGAACCCGCCGGGATCGGCGCCGAGATCACCCTCAAAGCCTGGCAAGCCCGCGATCGGGAGAAGTTGGGCCCGTTCTATTTTGTGGGCGATCCCGACCATCTGGCGCAGAACGCGCGCACCCTGGGACAGAACATCGCGGTCGCCGAAATCGGCTCGCCCCACGACGCGGTCGCCGCCTTCGCGCGCCACCTGCCGGTGTTGCGGGAAACGTTGCCGCGCGCGGCAACGTCGGGGAAACCCGATGTCGCACATGCCCCCGCCGTGCTGCGCGCTATCGACCGCGCGGTCGAGCACACCCGGGCCGGCCAGGCCAATGCCGTCGTGACCAACCCGGTGCATAAGGCGACCCTAATGCGAGCCGGGTTCGCTTATAGCGGCCATACCGACTACCTCGGTCACCTGGCCGGGGACATTCCGACGGTGATGATGCTCGCGGCCGACACGCTCAAGGTCATTCCGGTCACCGTACATGTCGGTCTCCGCGCCGCGATCGCAGCGCTCTCCACCGAGGCTATCGTGCACTGCGGCGCGGTGGCCGCGCAGGCGATGCGCCGGGACTACGGGATCGCGCGACCACGGATTGCCGTCGCGGGCCTCAATCCCCACGCCGGGGAGGACGGCATGTTCGGTGCCGAAGAGGACGCGATCATCCGCCCTGCCGTCGCAGCGCTCCATGGGCGGGGGATCGACGCCGTTGGTCCGCTGGCGGCCGACAGCCTGTTCCACGCGGCGGCGCGGCGCGGCTACGACGTCGTTCTGTGCATGTATCACGACCAAGCCCTGATCCCGATCAAGACACTGGCCTTCGAGCGGGCGGTCAACGTGACGCTCGGCCTGCCCTTTGTGCGAACCTCCCCCGATCACGGGACCGCGCTGGATATTGTCGGCAAGGGACTGGCCGACCCGAGTAGTTTTATCGAAGCGGTGCGGCTCGCCCAGGCCATGGCCCGCACCCGATCGCAAACGGCGTGAGTGCACCGGCGGACCTGCCGCCTCTGCGCGACGTCATTCGGCAACATGGCTTGGACGCGCGCAAGTCGCTCGGCCAGCATTTCCTCCTCGACCTGAACCTGACGCGCCGGATTGTGCGTACCGCCGGCGATGTGCACGGCAAGACGGTTTACGAAGTCGGGCCAGGTCCGGGCGGGCTCACGCGAGCGTTGCTGGAGGCCGGGGCATGCGTCGTCGCGGTGGAGACCGACTATCGGTGTCTTGCGGCGCTGGCCGATCTCGGGGCGCACTATCCGAACCGACTGACCGTTATCGAGGCCGACGCGCTCGGTTGCCGGGAAGTAGATCTCGTCGCGCCGGACGCCCTTGCTGTCGCCAACCTTCCCTACAACATCTCGACGGTCCTGTTGGCGAAGTGGCTCACGGCGACGCCGCTGCCGTTCTCAGGCATGACCCTGATGTTCCAAAAGGAGGTTGCCGACCGGCTTGTGGCCGCGCCCGGGAGCAAGACCTACGGCCGGATCAGCGTCTTGGCCCAGTGGCGATGCAAGGTGCAACGGGCCTTCGATGTTCCGGCGCAAGCCTTCGTGCCGCCGCCGAAGGTCGACTCGACGGTCGTTCGCCTGACGCCGCGCGTCGACCCCATCGCCATCGACCCCGGCAGCTTGGAGCGCGTGACCGCCGCAGCCTTCGGCCAACGCCGTAAGATGTTGCGCTCGAGCCTCAAGCGCCTCGTCGACAATCCTATCGTATTGCTCGGCGACCTCGGGATCGATCCGACCGATCGCGCGGAGGATCTTACCGTCGCTCAGTTCTGTGCGATTGCCGCGCGCGTTCCGGCTTCACCGTAGCGCGCGGACGAACTCCGTCAGACCGATTTGGCGAGGTCGCCGGAGAGACTCCGCTTCGATAATGGTTTCGAGCTGCTTGGTGCAGATGTCTACGTCTTCGTTGATCAGGACGTAGTCGTATTCCGACCAATGACTCATCTCGTTCGGCGCCTTGGCCATGCGGCTCTCGACGACGGCCTCGCTGTCGAGACCGCGTTTGCGCAACCGGTTGCGAAGCTCCTCGAAACTGGGCGGTAAAATGAACACCGAGACAACGTGCTCTTCGGTGGTTTGCTCGATTTGCTGGGCGCCCTGCCAATCGATGTCGAACAGAACGTTCTGCCCCTTTTCGAGCGCCGCCGTTACCGGTTGTTTCGGCGACCCATAGGAATGATCGAAGACCTGCGCGTGTTCGAGCAGTTCGCCCGCCGCAACCATGGCGTCAAACGTGGCAGTGTCGATGAAGCGGTAGTCCCGGCCTTCAATCTCGCTTTTCCGCGGCGGGCGGGTCGTCACCGAAACCGACATCACGAAATCCTTCCGGTTTTCAAGCAACCAGCGCGACAACGTGGTCTTACCCGCGCCGGACGGCGACGACAGGACCAGCATGAAGCCGCGACGCTTTATCGACGCGGTTGCCTTACTCAACGTTTTGAACCTGCTCGCGAAGGCGGTCGACCTCTACCTTGAGATCAAGGCCGATGGCGGTCAACGCGACATCGCCCGCTTTCGAACATAGCGTATTGGCTTCCCTGTTGAATTCCTGACAGAGAAAGTCGAGACGGCGGCCCACCGCCTCGCCGCTGTTGAGGGAATCGAAAGCCGATTCGATGTGGGCCCGCAGTCTCTGGATTTCCTCGGCGATGTCGGATTTGACCAACAGCAGGGCCAGCTCCTGGGCCAACCGGTCTTCGGGTAGACCGGCCCGATCCGCCAGCAGGTCGGCGACCTGGGTCCGCAGCCGTTCGCGCGCCGACTCAGGCCGGCTCGCAGCAACGGCCTCGGCCTTGGCAACGAGGGCCGCGATCGTATCCAGATGGGCCCGCAGGGTCACGTCGATCCGTCCCCCCTCCTCGCGCCGCGCCTTATCGAGCGCCGCGAGGGACGCATCGAAACTCGAAAGCAACGCCGCGTCGCGGGATGCAATTTCGTCCGGGGAAATTTCCTGCTCCTGGAGCTCCAAAACACCGCGCAGAGCCAGTACGCCGTCAAGCGACGCATCGGTCGTGCCTGGGGTTCCCCGGAGGGCCGCGAGTTCCCGCAGCACCTGGGACAGAACGTCTTGGTTGACCCGCAATTCCTGCTGGGCACGCTGATCGAACTGAAGCGAGACTTGGATATTGCCGCGGTTGAACAGTTTCGGTGCGGCGGCGCGGACGTGTCCTTCCAGGTCCTCCAAGCCGCTGGGTAGGCGCAAGCGCAGGTCGAGCCCGCGACCGTTGACGCTGCGCATTTCCCATGCCCACTCGAACGGCCCGCTCCGCCCTTCCTTGCGGGCGAAGCCGGTCATGCTGGAAATCGACACGTCAGGAAATCCGGTCGGTTGGCGGGACTTGCATGGCCCAATCTATAAAGTCCGCCATGGATGCCAACAAGGATTCAGTTCTGCTCGGCGCGGATTTGACGCCACCGACGAACGTTCCGACGATGCTCCTCCAACGTCCGGGCAAAGACATGACCGCCGGTTCCGTCGGCGACGAAGAAAAGATTCTCGGTCTCGGTCGGATTGAGAACCGCTTCGAGCGCGGCGCGGCCGGGGTTTGCAATGGGTGCAGGTGGTAAACCGGCAACCCGGTAGGTGTTGAACGGCGAGTCGACGGCAAGGTCGTCGCGCGTCAACCGGCGCCCCAGAGCGCCTTTCCCCAGGGTCAGCGCGTAAACCACGGTCGGGTCGGATTGCAAACGCATACCGCGGCGCAAACGATTGACAAAAACGCCGGCGACGAGAGCCCGTTCTTCGGCGACACCCGTTTCCTTTTCAACGATCGACGCAAGGACGATCGCTTCGGCGGGGCTGTCGAAGGGCAGATTAGCCGCACGCACTGGCCACAGTTCTTCAATCAACGTCGCCATGGCCCGCTGCATCCGCGCGACAACCTCCGCCCGGGCGTCGCCGTAGGCGTAGTGGTAGGTCTCCGGCAACAAGCCGCCTTCCCCAACGCCGATAGGCGGCGCCCCCTCCAGCCCTTCGGCAGTAGAAATCAGGGCGAGCGCATCGACAGTGGTGACTCCCTCGGGAAGGGTAAAGCGGCGAACAACCGTCTCGCCGCTAATCAGGAGCGCCAAGACAGCCCGCATCGAACTGGCCGCCGGCACAAGGTACTCGCCGGCGCGCAGGGATTTGCTCTGGCCGGTGGCGCGGACGACCAAGCGAAACAAATCGGGTTGTTCGAGAATGCCATGGGTTTCAAGCGAACGGGCGATCTGGGCGACCGACGATCCGCGCGGCAAGACGATCGTGGTGTCTTCGATGGCGGGGCCATCCGCATCGAAAATCGAAGCGCCCCAAACCAACATGCCAGCTGCGGCGGTCACCGCTACGACCAGCATCAGTGTGAGTGCGCGGATCGTCTTGCGGCTCATGGCCGTCGCGTTACTGCGGTCGGGCGAAAATCAACGACGCGTTCGTTCCGCCAAACCCGAAGGAGTTCGACAGCGTCGCCCTGATCTCTCTTTTCTTCGCCGTGTGCGGCACCAAGTCGAGATCGCACCCTTCACTCGGGTTATCCAGATTCAGGGTCGGCGGTACCACCCCGTCGCGCATCGCGAGGATACTAAAAATCGCCTCGACCGAACCGGCGGCACCGAGCAGGTGACCGACCGCCGATTTCGTCGACGACATGGACAAATCGTAGGCGGCGTCGCCGAACAGACGTTTCACCGCCTGGATCTCGATCTCATCGCCAAGCGGCGTCGAGGTCCCGTGGGCGTTGATGTAGTCGATGTCCTTAGGCGCCAGTGCTGCCCGCTTCATCGCCATTTGCATGGCCCGGAAAGCACCGCCGCCGTCTTCGGCCGGTGCCGTGATGTGGTGTGCATCGCCCGACAGGCCGTAGCCGACAACCTCGGCATAAATCTTAGCGCCGCGCGCCTTGGCATGTTCGAGTTCTTCGAGAACCACCACGCCGGCCCCCTCGCCCATGACAAATCCGTCGCGGTCCTTGTCCCAAGGCCGCGACGCCTTCGTCGGCGTGTCGTTGAAATCCGTCGATAGCGCGCGCGCTGCTGCGAATCCGGCCATCCCAAGACGGCATATTGCCGATTCCGTGCCGCCCGCAACCATGACGTCGGCATCGTCCATGCTGATGAAACGGGCGGCGTCGCCAATGGCGTGGGCGCCCGTCGAGCACGCTGTAACGACAGCGTGGTTGGGCCCCTTGAAGCCGAACCGGATGGAGGTGTGACCCGAGACCAGGTTGATCAACGCCATCGGGATGAAGAACGGGCTGAGACGACGCGGACCGCGTTCGTCCAGCGTCTTGGCACCTTCGACGATTTCCTGGAGGCCGCCGATGCCTGAGCCGATCAAGACACCGGTACGGCAGCGTTCTTCTTCGCCTTCGGGATGCCAGTTGGCGTCGTCGATCGCCTGCTGCGCCGCCGCCAACCCAAAAATGATGAAATCCGCCATTTTGCGGCGTTCTTTGGGCGACACCCAGTCGTCGAAATTGAACTCGCCCTCGCCGTCGCCTGGCACGACCTGGGCCGCGATTTTTGCAGGCAGGTCGGAAACATCGAACTTCTGAATGGGCGTAATGCCCGAATGGCCTTCCAGGAGGCGTTTCCAGGTTAGTTCGACCCCGGTCCCGATCGGTGTGACCAATCCAAGCCCGGTAACGACGACACGTCTAAGTTCCAAGATTCACGCTCCCGCTTCCGGGTTGCGTCTTTACGATCAGGACTCGGCCGACTGCAGGAACGCAACCGCGTCCTTTACCGTGACGATCTTTTCGGCCGCATCGTCGGGAATCTCGCAACCAAATTCCTCTTCGAAGGCCATCACAAGCTCAACTGTGTCGAGGCTATCGGCCCCGAGATCGTCGATAAAGCTGGCCGAATCTGTGACTTTTTCTTCGTCAACGCCCAGGTGTTCGATGACGATTTTCTTCACACGGTCGGCGATATCACTCATTCACGTATTCCCCTGGATTGCGCCGACGTATTGGTCCGGCGGTGGACGGTTTCCCGACAATCTGTAGCCATTGTAACGACCAAAACGCAGCTGTTAAGGCCCTACTGCGAAGGGTTCGTAACATACTTTAGATGGGATGACTAGCGGCCCGCGAGGCCATGTTTTGCGCCCTAAATCATCGCCATGCCGCCATTAATGTGGAGCGTCTGACCGGTCATGTAGGCAGCCTCGTCGCTCGCCAGATAGACCGCCGAGGCGGCGATATCCTCGGTGGTCCCGAAACGGCCCGCCGGAATGGCCGCCGCCAATTTCGTGCGCTGGTCCTCGCTCAAGGCGTCGGTCATCGGCGACTGGACGAAGCCCGGGGCAATGCAGTTCACCGTGATCCCCCGCGACGCGACCTCCTGGGCCAGGGCCTTGGACATGCCGATCATCCCGGCCTTCGCTGCGGCATAGTTGACCTGACCTGGATTGCCGGTGACGCCCACGATCGAGGTAATGCCGACGATCCGGCCCCAGCGCTGCTTCATCATGGGACGAAGGGCCGCCCGGGACAGACGAAACGCAGCCGTCAGATTGACGTCGAGCACGGTTTGCCACTCTTCGTCCTTCATCCGCATCGCCAGATTGTCCCGCGTGAGACCGGCGTTGTTGACGAGGATATCGATCCCGCCCTGGGCTTCGATCATGGCCTTCATCAACGCTTCAACCGCGGCACTATCGGAGAGGTCAGCGACGAAAACCGCCGCACGCTCCCCCAGTTCGGCGGCCAGCGCCGAGAGCGCCTCTTGGCGGGTCCCCGAAAGGGCAACCGATGCGCCGGCGGCGTGGAGCGATCGCGCAATCGCGCCGCCAATTGCGCCCGATGCGCCGGTAACCAACGCCCTCTTGCCTGTCAGATCGAACATAGGGGCTCCACTAAAGCGATTTAAAGAAGTCGTCGATATCCTGGGGCGAGCCGATCGATTGGGCCGAAATATCCCGGTCGATGCGTTTTGCCAATCCCGCCAAGACCTTTCCGGCCCCGACCTCGACCAACCGGTCGACGCCCTTGTCGCGCATGAATAGGACGCTTTCGCGCCAGCGCACCATCTTGGTGACCTGGTCGACGAGCAACCCCGGGATGTCGGCTGCATCGACGACCTCGTCCGCCGTGACGTTTGCAACCAGCGCGACGCAGGGATCGGCGACAGACACTTCGCCCAAGGCTTCCGCCATGGCGTCGGCGGCGGGCTGCATCAGGGCACAGTGGAAAGGCGCCGACACGGGCAACGCCATCGCCCGCTTCACGCCCTTGTCCTTGGCGATCGCAATGGCGCGGTCGACGGCGGCACGCGCACCGCTGATGACAACCTGACCGCCACCGTTGTCGTTGGCGACTTGGCAAACGTCGCCGTCGGCGGCTTCCGCAACGATTTCGAGCGCAAGATCGAGGTCGGCGCCGAGCAGGGCCGCCATCGCCCCCTCGCCCACCGGTACGGCTTGCTGCATGGCCTGTCCGCGCCGCCGCAATAGGCGCGCTGAATCCGTGAGCGACAGGGCGCCGGTCGCGGTGAGGGCCGAGTATTCGCCTAGCGAGTGACCTGCGACATAGTCCAGTTTCGCGGCGATATCGTAGCCGCCTTTGCGGATTGCCCTGACCGCCGCGACCGAAACCGCCATCAGGGCGGGCTGGGCGTGTTCGGTCAGCATGAGATCCTCGGGCGGGCCTTCCCACATCAAGCGGCTGAGCTTGAAATTCAACGCCTCGTCGACTTCTTCGAAGACCTCGCGGGCCTCAGGAAGGGCGTCGGCCAGATCTTTTCCCATACCCACAGCCTGGGAACCCTGCCCCGGGAAAACAAACGCCGTCGCCATGCCGCACCCCTCTTGACCGATCCAGCGCCCGAGTCGCACCTTTGGACGCGACGTGTCAAGCCACGCCTTGCGAGCGACCGGAAAAGCTGTATATTCCCGCGGCTCACATACTCCTTGCCGGGGTGAGACCCGGCTCATGCTCGGATTGGCCCGTCGGCTCCCGAGCGCAACAACCGTAAGGAGATACGGATGGCGTTATACGAAAACGTCTTTATCGTCCGACAGGACGTATCGAATCAGCAAGTTGAAGAACTTGCCGCACGTTTCAAAGAGATCCTCGAAAGTGGCGGCGGAAAGGTCGAAAAGACCGAGTTCTGGGGCTTGCGCACCATGGCCTTCAAAATCAAGAAGAACCGCAAAGGCCACTACGTCATGTTCAACCTCGACGCACCGGCGCCCGCGGTCCTGGAAATGGAACGCAACATGCAATTGAACGAGGACGTCATCCGCCACATGACGCTGCGCGTCGACGAACTCGAAGAGGGACCGTCGGCGGTTATGAAGTTCCGAGGCGAGCGCACCCGCAGCTACGGCGACAGCAGCGACTCGCGCTCTTCAGATAGCGACAAGTCCGGCAATGACAAACCAAGTGCAGACAAAGAAACGACCCAAGAGGGAGACAGCGCATGAGTACGCGTCCTCGCCCGTTTTTCCGCCGCCGCAAATCCTGCCCGTTCTCAAGCGATACGGCGCCGAAGATCGACTACAAAGACGTTAAGTTGCTCCAACGGTTCACGTCGGAACGGGGCAAGATCGTTCCGTCCCGCATCACGGCTGTTTCGGCCAAGAAGCAGCGTGAACTTGCGCGGGCAATCAAACGCGCCCGGTTCCTGGCACTCATGCCATACGTGCTCGATTAAGCACGGGTCGAGGAGAAGACGATGGAAGTCATATTGCTAGAGCGCGTCGAGAAGCTCGGCCAAATGGGCGACGTGGTCCGGGTCAAACCCGGCTTCGCGCGCAACTACCTCTTGCCGAAGAACAAGGCGCTTCGCTCGACGGCGGAAAACCGGAAATTGTTCGAGGCCCAAAAGGCCCAGCTCGAAACGAATAATCTCGAGCAGAAAAAGGAAGCCGAAGCGGTCGCCGCCAAGATGGACGGCCTGTCGGTTGTCATTCTTCGCCAAGCCAGCGAAAGCGGCCAACTCTACGGATCGGTCAACAGCCGCGATATCGCCCAGGCCGTCACCGAAGCGGGTTTCACCCTAGACCGCCACCAGGTCCAACTGCAGGCAACGATCAAGCATCTCGGTCTGTCGGCAGCTCCAATCCGGCTCCACCCGGAGGTATCGGTCGAGGTGACGATCAACGTCGCCCGTTCTGCCGACGAAGCCACCGCCCAGGCCGCCGGCACGCCGGTCAATGCAGCCGAAGCCTTCTTCGAATCGGAAGAACTTGCGGCGCGCGCCCGCGAGGACTCGGCTGACGATGAATACAACGACTCCGACGCTCCCTCCGCGCCCAACTACGGGGCCGGCGAGGAGTCAACGCAGGACGCGTGAGGGTGTCTCCTTGGGGGCACATTCTCGGCGGCTGCGGCGTTTAACCGGTCGTAGCCGCGCCTAGCGCCATGGTCCTGGATCAACTGCTCCGGCATCTCATCCGACGCGGGACGCTCCGCGTGACCTTCGCCAGCGGCCGCCAAGCCACCTTCACGGGGCCTGAAAGCGGCCCCGAGGTCGCGATCAAAATCGTCGACCGCGCGACGGAACGGCGTTTGGCGATGAATCCCAACCTCGTCGTGGGCGAAGCCTTCATGGACGGCAAGCTCACCGTCGAGAACGGCGATGTCTACGACTTCCTCGAACTGTGTCTGATGAATCTGGGCTGGGGCCCGGGCGACCATTGGGTGCAGCGTATGCAAGGCCGACTTCGCCGCTGGGGTCGTGGTATCGCCCAATACAATCCCGTCGGCAAAGCCCAGCGCAACGTCGCCCATCACTACGACCTCTCGGATACCCTCTACGACCTGTTCCTAGAGAACGACCGGCAATACTCGTGCGCCTATTACGCAACTGGCAACGAAACCCTCGAGCAAGCGCAAGATCACAAGAAACGCCATATCGCCGCGAAACTCCTACTCGAACCGGAACACAAGGTTCTCGACATCGGATCGGGCTGGGGCGGTTTAGGACTCTACCTGTCGCAGACCTCCGGTGCGGACGTCACCGGCGTTACGTTGTCGGTGGAGCAACACAAAGTTTCCCAACAGCGCGCCGCGGATCGCGGTCTTGCAGACCGCGTGCGCTTCAAGCTGCAGGACTACCGCGAAGAACATCAGCGCTACGACCGGATCGTGTCGGTCGGCATGTTCGAACATGTCGGCGTCGGCCATTTCGAGGAATTCTTCGGCAAGATTCGGGCCCTGTTGACCGACGACGGCGTCGCACTTTTGCATACGATCGGTCGCGCCGACGGGCCCGGCGCGACGAACCCGTGGCTTGCAAAGTACATTTTCCCGGGGGGATACACCCCGGCTCTGTCTGAAATCGTCCCGGTCATCGAGCGTGTCGGACTCTACATCACCGACATCGAAGTCCTGCGCCTGCACTATGCGACGACGTTGCGCGATTGGCGTCGGCGCTTTAACTCCAACCGCGACAAGGTACGCGCGATTTACGACGAGCGGTTCTGTCGCATGTGGGACTTCTACCTTGCCGGGTGCGAAGCGGCATTCCGTTATGGCGGGCAACTCAACTTTCAGATTCAGTTGTCGCGTCGCCAGGACGCCGTGCCGCTAACGCGCGACTATATCCAAGAATGGGAAGCCCACCACGCGGCCATCGCGACCTGATCGCGATTTATCCCCATGATCCCCGCTAGCATTCCGCCGGCGCCGGTGTTGCCGAGCGGCCATGCGGTGTAGATTGCCCCACCAACGAACGGGGCACCATGAGCGATCTACCGAATAACGTCAGCGCCCTTCCCTCACGCGACGACATTCAAAGTTTCCGCAGCTCACCGAGCAACCTTGAAGCCGAACAGGCTCTCCTCGGTGCTATTTTGGTTAATAACGATATCGCGGCGCAGGTCGGTAGCTTTCTATCGCCCGACGACTATTTCGAACCGGTCCACGCCCGGATTTACGAATCCGCACTGCGGTTGATCGATCGCGGACAGATCGCCAATCCGACCACCTTGCGAGCGCTCTTCGAGCGCGACGAAGCCCTTGCCGATATCGGCGGCGCCGACTATTTGCGCCGCCTTGCCAACGCCGCCGTGACGATCATCAATTCCGAGGACTACGGGCGGGTGATCCACGACCTCTCCCAGCGACGTCAACTCATCCGGATCGGCGAAGACATGGTCAATACGGCGTACGACCCCACGGTCGACGCCGAGTCCGAACTGCAGATCGAAGCGGCCGAACAACGGCTCTACAACCTCGCCGAAAAAGGCCGTTACGAGGGTGGCTTCAAGGCCTTCAGCGCCGCACTTGCCGAAGCCGTCCAGAACGCCGAAGCCGCGCTGAAACGCGACGGGCATTTGACCGGGGTAACGACCGGTCTGCGCGACTTGGATTCCCGCCTTGGCGGCTTGCACCGGTCGGACCTTATTATCCTGGCCGGACGACCGGGCATGGGAAAATCGGCGCTCGCGGCCAATATCGGGTTCAGCGCGGCCAAAGCCCACCTGGAAAAGGATGGGCATGACAACGACGACGGCGCGGCGATAGCGTTCTTCTCGCTCGAAATGTCGGCCGAACAGCTCGCGAGCCGCATGCTCGCCGAGGAAACCAATATCCCGACCGAAAAACTACGGCGCGGACAGTTCACCAGCGACGATTTCATCCGCATCGCCCAAGCCGCCCAGCGCATCGAGGACTGCAAGTTCTTCATCGACGATACGCCCGCGATCAGCATCGCTACGTTGCGCGCGCGCGCGCGGCGGCTGAAGCGCCAACACGACATCGGCATGATTATCGTCGATTACCTCCAACTGGTGCGGCCCGCCTCGGCGGGGCGCGAGAGCAACCGCGTCCAAGAGGTGTCCGAAATAACCCAGGGCCTCAAAGCGATTGCCAAAGAGCTCGATATCCCCGTGGTCGCCCTTGCCCAGCTCAGCCGTCAGGTCGAGCAACGCGACGACAAGCGACCGCAATTGGCCGACCTTCGCGAGTCCGGCGCGATCGAGCAGGACGCCGACGTTGTGATGTTCATCTTCCGCGAGGAGTACTATCACGACCGCACCCGGCCCGACCCCAGCGCACCCGAATTCCAGGAATGGTCGGACAAGATGCAACGGGTTCAGGGCATCGCGGAAGTCATCATCGGTAAGCACCGGCACGGACCAACCGGAACCGTCCGGCTGCTCTTCAATGGCCAAGTGACCAAGTTCAGCAACCTCGCCGAAGCCGAGATGCTGCCGGAGCACTATTAGTGCCATGACGGTGGCGGCCCGCGCCGGCGCAACCCTGACTATCGATCTCGACGCGATCGCCGCGAACTACCGGCAACTCCGCGCCATGCTCGGCCCCGGCACCGTGTGTGCCGCGGTCGTCAAAGCCGATGCCTACGGACTGGGCGCGGCGCACGTCGGGCTTAAGCTCGAAGCCGAAGGATGTCGGCACTTCTTCGTCGCGACCGTCGACGAGGGGCTCGCTCTGCGCCACACCTTCGAGGACGCAGCGCCGGGGGCCGTTTCGGAGATTTTCGTGCTGAGCGGCCCTACCCTCTCCTCGGTCGACTATTTTGCCCACGGATGGCTGACACCGGTCCTCAATTCCAACGAACAGGTGGGGATTTGGCAGCGCTTTGCACGGGATAGCGGCCGCCCGCTCGCGGGCGTTCTGCATGTCGACACCGGGATGTCGCGGCTCGGCCTGACGCCAGCCGACTTCACCGCGCTTTCGGAAACTCCGGACAGGCTCGAGGGCATCGTGCCGCGCCTCGTCATGAGTCATCTGGCCTGCGCGGACGAACCCGATCATCCGTTGAACCGCCAACAGCTGCTCGATTTCCAAGCCCTCGCGGGACGGTTTCCCGGCGTGGCACGCAGCCTCGCCAACTCGGCCGGCACCGTCCTCGACACTGCCTACCACCTCGAGATGGTGCGCCCGGGGATCGCTCTTTACGGCCCCGATCCTTTGATAAACAGGACGAGACAGTTCTCAGAAGCCGTTGTTTTAAAATCTAAAATTCTGCAAGTTCGTGAAATTGACTTGCCTCAGACCGTTGGATATGGTGCGACGCACCGCGCGGTCGGTCCGACGCGAATCGCCACAGTGCCTGTGGGGTACGCCGACGGTTACCCGCGCGGATTGAGCAGTTCTGGTTTTGCCATCGTCGATGGCGTTCGGGTGCCGGTGGTGGGACGAGTCTCGATGGATCTGATCACCCTGGATGTGACCGCCTTGCCCGCAGCCCGTTGTCCGCCCGGTACCGACGCCACGTTGTTGGGCGACGGCGTAAATATCGACGATCTCGCCGACGCCGCGGGCACGATTTCATACGAAATCCTGACGCATCTGGGGCAGCGTTATCAACGCACCTATATCGGCGCGGTCGACCCGCGGCCGCGTGGTCATGCCCCCCGATGATCCTGCTCAATTTATTCGCCCACATCGGTCGTCTGTTCCTGGGGTTCCTGAGGGCCTCGGGCCGGCTCGCGATTTTCGGCGGCCGGGCCGTCTCCCATGTGTTTCGCCCGCCCTATTTCCCCGTGATCACGCTGCAACAGATGATCAGCATCGGCTACTTCTCGTTGCCGGTGGTCGGGCTGACGACCCTTTTCACCGGGATGGCGCTCGCGCTGCAGATTTTCGAGGGTACAGCGCGGTTCAACGCCGAGGGTGCGGTCGCCCAAGTCGTCGCCATCGGCATGGCCCGCGAACTTGCCCCGGTCCTGGGCGGTCTGATGGTGGCCGGCAGGGTCGGTGCGGCCATGGCGGCCGAGATCGGCACGATGCGCGTCACCGAACAAATCGACGCGCTGACAACGCTCTCGACCAATCCGTTCAAGTATTTAATTGCGCCCCGCTTGATTGCCGGCACGTTGATGGTGCCGTTCTTGGTTTTGGTGGGCGACATCATCGGGATCTTCGGCGGCTTCGTGATCAGCGTGAACCTGCTGAACTTCAACGCCGCGACCTACGTGAAGAACACCGTCGATTTCCTTGAGAACATCGACATCATTTCCGGTTTGGTCAAAGCCGGCGTATTCGGCTTCATCGTGACCTTAATGGGGTGCTACCACGGTTTTCAGAGCCGGGGCGGCGCGGAAGGCGTTGGCACCGCAACCACCAACGCGGTGGTCACGGCGTCGATCCTGATCCTGACGGCGAACCTGATCCTTACCCGGCTATTCTTTACGAACTAGCATGGCAGCCGAACCCAAGATCAGCCTTAAGGGCGTTCACAAGAGTTTCGGGCCGAAACGCGTGCTGAGCGGGGTCGACCTAGACATCGCCCAGGGCGAATCGGTGGTTATCATCGGCGGGTCGGGTACCGGAAAATCCGTCATGCTCAAATGCATCCTCGGCATTTTGACGCCCGACCAAGGCAGCATCCGCATCGACGGCACCGAAGGCGTCCACGCCGGCTCGGCCGAACGCGATCGCCTTATGCGCAAATTCGGCATGCTGTTTCAAGGCGGAGCGCTGTTCGACAGTATGCGGGTTTGGCAGAACGTGGCATTCGGCTTGATCCAGGGCAAAGGGATGGCGCGCGCCGAGGCGCGGGAAATCGCGTTGAAGAAGCTCGCCCAAGTCGGCCTCGCCCCCGAGGTCGCCGAACTCAAACCGGCGGAATTGTCGGGTGGGATGCAAAAACGCGTCGGCCTCGCACGGGCCATCGCGACCGACCCGGAGATCATCTTCTTCGACGAACCGACCACCGGGCTAGATCCGATCATGGCCGATGTCATCAACGACTTGATCGTCAGCAGCGTGAAGGACCTTGGCGCGACGGCGCTGTCGATCACCCACGATATCGCCAGCGCTAGGAAGATTGCCGACCGGATCGCCATGATCCACGAGGGCAGGATCATATGGAGCGGCCCCGTGGCGCAGCTCGACGACAGCGGCAACGACTACGTCGATCAGTTCATCAATGGTCGTGCCGAGGGGCCGATCAAGATGCAGGTGCTGCGTCCATGATCCCTTCCCCACCCGTTCCGACCCGTTGATGGCCAAAGCGGCCGCCCACTTCGTTTGCCAGGACTGCGGTGCCAGTTACCGCAAATGGTCGGGCCACTGCGAATCGTGCGGCGAGTGGAACACCATCCAGCAGGAAACCGCGCCTCAGTCCACGCCGCGTGGATTGGGCCGCAGCAAGGGCCAGGTGCTCGAATTCGTCGACTTACGCGGCCAAGAACCGGTCAAGGCGCGCATTGCAACCGGACTGGCCGAACTCGACCGCGTTGCCGGGGGCGGATTGGTACCGGGTTCGGCCATTCTAGTTGGTGGCGATCCGGGGATCGGCAAGTCGACGCTGTTGTTGCAGGTTGTCTGTGCCCTTGCCGGCAGCGGCACGGTATATATTTCAGGCGAAGAAGCCGCCGAACAGGTGCGCCTCCGGGCGAATCGCTTGGGCCTCACCGGCGACGGCGTGCGCCTCGGCACCGCCACGAACGTTCGCGACGTGCTGACGATCTTCGATGAACCCCAACCGCCGACGGCGATCGTCATTGATTCGATTCAAACCATGTTTGTCGACACCATCGATAGCGCGCCCGGAACGGTATCGCAGGTCCGCGCCAGCGCCCAAGAATTGATCAAGGCCGCAAAACGGCGCGGCGTCATCCTTTTCCTGGTAGGTCACGTCACCAAGGACGGGCAAATCGCGGGGCCGCGCGTGCTCGAACACATGGTCGACACGGTGCTCTACTTCGAGGGCGAGCGTAGCCATCACTTTCGAATCCTGCGGGCGGTCAAGAACCGCTTCGGCCCGACCGACGAAATCGGGGTGTTCGAGATGAGCGACCGCGGCCTGATGGAAGTTGCCAACCCCTCAAGCCTCTTTCTGTCGACCCGCGACGACGACATCAGCGGCGCCGCGGTTTTCGCCGGTATCGAAGGAACCCGGCCGGTTCTGGTCGAGATCGAGGCCCTGGTCGCGCCGTCCTCGCTCGGGACGCCGCGGCGCGCGGTCGTAGGCTGGGATTCGGCGCGCTTGGCCATGGTGCTGGCCGTGTTGGAGGCCCGCTGCGGCCTCAGCCTCGTCGGCCGAGACGTCTATCTCAATGTCGCCGGGGGGCTCCGGGTCAACGAACCGGCAGCGGATCTCGCCGTCGCCGCCGCGCTCGTGTCGAGCCTGTCACAGGTTCCGCTCGCGCCGGGATCGGTCGTGTTCGGAGAAATCGGTTTGTCCGGCGAAGTTCGGGCCGTCAATCAAGCCGGGCCACGCCTGAAGGAAGCCGAAAAGCTCGGGTTCAGCCGGGCGATCGTGCCGCACGGATCGACGCACGGCAGTAAAATGGCGATCACCGAAGTGAAGCGTTTGGTCGAGGTCGTCGACCTGTTCGATTTCGACGGTGCCGCGGCGTCGGGGAGCGCCTAACGATGTCTTTTATAGAATCGCTGCCTTTCAATGTCGCAGACGTCGTCGTCGTCCTACTCATTCTGGTCTCCGGGTTCTTGGCCTTCTACCGCGGGTTCATCACCGAAGCATTGGCGGTTGCGGGGTGGGTCGGAGCGGCGATCGTGACCGTGGTTTTCTATTCGCCGGCCCAGAGTCTCGCCCAGCGCCACCTCGCCGATATCGTCTCGCTCCAGATTCTGATCGATGTGGGAACCGGAATCGCGCTGTTCGTTGTTTCGCTTCTGTTATTTTCTTTGGTTCTACGCGGCGTCGCCAGATTGGTCCGCGGGAAGTCCGCCCATCCCCTCGATCGGGCATTCGGATTCTTGTTCGGAATTGTGCGCGGCATCGTGTTACTCGCGGTGGTGTGGTTGTTGATCACCGCCATTGTCCCGGCGGACCGCTTGCCCGGCGAAATCCGCGAAGCGAAGACCTTGCCGATGATTAAAGCGAGCGGCGAAATTCTGCGCCAACTCGCGCCAGCGACCTTACGCCCGCCCACCGGCACGCCGCTGGAAGAGACCCGACAGCACGGCCCGGCGTCCGCCCCCAATGACATCGCGCACGCGACTCTCTATAAGGACGACGCGGGACGCTCACCCTGCCCCTGCGGGCACCAAGGCCAGGCGACATGACCGAAAAGACTGACGACCTGCCAAAAACATTCCCGCGCCACCCGTTCGATTCCGACAGATTTCATGAGGAATGCGGGGTTTTCGGAATCTTCGGCCACGACGACGCGGCGGCCCATACCGCGCTCGGCCTTCACGCCCTTCAGCATCGCGGACAAGAAGCCGCCGGCATCGTCTCCTACGACACGCGGCAATTCCACGCCGAACGCGGCCTTGGTCACGTGGGCGAGCATTTCAGTTCGCCTGATGTGATCGCCCGTCTGCCCGGTCATTCGGCAATCGGCCACAACCGCTATTCGACCACCGGCGAGACGATCCTGCGCAACGTGCAGCCGCTGTTCGCAGAGTTCGCGTTCGGCGGCCTCGCGGTCGCCCATAACGGGAATCTCACCAATAGCCATACCGTGCGGCGGCGTTTGGTCCAGCAGGGGTGCATCTTCCAGTCGACGATGGACACCGAAGTGATCATCCATTTGATGGCCACGAGCCGGTATCATCAGGTCGTGGACCGTCTGGTCGACGCGTTGCGTCAGGTCGAAGGCGCCTACTCTCTGGTCGCATTGTGCGACGGGATGTTGATCGGGGTACGCGATCCGATGGGCGTTCGCCCGTTGATCATCGGCGAAATCGACGGCGCGACGATCCTGACATCGGAATCCTGCGCGCTGGATATCATCGGGGCCAAGTTCATCCGCGACGTCGAGCCGGGCGAACTGGTAACGATCGACGCTGCCGGTATTCACAGCATCCGCCCCTTCCCCGCCGCCCGCAGCCGCTTTTGCGTCTTCGAGTACGTCTATTTCGCGCGCCCCGATAGCGTCGTCGAAGGACGCAGCGTCTACGACTCGCGCAAACGTATCGGCTCGGAACTCGCGATCGAATCGCCGGTCGATGCGGATGTCGTGATCCCGGTGCCCGATTCCGGCGTTCCCGCGGCGATGGGATATGCGCTGCAGGCGGGCATTCCCTTCGAGCTTGGCATCATCCGCAACCACTATGTCGGGCGCACGTTCATCGAACCTGGCGAACAAATCCGCCACCTCGGCGTGAAGCTCAAGCACAATGCCAATCGCGCCCTGGTGGACGGCAAGCGGGTCATTCTCGTCGACGACTCGATCGTCCGGGGCACGACGTCGGTCAAGATCGTCGAGATGGTGCGCCAGGCCGGCGCGACGGAGGTGCATATGCGCATCGCCTCGCCGCCCACCACCCACTCGTGCTTTTACGGCGTGGATACGCCGGACCGAGAGAAACTGCTGGCCGCCAATCACGACCTGGAGGAGATGCGCGCCTTCATCGGCGTAGATACGCTCGCCTACGTCTCCGCCGACGGCATGTACCGGGCCATGGGCGAACCGCGGCGCGATCCGGGCGCACCGACTTTTTGCGACGCGTGCTTCACCGGCGATTATCCGATTTCGTTGGTCGACCATGTCGGCGGCGACAACGTCGCGCAGCTGTCGCTGCTCGCAGAACGCGGCCGATAACCTGGCGTGAGCGATCGGCTCCAAGATAGGATCGCGCTGGTCACTGGCGCCTCGCGCGGGATTGGCGCGGCGGTTGCCAAACGTCTTGCCCGCGAAGGCGCGCACGTCGTTTTGGTCGCCCGTACCCAAGGCGGACTGGAACGGGTCGACGACGAGATTCGCGCGGCCGGCGGCACCGCTAGTCTGGTACCGCTCGACCTACGGGATTTCGACGGGATCGACCGGCTCGCCGCGGTTTTGGCCGAGCGTCACGGCAAGCTCGATATCTTGGTGGGCAACGCCGCGATCCTGGGCGCCCTCAGCCCGATGAGCCACTACGAGCCCAAGACCTGGGCCGAGGTCATCGACATCAACCTCAATGCCAACTGGAGACTGATCCGCGATTTCGATGCGATGCTGCGCCTTTCCGATGCGGGCCGGGCCTTGTTCGTGACGTCGAACGTGGTGCGCGAGGTGCGTGCCTACTGGGGCCCCTACGCGGCCAGTAAGGCTGGCCTGGAAAACATGGTGAGGGGCTGGGCGGCGGAACTCGCCAACACCAAAGTGCGCGCGAACCTGATCGACCCGGGACGCGTCCGAACGGGCATGCGGCGTCAGGCCTACCCTGGCGAGGATGCGACCCGTCATCCGCTTCCCGAAGCCATCGCCGATCGATTCGTGGACCTGGTTGAGCCGTCCTACCTCGGCAACGGCGAGGTCGTTACGCTCGGGGATTAGCGGCGTTTGTTGGCGTAAGGATTGTCGCCCTTGCGCCAAATCAACCGCACCGGGACACCTTCAAGATCGAAGCGTTCGCGCAAATCGTGGGTGAGGAAGCGGCTGTAACTTTCCGGCAAATCGTCGGATCGGCTGCAAAACACCACGAATGTCGGGGGCCGCGCCTTGGTTTGGGTCGCGTACCGCAGCTTGATTCTGCGCCCGCCGACCGCGGGCGGCGGGTGGCGCTCCGTCGCCTCGCCAAGCCAGCGGTTCAACGCCGCCGTCGGCACCCGTCGGTTCCACCGCCGATGCACGCCGCGCACCGCGGGCAACAGGTTCTTGAGCCCCTCCCCGGTCAACGCCGAGATATTGACGACGGGTAATCCGCGGACCTGCGGCAACGATCGCTCCAACCGGTCCGCGACCTGGCGCCGGGCCGCTTCGCGGTCGGCTGGAAGATCCCACTTGTTGAGAGCGATCAGGAGGGCGCGCCCCTCTTCGACCGTACGCCGGGCAATGGTGAGATCCTGCTTATCCAATCCTTCGGTCGCGTCGAGAACCAACAGCACGACTTCGGAAAAATCGACCGAGCGTTTCGCGTCGGCCACGGCGAGCCGTTCCAATTTGTTTTCGACCCGGGCTTGGCGCCGCTGACCGGCGGTATCGGTCAGCACGATTCGCTGGCCGTCGACCCACCAATCGACTTCGATCGAGTCGCGCGTGATCCCGGCCTCGGGACCGGTGAGAACCCGTTCCTCGCCGATCAGCCGGTTGACCAACGTCGACTTACCCACATTGGGCCGGCCCACGATCGTGAGGTGGATATCGACGTTCTCGTCTTCGGCAGCGCCGCTTTCCTCGTCTTCGTCGATCTCTTCTTCGATCTCAGGCTCGTCCCGCTCATAGGCCGGCGGCGCCCCGTGGGCGATCAACGCATCGATCAGGTCGCTAAACCCTTCGCCGTGTTCGGCGGACAGCGCGAGGGGTTCGCCCAAACCGAGGCCGAACGCTTCAGCGAGACCTTGGTGGGCCGCGTTGCTTTCACATTTGTTGGCAACCAGGATCACAGGCCTGCCGCTGGCGCGCACGATTTGTGCGAAGTGCTCATCCAAGGGGGTAACCCCGGCGCGCGCGTCGATCACGAACAAAACGACCTCGGCCCGCTCAATGGCCTTGAGGGTCTGATCGCGCATACGACCTTCGAGCGCCCGGTTGTCGGCGTTATCGAGCCCCGCGGTGTCCATCGCCTCGAACGCGATGCCGCCGATCTCGGCCGGGGCGCGGCGCCAATCGCGCGTGACCCCTGGCGAATCATCGACAATGGCGAGGCGCTTACCGGCCAATCGGTTGAACAGCGTCGATTTGCCGACATTGGGCCGGCCGACAATCGCAACGGTGAACGGCATATTGTTACCGGTAGGCGACCAGCGCGCCGTCGTCGGTGAGGAAATACAGCGACTCCCCTGCCAATACGGGCGGGAGATACATCGAATCCGACAGCCGCAGGTTGCCCAGCATCCGCCCGGTATAGGGCGACACCGCGACGGCATCGCCGGTAGACGCCACTATGATGAGTCGGTCGCTGCCGAGGACCGGCCCGCCCCAGGCAATCGGATCCTGCAACGTGTCCGGGCGCTCGTAGCGCGGGAGTTCGGTGACCCAGCGAATCCGGCCGTCCTGACGCGATAGGGCGATGAGTTCACTCTCGGACGTCACCAAATAGAGAAAATCGCCGGCGATCCATGGGCTCCCCGACCCGCTGATATCTTGCGTCCACAGCCGCGCCCCGCTGGTCAGGTCGTTGGCGACCATACGGCCCGAATGCCCGACGGCATAGACCGTGCCGCGATCGATCAGCGGATAGCCGTTGATGTCGGTGATTTCACCCAGGGCGGTCGTAGGGCCGCCGCGCGCCAGCGTGTCGCTCCACAGTACCGACCCGTTGTCGGCCCGCAGCGCTACCAATTCGCCCGACGAATAGGGCACCACGACGATGCCATTTGCGACCGCTGGACTCCCAGCGCCCACGAGCCCCGAGGTCTCGGCGATCCCAACGTGGTTCCAGACCGGCGATCCGTCGGTGACGCGCAAACCGAAGGTCTGATTGTCCTGGCTTACGACGAACAGGAGGCTCCCGGTGACGGTGGGCGGACTCGCGAGGGGCACTTTGAGGGCAGAGCGCCAGATCGAGGCGCCGGTATCGGCCGCGAGGGCGATCACCTCGCCGTATCCCGTGCTGACAAAAAGCGTTTGCCCGGCCACGGCAAGACCGCCACCGAGCGCGCCACGGTTTTCGCCACGCGGCACCACGTCGAAGCGCCACCGCCGGTCGCCGGATGCCGCGTCGAACGCCGACACCGTCCCGGCGGCATCCAGTGTGTAGATCAAGCCGCCGGAGACCACCGGCGAGGCGGTCAGTCGCCGTTCACGGGTCGACCCAGCACCGATACTGGTACGCCAACGCCGGCTCGGCGCCTCGCCGATCGCCAAATGATGCATGGCCTTGGTCGCACTCCCGCCGCTTTGCGTCCACGCGGGGTTTGCAAAGGGGCGCGGCAAACGCACCTGAACGTCTTGGATGCCGGGATCGGGCTCCAAGGTCTTTTCCAACGATAGGATGGAAATTCGCTCACCTGGAAGCGGCGGCGGTGGCGCAGGAGAGAAGATATTGCACGCGGCAAGGCTCGCCGTTGCGGCGACCAAAATGCCGATCCGGCCCAATGCCACCGCAGCCGCGCGTAAGGTGCGGTCGACTCCGGTGACCGCGTTTGGGCGCATCGCCTTACCCTTCCCCGCCGATCACCCCTAGGAGTTCGGCAGCACGCGACCGAATACCGTTGGGCGCATCGGGGTCGTCAGCCAACGCCTGAAGCAAACCGCGCGATTGGCCGACCTCACCTGCGCGATGGTACGCGAGGGCCTGCATTTCGCGCGCGGAGTAGCGCCATGCGTTGCTATCGAGGACGAGCGGCGCGAGGCGCTGTAACATCTCTTCGTTGTTCGCATAGTCGAAACGGTGCATTGCCGCGAGAAGCGCGCCGAGATCGCGAAGAACTTTATCGACCGAACCGTCTGTCGCCAATTGATCGTAGGTCGCCACGGCATCGTCGATTTCCCCGGCTTTGATAAGCGCCGCCGCGGCCTGGAGCCGCGCCAGGGCGCGGTAGCCCGACCCTGAATTATCCGCCAACCGGGTGAACGCCGTCGCGGCCTGATCGGTCGCCCCGGCGCGGGCCAAGGCAAGCGCTTCGGCGAACTCTTCGCCTTCCCTTTGGCGACGGCTTTCCGTGATGTTCTGCCACGCGATCACGATGGCCGCGACCAAGACGACGACCGCGACCGCCGCGATGACGTACTTCCCGAAGCGCGCCCACAGCTTGGCGTAGCGCTCTTGCCTCAGGTCTTCGTCAACTTCGCGAAAAATATCGGACACACAGGTCTCCTAGGGGGCCATTGCCGCTGGGAAAGGCGCGCTAAAATAGCCCGCGTCCCGGATCATAGCAAACCGACAGCGTGCCGAAAAAAGCGCTTGTTCTAAATAACTTAGCCGCTCCACTTCACATCGCGGCCTAGTGATCGGTGCGGTGCAGGATCGCGTCGCCCAAACCGGTGTCATAGGCCAGCCCCGCCGCGGTAACCGCCATAGAACCGGGGTAGGTCCCCTCGGCCAGCCCTTTTCGCGCCAACGCCACCCAGACGGCCGGGTTATGCAAGCCGGTCGCATCGCGCGACATCACCACGGCGTCGCCGATGTGGAAGTGATCGCCGTGCGGTTCGGGAAGCCAGCGGATCACGGTATTACCGGTGGCCTCGTCCTTCGCGGCGGCGTCGGGGATTTCGGCGATAGTCTGGAGCAAGGTCAGCGTCTTGAGCTGCAGATTGTTCAGTTTGAGCGGATTGCGTTTGGGCGGCATCGGCTTACTCCCACTCGATCGTGCCGGGGGGTTTGGAGGTCACATCGTAAACGACGCGGTTAATGCCCTTCACTTCGTTGATGATCCGGGTCGCGACCCGGCCGAGGAATTCTGAGTCGAAGTGATAGAAATCAGCGGTCATCCCATCGGTCGAGGTGACGGCGCGCAGACCGCAGACAAACTCGTAGGTGCGGTCATCGCCCATCACGCCCACGGTACGCACCGGCAAGAGCACCGCGAAGGCTTGCCAGATCGCGTCGTAGAGCCCCGCTTTGCGGATTTCTTCGAGGTAGATGGCGTCGGCGGCGCGCAGGATATCGGCCTTTTCGGCGGTAATTTCGCCGGGAATACGAATGGCAAGCCCTGGGCCCGGGAACGGATGCCGTCCGACCAAGGTTTCCGGCAGTCCGAGCTCGCGGCCAAGATCGCGGACCTCGTCCTTGAACAGCTCGCGCAACGGTTCGACGAGCGCCATCTTCATGCGTTCGGGCAAGCCGCCGACATTGTGATGGGACTTGATGGTAACGCTGGGTCCGCCGAGCGGCGAGACCGATTCGATAACGTCCGGATAAAGGGTCCCTTGGGCGAGAAAATCGGCGCCGCCAACCCGCTTCGCCTCCTCGTCGAAGACGTCGATGAATGTTGCGCCGATGATTTTGCGCTTTTTTTCGGGATCCGAGACGCCGTCGAGTTTGTTGAGGAACAGGTCACCTGCGTCGCGGTGGACCAAGGAAATGTTATAGTGGTCGCGGAAGAGCGAGACGACTTCTCGCGCCTCGTCCTTGCGCAGAAGTCCGTGGTCGACGAAGACGCAGGTCAGTTGATCCCCGATCGCTTCGTGGAGCAGGACCGCAACTACAGAGGAATCGACGCCCCCGGAAAGGCCGCAGATCACACGACCCGTCCCGACCTGTTCGCGAATCCGGTCAATCGCCTGTTTGCGGAACGCCGCCATGGTCCAGTCGCCCGAGCACCCGGCGACCCGGTGCGTAAAGTTGGCAAGAAGTGCCGCACCGTCGGGGGTGTGGACCACCTCGGGGTGGAACATCAGGCCGTAGTAGCGGCGTGCGTCGTCAGCCACAACGGCGTAGGGCGCCCCTTCGCTCACGCCGACAGCTTTAAAGCCGTAGGGCAAGCGAATGACGCGGTCGCCGTGGCTCATCCACACCTGATGACGCTCGCCGCGCGCCCAAACCCCCTCGAACAGCGTGCTGTCGCCGGTAATTTCGGCGAAGGCACGGCCGAACTCGCGGTGGTTAGAGCTTTCGACCTTGCCGCCAAGTTGGTCCACCATCGTCATTTGGCCGTAGCAGATGCCCAACACCGGCAGGCCCGAATCGAAAATCGCCTGGGGCGCCCGCGGGGTATCCGCACCGGTTACCGATGCGGGACCGCCCGACAGGATCACAGCCCGCGGTGCCAGATCTGCCAGCCCTTTTTCTGCGCTGTGGTAAGGGACGATCTCGCAATAGACGCCGCTTTCGCGCACCCGGCGCGCGATGAGCTGGGTGAGTTGCGAACCAAAATCGACAATCAAAACTTTATCGCTCATCGGGGCGGAACCTAGCGTTTGGGGTTCGTTGAATCCAGTCCCCGGCCCAGCGCAGAAAAGAGGCCCGCCCTGGAAGGGCAGGCCTCTCGAGGGTTGCATGCCTGGAAGGGGGTTCCGGTCGGCGCCGCGGACCATCCAACGGACGGCCCTTCGGCCCCGGCCAGCATGCGGGCCTCGCTACATGGTAAACACCAGGGGTGCCGAAATATTTCATGCCGTCTTCCGGCGTAGCACGGCGGCGAAGAACCCGTCGGTTTGAGTCGCATGGGGACTGAGTTTGAGGAAGGGGCCCGGGCAAGGCGGAGCCCCCGCCAACCCGCAAGCCATCCACACCGTGGCGATGTCGATCGTTTCGAACCCCGGCGACGCCGCGAGAAACGACGCGACACGGTCTTCCCCCTCCTCGACCAAGACCGAACAAGTGGCATAGAGCAGGGTGCCGCCGGGCGCGACAAGAGCCGAACCTTTAACTAGAAGATCGCATTGTATCTTGTTGTAATTATTTATTTTTTCTCTGGATAGAGACCAGCGTTCGTTGGGCTGACGACGCCACGTGCCAGTCCCCGAACACGGAACATCGAGCAACACGCGGTCGACCGGCCGGGCCGTCAGATCGTGGTCCTGCGCGCCCCCGAGGATGTGGGTGATCACGATATCGGTTCCGGCGCGGGCAATGCGTGCGGGCAGATCGCCTAGTCGCTGGGGCCCAATATCGCAGGCAATCACGCGACCCCGGTTGCCCATAGCGACCGCTAAAGCCAACGCCTTGCCTCCCCCGCCCGCGCAGTAGTCGACAACCCGTTCGCCGGGCTGGGCGCCCAGCAGTGCCGCGACGATCTGCGAGCCTTCGTCTTGAATTTCGATCAACCCGTCGCCGTACAAGGCATGGGTTTCGAGGCGCGGGGAATCGGGCAGGCGAATGCCCCAGGGCGAATACTTCGTGAGTTCGGCGTCATATCCCTCCCCTTGGAGACGCGCCAAGACCGTTTGGCGATCCGTCCGGAGGACATTGACGCGCAGGTCCAGCGGCGCCCGTCCATTTAGCGCCGCCATCTCCGCCGATAGATTGGCCCCGAACCGTCGATCCAGCGAGTCATGAAGCCACCCTGGGTAATTACCAGCGACCGGCGGCGGCGGCGTTCCCGATGGCGGACGCCGCAGCGCTTGCACCAACGACAGTTCCTCGAGCGTGAGGGCCGCCGGCGCGTGTTCCGTGCCGTCGAACAGCGCCGAGAGTTCGCCGTCGGGAATCCCACCGTCGGCCAATTGGGCCAGTACAATGGGCCGCGCTCCGTCGAATTGCCCTGCGGCGACATTGATCAGCCGCCACTCCAGCCAGGCACGGCGGCGAACGATCGCATAGAAGAGCGCCGTGATCGCGGCCCGGTCTTTGGCGCCGGCATAGCGCCGTCGCCGGAAAAAGTGTGCAACTGTCCGATCCGTCACATCCGAACTGTCAGCGACCGCCTCGATGAGGTCGATCGTCGCTTGAATCCGGGGGCCGGGCCTCACACAAACGCCTTTCGAAACGGGAGGGTCAGCCGCCTACCGGGTAGTTCGGCGATTCCTGGGTAATCGCGACATCGTGGACGTGGCTTTCGCGCAGTCCCGAACCGGTTACCCGGTAAAAGGTCGCACGCTCCCGCATGTCCTCGATCGTGGCACAGCCGGTATAGCCCATCGCGGCGCGCAGCCCCCCGACAAGCTGGTGGATCACGCCACTGACCGCGCCCTTGTAGGGCACGCGCCCTTCGACCCCTTCAGGAACATATTTCAGCGTGTCGCCGACATCTTGCTGGAAGTAACGATCGGCCGACCCACGCGCCATGGCGCCTACCGACCCCATCCCGCGATAGGATTTATAGGAGCGGCCCTGGTAGTAAAAAATCTCGCCCGGCGATTCGTCAGTGCCGCTGAACAGCGACCCGATCATGGCGCAATCCGCCCCGCCGGCGATCGCCTTGGCGAGGTCGCCCGAGTACTTGATCCCACCGTCGCCGATCGCCGGCACACCGAGTTTGTGGCAGGCTTCGGCGACATCCATGATGGCCGTCAACTGGGGAACACCGACGCCCGCGACGATACGGGTCGTGCAAATCGAACCCGGCCCGATCCCGACTTTGATCGAATCGGCACCTGCGTCGATCAACGCACGTGCCGCATCGGCGGTGGCGACGTTGCCGGCCGCAACCTGGACGTAGTTGCTCTTTGCCTTGATCCGGCGCACCGCCTCGATGACATGGCTTGAATGGCCGTGCGCGGTGTCGACCACGAGGAGATCGACTTCCGCATCTATCAACGCTTCGGCGCGGTCGAAGCCTTTATCACCCACCGAGGTCGCGGCGGCGACCCGTAGGCGCCCCTGCTCGTCCTTTGCGGCATTGGGAAAACGCTGCGCCTTCTCGATGTCCTTGACCGTGATCAGGCCGATGCACCGGTAGGCTTCGTCCACGACCAAGAGCTTTTCGATGCGGTGTTGATGCAACAGGCGGCGCGCTTCGTGCTTGTCGACCCCTTCGCGGACCGTCACAAGATTTTCGTGAGTCATGAGTTCGCTTACCGGCTGGCGTTCGTCGCTGGCGAAACGCACATCGCGGTTGGTGAGAATCCCGACGAGTTTTCCGCCGGGCTTATCGACAACCGGGATCCCTGAAATATTGTAGGTGCGCATGATATCCAGCGCTTCCTTCAGGGTTTGGCGCGCCTCGATCGTGACCGGATCGACGACCATGCCGGATTCGAACTTCTTGACCTTGCGTACCTGGGCGGCCTGCTCGTCCGGAGTCAGGTTTCGGTGAACAACGCCGAGCCCCCCGGCTTGGGCCATGGCGATGGCCATATCGCCCTCGGTCACCGTGTCCATCGCTGCCGAAATCAGAGGAATCCCCAACTCGATGGTCCGCGACACCTTGGTCCTGGTCTGCACCTCGGCGGGCAACACCGACGAGGCGGCCGGTACGAGAGTGACGTCATCGAAGGTCAGCGCTTCCCTTATGGTCATTTGGTCTCCTGATCGGACTGAAGGTGAAATGCAAAAAAGCCGCAGAAAACTGCGGCTTTTTGTGTGCGGCAGACGCAAAAACCGGCCTCTGTTCGGCCTAGTTTCGCGACGATCTGCTCCATGGCCTTTATTATCGAAAAGGCTCGGGCGAGACAAGCGTCTCTATTCACGCACCTCGTCGGACGGTTCGGCACCGCGATAACCGGTCGCGACGACGTACATTTCCGCAGACCCGCTCCGGCTGGCCTTGGGTTTGAAGTGCTTTACCACCCTAAAGTCGCGCTTCATTTGGTCGAGCAACGCGTTCTCGGCGCCGCCCTGGAGCACCTTGGCGACAAATGCGCCGCCGGGCGCCAGGAAATACCGCGCGAGGTCCAGCGCCGCCTCGCACAGCGCCATGATGCGCAAGTGATCGGTTTGCGGATGGCCCGTTGACGGCGCCGCCATGTCGCTGGCGACCACGTCGACCTTTTCGCCGATCAAAACCTGGAGCTTGCCAACCGCGTCCTCGGCAAAAACGTCGAGTTTGAGAATGTGTGCGCCGGGGATCGGGTCCATCTCGTTGATGTCGAGGGCCACGACGAGGCCATCGGGACAGCGCATTAGGCAGACTTGGGTCCAAGCGCCGGGGGCCGCGCCAAGGTCCAGAACCCGCTTGCGCCGCCCTAGTATCTTGAATCGATCGTCGATTTCTTCGAGCTTGAAGGCCGCCCGCGAGCGATACCCCGCCGCCTTAGCCGCCGCCACGAACGGATCGTTGAGTTGCCGCTCAAGCCACCGCGTGGAGGATAGCTTCCGCCCCTTGGCCGATTTGACCCTTTGGTGAAGCTGCCGCGTCCCGCTCGACCGAGATTTGCTACCGCGCGGCGGCAACGGCGGCCGGCCCTGGAGAAACCGGTTGCAGTGGCGTGCGGTTGGTATCGGCCGCCGCCATCAGATGAAACAACATGCCATCGCGTACGCCGCGGTCCGCAACCCTGACGCCCGGCGCCGGCCACGTTCGAAAGATCGCATCGAAAATGGCGCAACCGGCAATTACGAGATCGGCGCGCCCCTCGCCAATGCATGGATGGTTGCTCCGCTCGGCAAACGACATCGAAGAAAGGCGCCCCGATACCGTTGCGATTGCCTGAGCGTCGAGCCAGGTGCCGTCAATCAAGCGCCGCTCGTAGCGCGAAAGACCGAGGTTGAGGGCAGCGAGCGTCGTCACGGTGCCGGACGTGCCAACCATCTGCGCCGCGCCCGAACGTACCGGCTCTCCGAACCCGTTGTCCCGTTCGAACGGCGCCAAAAGCTCTACGATACGGTCGACCATGGCCTCATAGGTTTCTTGCGTCACGTCAGCGCCGCCGTAGCTTTCCGCCAGAGTGACGACGCCGTAGGGCACGGACGTCCAGGCGAGCATTTCCGGTGCTCCCTTTCCGCACCGACGCATCCACATCACTTCAGTGCTGCCGCCGCCAATATCGAAGACCATCGCGTTCTCGCACTTTCGGTCGAGCAACGGTGTACATCCGGCCATCGCCAAACGCGCTTCTTCGGCCGCATCGATGGTTTCAAGCGCAATACCGGTTTCGGCGGCGACGCGTTCGAGGAACTCGTCGCCGTTCTCGGCTTGTCGGCACGCGGCGGTCGCGACGCTGCGTGAAACCGTTACCTGCCGGCGCTTCATTTTTGCCGCGCAGATATGGAGTGCAGCAATCGTGCGTTCCATCGCGGCTTCGCATAAGCGCCCCGAGGCGTTGACGCCCTGGCCCAGGCGAACGATCCGCGAAAAGGAATCGATTACCCTGAAGCCTTGGCCGGTCGGCCGCGCAACCAACAACCGGCAATTGTTGGTCCCGAGATCCAGGGCCGCATAGGTATGGTCCCACCGACCGCCCGATCCGGACCTCGGCCTGCCATCCCGTCGCTTTCCACCCGTGGAAAAGCGGCTCCCCATGTCCAACCCCGTCGTTTTCGTTTGTCAGCAAAGTGTAACAGGTTCTCGGGCTTCCAGGCCATCAACGCGTTATGTTGACAACATTCGGCGGCGCCCTCTATCAAAGGCGGCACCCGAATGGGGGATAGTTTAGCGGTAGAACTCCCGGCTCTGACCCGGGCAGCCCAGGTTCAAATCCTGGTCCCCCAGCCAGCGTTCCTTGACGGTACGGTGCATCCCACCCGACCGAACGGCATTAGGCCTCGAGCAAGCCCAGGGCGCATTGCTTTTTCTTGGAGAGGCCGTTCGCAACAATGCGATGGGACTGGCGCAAATAATCCTTCAAGTCGGCCGTCGTCAGTCCAGGCTTGGCGTATTGTTGGATCCAGGTCATTCCGCGAGCCGCAAGGTAAGGTGCCGGACGCAGCCCCGGGGTGTTGCGCAGCACTTCGTAGGCGACCTCGCCGACCTTAAAGGTGAACGCGGGTTCGTCGTCGGCCCAACCGCCGATGGCAAACACCTTTCCGCCGACCTTCCAAACGTGCGACCCGCCCCACTGGACGACATACGTGGTAGCCGGGAGCGCACCGCAGAACGCATTGAATTCGGTATAGGTCACGAATGGCTGCGTCGGCGGGCGGCGGCGGCGCGCCCCTGCCAAGCCATCATGAGGCCGGCGCAGAGGACAAAGAGGGCCACGACCCCGACCATGACGGTCGCCAAGGCGTTGATTTGCGGGCTCACGCCGAGGCGTACACTGGAGAAGATGACAATCGGCAGAGTCGATGACCCTGGACCCGACACAAAACTCGCAACGACGAGGTCGTCAAGCGACAGCGTGAACGCCAAGAGCCAACCCGACGCCAACGCCGGCGCCAATAGCGGCAAGGTCACTTCGACGAAGCCGCGCCACGGCGGCGCCCCCAGATCCGCGGCGGCGTCGTCGAGGTCGCGCCCGAGCTGGGCTAAGCGTGCGCGGATAATGACCGTCGTATAGGCCACCCCCACCGTGATGTGAGCGACCGCGATCGTCATACCGCTGCGCCCCGCCGGCCAGCCGATTTGGCTTTGCAACCAAACGAACAGCAGCAACAACGACAGGCCGATAATGACGTCGGGCATGACCAACGGTGCAAGCAAAAGACCGTTAAACATCTTGCGTCCACGGAACCTGCCAAAGCGCGTCAGGACGACAGCTGCTGCGGTGCCGAGCAAAACCGCGCCGGTGGCACTCGCGGCGGCAATCCGGACGCTGAGCCATGCCGCCTCGAGGATGCGGTCGTTCGCCAGCAGTTCACCGTACCACTTGGTCGAAAATCCGCCCCAGACGGTTACCAAGCGCGATTCGTTGAACGAATAGATCACCAAAATTGCGATCGGGACGTACAGAAATGCGTAGCCGAAGACCGCGAAACTGCCGACAAGCGCAGGCCAACGTCCCGTCACTGGGGCCGCTCTCGTAGATCGACCACCCATTGAACCGAAAGCACCGCCGCGACGACCAAGAACAGCAATGCAATCGTCACCGCCGCGGCCAAGGGCCAGTCGCGGTTCTGGAAGGTTTCGGTCCACAACATGCGACCGATCATCAGGAAGTCGGATCCGCCAAGCAGTTCGGGGACCACAAACTCGCCCAGCGCTGGAACGAAAACCAACAAACTGCCCGCCGCGATGCCAGGGATCGACAGCGGCAACGTCACCAGGAGAAAGCTGCGGAGCGGCTTCGCCCCTAGGTCGGCCGCAGCCTCCAGGAGAGTTAGGTCGTGCCGCTCGATCACGGCATAGATCGGCAGCACCATGAACGGCAGGTAGGCATAGACAATTCCGAGATAGACGGAAAAGTCGGTGTACAGCAGTGGAACCGGGGTTTCGATCAGACCGAGGGCGAGCAGCCCGTTATTGACGATCCCGTTGCTGTTGAGAAGCGTCATCCAGGCGTAGGTCCGGATGAGAAAGGAGGTCCAGAAGGGCAGCATGAGAAGCAACAGGAGGGCCAAGCGGCGCGACGGGCGTACGCGCGCGATCGCCAGCGCCATCGGGTAGCCGATCAGCAAACACAGCACCGTGGACACGGCAGCGATTCTTAACGAACCGACGAAGCCGTCCAGGTAGTACGAATCGCTGAGGAGAAGGGCGTAGTTTTCCGTGTCGCCGAGGAAACGGGGCGGCGACCACCCCATCAGATCGGAGAACGGTGGGATCCCCACCACCGCGTCGGTCATGCTGATCGCAAAGACCACCAGGATCGGTAGCGCGAAAAATGCGAGCATCCACACGTAGGGCGGTACGAGGACCGCGTATCGCCCGGCGCGAGCCGTCATGCTGGCGACTCTTTGGCATAACAGATCGCCGCCTCGGACGACCACGATAGGGCCACCGCGTCGCCGGGATTGAGGCCTGCACCGGCCTCTTCGCCGAGCAGCCGCACGTCGATAAATCGGTCGCCCGCAACGACAACTTGAACGACCCACGCATTGCCAAGGAAAGCCACGCCACGTATTCGCCCGTGAATGCCCCCGGATTCGGAATTTCCCGCGACCAATCGAATGCGCTCGGGCCGGATCATGATGCTAATCGCATCGCCGACCGCCACTCCGGACGGGGGCACCACGGCAACCGGGACGCCCAACCCGCATTCCGCAACCACCTCCGTCGGTGAGAGTCGCGCGATCGTGCCTTCGACGAAATTGGCGTCGCCAACGAAGCTCGCGACGAAGCGGTTGACCGGGTGATCGTATATCGCCCGAGGTCGGTCCAATTGCACGATCCGGCCCGCCTCCATCACCGCGACTTTGGTCGACAAACCCATCGCTTCTTCCTGGTCGTGGGTCACCATCACGAAGGTGATTCCGAGGCGGGCCTGTACCGCACTCAATTCAAACCGGGCGCGTTCGCGCAGGCGCCGGTCGAGCGCCGCGAGCGGTTCGTCGAGGAGCAAGATCTTGGGGCGCTTCACCAGCGCACGGCAAAGGGCCACGCGCTGCCGTTGCCCGCCGGATAATTCATGGGGCTTGCGCTTGGCCAGATCTTCGATCGAAAAAAGGGCCAGGGTCTCGGCGATTCGGCGATCGATTTCGTCCTTGGCGAGGTTTTCCTGGCGCAGACCGAAACCGACGTTTCTGGCCACGGTCATGTGGGGAAACAGGGCGTAGGACTGAAACACCGTGTTGACGGGCCGGCGATAGGCCGGCACGCCGGACATATCCTCACCGTCAAGAACGACACGTCCGGTATTGGGTTGCTCCAGCCCGGCAATCAGTCGGAGCAGCGTCGTTTTACCGCACCCGGAGGCGCCCAACAGGGAAAAGAACTCGCCGCGCTCGATCCGAAGATCGACCGCGTCGACGGCCGTCACGTCGCCAAACGTGCGGGTAACGCCCTCCAGCGAAATAATCGGGTCAACACCCGCAACGGCCATCGCAACGTCCGGCGCAGGCGCATGCATCACCGCCGCTTGGCCTTAATGCGGGCCCAAGCCCTGCTACGGGTGCGTTCGAAGTCGGCCTCGACGACCGGGAAGGTATAGAGCTTCGTGCCGGGCGGAGGATTGACCGCCGGATCATTGCGGATCGTTTCATCGATATGGGGGTTGGCGTCCGGAACTGCATTGGCGTAGCCGACAGCACCGGAGATCGATCCGATTACCTCGGGTGTAAGCAAGAAATTGATGAAACGGTGGGCATTATCGGGTTGCGGCGCGTCGACCGGGATCGCCATCACGTCAATGTTGAAGGCCGCCCCCTCGCGCGGCAAGAACACCCTCAAATCTACGCCGCTGCCGGCTTCACGCGCGCGTTCGCGGGCCTGCACGAGATCCCCGGCATACCCCATCGCGACACAGGTCGCGCCATTGGCCAGGTCGTTGATGTAGGCCGAGGAATGAATGTAGCGGTAACTTGTTCGGGCCGCCGTGAGTACATCCGTCGCCGCCTTCAGGTCCTCGGCAGAGGTCGAGGTTGGGTTGCGTCCGATAAACGCCAGTGCGGCGGGAAACACTTCCTCGGGTGCGTCGAGCAACGTGACGCCACAGCCCTTCAGCTTGAAGAGCACCTTGGGGTCGAGGATAAGCGCAAGCGAGTCGACCGGCGCATCAGGCATGAGCGCCTTGATCTTCTCGACGTTATAGCCGATCCCGGTGCCAGCCATCATATAGGGCACACCATAAAGGTTCCCCGGGTCGGCCACGGCCAGTTGCTGCATAATGTCAGGGTTTATGCGTGCCGCGTTAGGCAACTTGTCCATATCGAGTTGCCGATACGCGCCCGCCCGAATCTGTTTAGCGAAGAATGGGGTCGCAGAGGGAAACACAACATCGTAGCCGGAGTTGCCGGCCAGCAGTTTCGCTTCGAGGATCTCGTTGGAATCGTAAACGTCGTAGTTGACCTTAATCCCGGTTTCGGCGGTAAAGCGTTCGAGCGCCTCCTCGGTGATGTAGTCGGACCAATTGTAAACGTTGAGGATCGGCCGCTCTTGAGCCTGAACCGAAGGGTTCCCGAAGGTGCCCAGCGCTAGAGCCACCGCAAGCCCCAATAGACTGCGCAACAACCACATTACGACGTCCTCCTCATGCTAAGCCGACACGACGGATCGTCGAGTCGGATGGCCATCTGTGTCAAAGGGAAAAACCGTCCCGCGCCGGGGAACCGCGACTATTTGATCGGGTTGAATCGAAACGCACCGCCATGCCGGACTATACGGCCCGCGACGGGTGTCGGGAAATGGGCGGCGAGAAGGTATGTGGGGGTATCCGCCAACCGCTCGATCAGGCCGGTGCGGGTTTGGCGCGACAGTTCCGGGTCTTCGCAGAAGCGGCTGGACCAGGCGGGGTAGGTCATTTGCGCCGCGTGGTGGATGGTATCCCCGCATAGCACAGCGCTGTGGTCGCCCGCCTCGATATTGATAACGATGTTGCCAGGCGTGTGCCCAGGCGCCGGCGCTAGCCAAATGCGGTCTTCCACCGCATGGTCCGAATCGACCATGACGGCCTGGCCATGTTCGACGACCGGCAAGACACTATCGGCGAAGGAGCCGTGGTTCACGTCCTCACCCCTGGCATGCTGTTCCTGCCAGTGGCCGTATTCCTCGCGGGCGAAAATGTATCGGGCGTTGGGGAATGTCGGCACCCATCGACCGTCCACGAGCCGGGTATTCCAACCGACATGGTCGACGTGCAGGTGTGTGCACATCACGATGTCGATGTCCTCAGGTTTGAGACCGAGCCGCGCTAGGTCTTGCAGGTAGGGATTGTTGAGCTGGTGCCAGAAATCGCGCGCCGGGCGGTGCTTGTCGTTTCCAACACAGGTATCCACCAAGATCGTGTGCTGCGGCGTGCGAACGACGTAGGTATGAAAGCTCATGATGAGCTTACCGGTCGCGGGATCGACGAAGTTCGGTTCGAGCCAATGCCGTTCCTCGGCCAGCGCTTCGCGCGTTGCGTCGGGGAACAGGAAATCGGGTTCAAAGATTGGCAGTTCGGACTCGACGACGCGATCGATTCGGATATCGCCTAGGGCAAGTGTCTTCATGGTGTCTGGATTTCCTGCGTTGGCTATTCCGCTGCGCGGCTGTTCGCGCCGCGCTCGGCGGCGATCATGGTGTCGAGAATCCGGCGCGCCCGGATACCGCCGCCGTCGGCCGAGATATTGACGGTTGGGCGGTCGGGAAAGCGGTCCATCCCCGCCTGCACCGCCTCGATCGCCATGACGTCCTCGGTAAAGGCGGTAATGAACTGCGCCTTCACCGTGGCCGAGACCTCGGCCTCGCCTTGCCGGAAATTGCGCACGTGCGTCCAAAAATAATAGCTCGTCGTCGCGGTCGATGGCGTTACCAGGTTGAACGCGTGAAGTTCGATGCCCTGGGACCGATCGCCCTGCGGCGCGCCGCTCCCGGCAATACAACTGCCCATATCGACCTCCACCATCGCCGGCGGGGTAAAGGTAATGATCTGCCAGCGGTCAACGTTCTCCGTGAAGCCACCTAATTTCGCGTAGACCGGCGCTGCGGTGCGGTCGAGGATCCACCGCGAGACGACAACGGTATCGCCCTTGCGCTCGGTCGTCTGAGGTATTTCGGCGACATCGGCGGTGCCGAGCGTACTCTTGTGCAAAAAGCTAACGTGGCTGGGGTCGAGAAGATTGTCCGCCACCAATCGGTAGTTTCCACGCACCGGGATTGCATCGCCACAGACCACCGCCCATTCGGGATGGTCGTTACGCCAGATGTCGGGCACCAAGTCGGGGTCAGCCAATGCCGGGTCGCCCATCCAAATCCACACGAACTTCCAACGTTCGACCGTCGGGTAGCTGCGAATGTCAGCACCGCGCGGCACGATCTTCTGGCCGGGCACATGAACGCAAACGCCGGTGCAGTCGAAGGCCATGCCGTGATAGCCACAGACGATTCCGTCGCCTTCGAGGTCGCCGGCCGAGAGGGGGTAGTGACGATGCGAACACCTATCCTCCAGGGCGACCGCGGTACCATCCTCTTTGCGGTAAAGCACCACCGGGTCGTCCAAAAAGACCCGACCGATCAAATGCCGCCCGACCTCGTGCGCGGCCGCTGCAACATACCAGCAGTTTCGCAGATACATCCGTTCGTCCTCCGTCACGTCCGAGCGTAGCGGGCGCGGACACAGCCCTCAAATCGTACGTTAGGCGAGGCCCTCGACAAAATCGGCAAGATCGCCGTTGAGACGGTCCGCTGCTTCCCAGAACGGGCTATGGCCAATGCCGTCGTAGATGACCATTTTCTTGTTGTCGTGGGGAATTTGCCCGAGCGTGTACTCGCCTGCGAACGGCAGCACGATTCGGTCGGCCGAACCGTGCACCTGCATGAACGGCACGTCGAGCTTGCCGAACACGTCGCCGTTGTCAGCAACGCGGCCCAGCATCCACTGGCGAATCTCGGGTTGCACCATCATGTTGTAGGCGAGAAGCAGGTCGAATTCCGAAGGCGGCAGCGGCTTTTCAGTGCAGGCCCGAAGAAATCCGATCGTCCCATCGATATTGGCTTTAGGGTCGGCCGAAAACATGCCGCCGAGGTTGTCGGCTGCACCCCGACCGAACATCTTGGCGGTAATGTCGGTGCCCTGCTGGGTCGGCGACGAGATCAAGAAAAGCCCCCTCATCCGCCCGGTTCCGTAATGGCGTATGTAGTCGGCCGCCCAATTGCCGCCCATCGACCAACCAACGAAAACAAAGGACTCGATCTCGCAATGGTTGAGCACGGCATCGATGTCGTCGGCGATGGGTCGCGCGTCGTTATAGGCCTCGGGCGCCCAGGGCCGACCCGACGCGCCGTGGCCGCGCATATCCATCGACACCAAGCGAAACTTCTTGGCCAAATCGCTATCGCGCTGGCGCTGAAAGCACAGTGCGGCTTGGTTGAAACCGTGGACCAACAAAATGGCCGGGCCCGTGCGGTTGCCCTCGTCGTACACGGCGATATCGACGCCGTTGCCACCCTTGATCCGCTCCATGGCCTCGCCTCCCCTGCGCGCTTTAGACGTCGATCTTTAGGGCAGCGGAGCCACGCCTGCAACCGGGGTTAGTGGTATTTCGCCCCTTCGTCGCGGCGATAGCCCGCCGCGGCAAGAGCGCCAAAGAGGACCGTGTAGCCGGTCAACCACAACCATGGCTCAACCGTCCAAGGTGCACCGAGAACCGAGGCCCAAGCCAGTTCGCCGATTTGGCGGGTGGGCAGCACGTTCGAGATCGAATCGAGCAAGGTCGGCATGCTCTGCGGCGGAATGAACAGCCCACCGCCGAACGCAAAGGCGAGGTGAAAAATGTTGGCGATCGGCAAGGCGGCCTTCGGCGACGACCAGTATCCGATGGCAATCCCAAAGAGCCCCATGGGGATCGCGCCCACGAAGACCGCCACGGCAAGACGGCCCCAAGATGCCACGGGCATACCCACATCGGTGATCGCCAACGCCACGGCAATCAAAACGGCAACGGCGGCGACGGCGAATGTCAGGCCCGACAGAAGGGTTGCCGCGAAACGTGTCCCCGGCGAAACCGGCAGAACGTGGGCGAACTTCTCCCAGGGCGACTCGCGTTCGGCAGCAATGCCCACCCCAAATTGGAAGAAGGTCACGCCTAGCGCCGCAAAGATTGCAAACGACGCCATGACGATATTTGCGCCGTCCCGGGTATCCGCCACCGACGTTCCGATGAAGATAAACACGACGCCGGGAATCAGCATCGTCACCAATGAATACGCCGGGGTCCGAATGAGCCCGATCATCGTGGCGCGGTAGTGCTCGAGAATCAGCTTCATTGACGAGCCTGTGCGGTAATCGACACGAACGCCTCTTCCAAACTTGCCGGCGTCACTTCGAGATTTGAGAACGGGCTGCCGCCCGCGACCAACGCGCGTACGAGCGCGTCGGCATCGTTGGTGTAGATGGTGGCCCGTGCCGCGTCGCGTTCCACCCGTGTGACCGCCGGCAGATCGTCGGGTACATCGCCTTCGAAGCGGACCCGGCTTTGCCCGACCTTACGGCGTATGTCGTCGACGCTCCCCTCCGCCACCGCCCGGCCCTTGTGGACAACGACGACCCGCGACGCCAAAGCCTCCGCCTCTTCAAGATAGTGCGTGGTGAGCACGACGGTCCCGCCGTCGTTCCGATAGGCAACGATGGCGGCCCACAACGCGCGCCGCGCATCCACGTCGAGGCCGGTTGTCGGTTCGTCGAGAAATACCAGTTCGGGGGCACCGACGAAGGCGAGCGCGACCGCAAGCGTTCGTTTTTGCCCCCCGCTTAGGCCCCCAACCTGGCGCGCCGCCAAGGGCCCGATGGGAAACCGGTCGAACAAGACCCGGTCTGTTAAGGCGTTTGGATAGTGGGCACGGACGAGGCGGAGGATTTCGCCGACGCGCAGCGCGTTGGGAAATCCGCTCTCCTGGGGCGTCAAGCCAATGCGGCGGCGAATGCCGACCTCGCGCGGGTGCCCGCCCAGTAGTTCCACCGAACCTGAATCCGGCCGGCGCGACCCGGTTAGAACGGCCAACGCGGTGGTTTTGCCGGCACCGTTTGGGCCCAGCAACGCAACGATTTCCCCTTGGCAAAGGGTTAGGTCCAATCCATCCAAGGCGCGGGTGGTGCCATAGGTCTTCACGACATCGGTTAGTTTGGCCGTTTGGTTGGGAGGTGGCATCGGTAATCGGCGCAGTTTTGCGCACCCGCTCCTTTTCCCTTGAAATGACTGAAGATCGTGACTATTGAATATATATCACTTCAGTATATTACTTGACAATATGTCGGGGTTCCTTTGCACGTCAAAACTCTCTGCCTTGCGATTTTGTCGATGGGCGATGCATCCGGATACGAAATCAAAAAGCTCCTGGAAGGGCCGTTCAGCCACATCCACGAGGCCAGTTTCGGCGCCATTTATCCGGCTCTGGCCCGCCTCCAGGAAGAAGGCTTGGTGACCTGCGAAGAGCGAAGCCAAGAAAAGAGGCCCGACAAGAAGGTCTATACGCTGACTCAGCAAGGCCGGTACGAACTCATCCAAGAACTGGAAATCGTCCCCGGACCGGACCGGATCCGTTCGGACTTTCTCGTCCTGATGCTTTACGCCCACCTTCTGCCGCCCGCCCATATCGAAAAGGTCCTCGATCGACGTCTGGATATCTATCGCGGGGTACTTGGCGAGTTGAACAACGTCGAGGATTCAGCGGTCCTTGCCGGCGAGGACTCGTGTGCCGAGTTCGTGCGCGGTTACGGCAAGGCTCTGCTAACGGCCGGTCTTGAGTACATCAAAGAAAACCGTCACCTCGTCGAGGGCGCCTCTTTTCTGGGCGGATCGACACGCAAACCCATTGCAACCGACGACAAAGAGGAGCGCCCCGTGGGGGCGGCAGCCGAATGAAAAAATCAATCGGGATTGCGGCCCTTATCGCTTTGGCGGTCGCCGGCTGGATATTTAGCGCCAACTGGTCGGACGCCGAGGACGCCGCGATGGTTGCACCCGCGCCCACCAATGCGGCAGCGGAAGCAGCTAAAACTGAAAAACTAGACGTGTTGGTCGAAATAAACACGTTCGTCGCGGAACCGAGAATGCGGCGCATCGAACTGCGCGGCAGAACCGAGGCCTCCCGTTGGGTCGACATTCGTGCCGAAACCAGCGCGCGCGTCACTGCCATCAATGCGCAAAAAGGCGCCCGCGTACGCGACGGCGATGTCATCGCCGAACTAGCGCTGGAAGACCGTGAAGCAAAGCTGGCGGAAGCGATTGCCCTGGTGCGGCAGCGCCAGGTCGAACACGAAGCATCGCAACGCCTGAGCGAGCGCGGCTACCGTGCCCAAAACAAACTCGCGGAATCCGCGGCCCTCCTGGACAAGGCGCTGGCGGCGCAGGCCCAGATTGAACTGGACATCGAGAACACGAAAATTAGAGCACCGTTCGATGGGGTGCTTGAATTGCGACACATCGAAATCGGCGACTATGTCTCGCGTAACATGGTTGTTGCACGCGTCGTCGACCAAGACCCCTACCTTGTCGTAGGCCAAATCTCCGAGATCGATATTCCATTCATGAAGGTCGGCGACACGGGCGTCGCCACCCTCGCATCGGGCGAACAGGTCGAAGGACGCGTGCGCTTCATTGCCACGACCGCAGATCCTAAGACCCGCACCTTTCGCGTCGAAATGGAGGTGCGCAATCGCGACCGCACGCTTCGCGACGGGCTAACGGCCGAGATCAAGATCGAAGTCGACCAAAGCATGGCGCACCACGTCAGTTCGGCGATCTTGACGCTGAACGACGAGGGGCAACTGGGCGTGCGCGGCGTGGATGCGAACAACCGCGTCGTGTTCTATCCAGTCAAAATCACCGACGACACCGGCGACGGCGTTTGGGTTAGCGGGCTACCCGAACGGGTCGACGTGATCACGGTGGGTCAGGAATTTGTTCGCGCGGGCGATACCGTCCGAACCAAGCGAGCGGTGGACGGAGCCAATTCATGAACGCCATCATCGACGCCGCCCTCGCGCGCTCGCGTGTCGTCCTACTTGGACTCGTCGTCATTCTGATTGCCGGCCTCGTCGCCTATATCGAAATTCCAAAGGAGGCCGAACCGGACGTCAACATTCCCTTTATCTATGTCTCGATCAGTCACTCGGGCATCTCGCCGAACGATGCCGAACGCCTTCTTGTGCGGCCGATGGAAAAGGAACTGAAGACCATCCAAGGCATCAAGAAGATGACGGCAACGGCCTCAGAGGGCCACGCCTCGGTCCTGTTGGAATTCGAAGCAGGCTTTGACGCCGACGGCGCCCTCGACGATGTTCGCGCGAAAGTCGACATCGCGAAGGCCGAATTGCCCGACGATACCGACGAACCGACGGTCAACGAAATCAGCACCAGCGGCTTTCCGGTCCTCGTCGCCACGCTATCGGGTGGGGTTCCCGAACGAACGCTCTACAAGATGGCAGACCAACTGAAGGATGCCATCGAAACCATTCCGACGGTTCTCGAAGCCAAGATCGTCGGCGACCGCGAAGAAGTCCTCGAAGTGATCGTCGAGCCGCTTAAGCTCGAAAGTTATAATATCTCGAACGAAGAACTGATCCGGACGATCAATCTCAACAACCAGCTGGTGGCCGCAGGGGCGTTGGCCTCCGGACAGGGCAGATTCTCGGTCAAGGTTCCCGGACTGTTCGAGTCCGCCCGCGATGTCTTGGATCTCCCGCTAAAGGTCAGCGACGACGGCAACGGCGTTGTCAGCCTAGGCGATGTGACGACCATCAACCGAACATTCAAGGATCGGACCAGCTTTGCCCGTCTCAACGGGCAACCGGCCGTCGCCCTGGAGATCACCAAACGATCCGGCACCAACATCATCGAAAACAATCTCGCCGTGCGCCAGATGATTGCCCAGGTCACCGCGGGCTGGCCCGACAACGTGCAGGTGACTTTCAGCCAAGACAAGATGACGTTCACGCAGACCATCTTGTCCGAGTTGCAGAATAATATCGTGAGCGCCGTTCTCCTTGTGATGATCGTGGTGGTTGGAGCGTTGGGCCTGCGCAGCGGGCTGCTTGTCGGCGTCGCAATCCCAGGATCGTTCCTGCTCGGGATCCTGATTATTTCCATGCTGGGCCTGACCATGAATATGGTCGTCATGTTCAGCTTGATTCTCGCGGTCGGGATGCTGGTCGATGGCGCAATCGTCGTGACCGAATTTGCCGATCGTCGAATGGCCGAAGGCGCCAGTCGAATGTCGGCCTATGGTGAAGCTTCAAAACGCATGGCCTGGCCAATCATCGCCTCGACTGCGACGACCTTGGCAGCCTTTGCCCCCCTTCTCTTTTGGCCGGGAATTGTCGGCGAGTTCATGGGGTTCCTGCCCGTCACTTTGATCGCCACGCTGACCGCTTCGCTCATCATGGCATTGATCTTTGTCCCTACGTTGGGTGCATATTTCGGTAAAGCGAGCTCGCTTTCGCCCAAGACCGCCGCGCGCTTTCACGCCATGGAGGACGGCGACATCAATACGATCGGCGGTATCGTCGGAATTTACGTCAAGGTTCTGAAGTTTTTTGTGAAGCCCGCCCCGATGCCGCTGATTACCGCCATCGGCTCGGTCGTCTTATTGGTTGGCGCGGCCCTGCTTTACGCGCAACACGGAACCGGCGTGATCTTCTTTCCCAACGTCGACCCTGACAACGCCCGCGTGCTGGTCCATGCACGGGGAAATATGTCCATCGAGGAGCGCGATTCGCTTGTCCGAAGAGTTGAGGATCGCGTCCTGCTGGTCGACGGCATTCGCACGGTCTACACGCGAACCGGCGCGCAGGACCAGGGCGGCACCGACCCGGCCGACGTGATCGGGACCATGTATATCGAATTTTTCGATTGGCACGAACGCCGCCCTGCCGCCGAAATCCTCACCCAAATTCGTCAAGACACCGCTGATATTCCCGGAGTCCGCGTCGAAGCCCGCGAGCCCGAGGAAGGCCCCCCGACCGGCAAGGCGCTCAGACTTGAGCTCGCCTCGCCCGACCCCGAGGCACTGAACCTGGCGGTGGAACGGATCAACGCGGCGATTCAGGACCTACCTGGACTGATCGACTACGAAGACAGCCGCCCTATCCCCGGGATCGAATGGCGTCTGTCTGTCGACCGCAACCAAGCCGGGCGCTTTGGCGCCGACGTCGCATCTGTCGGCAACGTCGTCAAACTCGTGACCAACGGGATCAAAGTCGGCGACTATCGACCCGACGATGTGGACGAAGAAGTCGATATTGTCGTGCGGTTTCCCGAGAACGAGCGAACCTTGGCGATGTTGGACGAACTCCGCATCCTAACCGCCAACGGACTTGTCCCGGTCAGCAACTTCGTTACGCGTGAAGCCAATCAAAAGACCGGCTCGCTCGAACGAGTTGCGGGAACGCGGGTTCTTCGAATTGAATCAGAAGTTTTGCCGGGCGTCCTCCCCGACGACATGGTGAAACAGATTCGGGCAGAACTCGAGAATGTCGACCTTCCGCCCAACGTGCTGATTTCATTCAAAGGACAGGACGAAGAACAGGCGGCAGCTGCAGCGTTCCTGGAGAAGGCCTTCGTCGTCGCTCTCTTCATCATGGCCATCATACTGGTCATGCAGTTCAATAGTTTCTATCACGCCTTTCTGATCTTGAGTGCCGTCATCCTGTCTACCATCGGCGTGATTATCGGCCTGCTCTTCACCGGCCTACCCTTCAGCATCGTCATGACGGGGGTCGGGATCATCACCCTTGCCGGCATCGTCGTGAACAACAACATCATTCTGATCGATACCTATCAACTGCTGTTGCGGACTGGGATGGATCCCTACGAAGCAATCTTGCGAACCGGCGCGCAGCGTTTGCGCCCAGTATTGTTGACGGCCATTACGACAATCATCGGCCTGATGCCGATGGTGACAGGGGTTGGAATCAACTTCATTACCCGCGAAATCAGCGTGGGTGCCCCGTCCACCCAATGGTGGGTCCTTCTGGCGACAACGGTCGCCTCCGGTTTGGCCTTTGCAACGGTTCTCACCCTCATCATTACGCCGAGTATGTTGGCGCTGGGGATCAAGACCAACCACATCATGAAAATGACCGGCGGCATGTTCCGGCGGCAACGACCCGGAACGGTTGCAGCGCCCGCCGAGTAAATCTATTCGCCGGGCACAGGCGCTGTGTCGCGCGGCAACGTCGCTGTTGGACCGGTTTCGCTCGATTCCTCCAGCGCCTTGAGGTGTTCGGCCGCCTCTTGTTGGCGGTGCCACATCGTCGCGTAGAGACCGCCGCGCGCGAGTAGGTCCTCGTGGCGTCCCCGCTCAGCGATCTTCCCGTCATCCAGAACCACGATGTCGTCGGCATGGATGATCGTCGACAGTCGGTGAGCAATCATGATGGTGGTTCGATTGCGCGAAACGTCTTGCAACGACCGTTGAATATCCTTCTCGGTTCGGGAGTCCAAAGCGGACGTTGCTTCGTCGAAGAGAAGAATTCGGGGACGCTTGAGGATGGTGCGCGCAATGGCTACCCGTTGCTTTTCCCCACCCGATATTTTTAGGCCGCGTTCGCCGACAACGGTGTCGTAGCCGTCAGGCGTATTCTCGATAAATGTGTCGATGCTGGCGAGTTTCGCCGCCTCGACAATCTCTTCGTCGGTCGCATCGGGGCGCCCATAACGAATGTTATAGCGAATGGTGTCGTTAAAGAGGACGGTGTCCTGCGGCACCACGCCGATCGCCGCCCGTAGGCTGTCCTGCGTCACGGTTGCGATGTCCTGGCCGTCGATCCGAATCGATCCCGAATCGACGTCGTAGAATCGATACATCAACCTGGACAAAGTGGACTTGCCCGCGCCGCTGGCTCCGACGACCGCAACCGTCGACCCGGCCGGCACCTCCAGCGAGAAGTCCTTCAAGATGGGCCGTCGCCGATCGTAACTGAAGGTCACCGATTCAAAGGCAATCCGTCCCGGCCCGGCCACCAGGGGCTTGGCGTCCGCGGCATCGGCAATCTCTGATTCGACATCGAGTAACTCGAACATCTTCTCCATGTCGACAAGGGATTGCTTTATCTGTCGATAGACGAAACCCAGAAAGTTGAGCGGCATGAACAATTGGGTCATGAACGCACTGACCGCTACAAAATCGCCGGGCGACATACTGCCCTTGACCACGGCTTGGGCGGCAATCAAGAGCGCACCGGTGGCGCCGACGCCCATCACCACGGCTTGCCCGACGTTCAAGATGGCGAGCGAGGTCGTGTTCTTGACCGCGGCGGTCTCGTAGTTGCGCATCGCCACGTCGAACCGCGATGCCTCCCACGATTCGTTACCGAAATACTTTACGGTTTCGAAGTTCAAAAGGCTGTCGATCGCCTTCGTCATCGCCTCGTTGTCGCTCCGGTTCATCTCGCGGCGATACTTCAACCGCCATTCCGTCACGGTCATGGTGTAGGCGATATAGATCGCCACCGTCGCAAAGGTGAAGAGCGCGATGGTCCACGAATAACGGCCCAACAAAATGGCCGTGACCATGCCGATTTCGAGCAAAGTCGGCACGATGTTGAACAGCGAGAAACTCAGGATGAAGTCGATCGCTTTGGTCCCGCGCTCGATGACCCGCGAAAGTCCTCCGGTCTGACGCTCCAAGTGAAAGCGTAGGCTAAGGCCGTGGAGGTGGCGGAAGGTTCGCAGCGCCACGGTCCGGATCGCGTGCTGACTGACCCGCGCGAAGATCGCATCGCGTAACTGACCGAAGGCCTGGGAAGCGATGCGCGCCACGCCGTACATCACGATGATCGCGACGGGAACGCCGACCGCGCCCGCGACTAGCGGGTTCGTATCCGATAGGGCGGCGAGACTGTCGACTGCCTGTCCGAGCAGAATGGGCACGAAAACGACCGCTATTTTCGACGCGACGATAAAGGCCACCGCGCCGACAACCCGCAGTTTGAGATCGAACCGTCCTTCGGGCCAGAGGTAAGGCATCAAATCGATCAAGGCGCGCAGTTGGCCGCCCTTTCGCGTACCGACCGAATCGCTGTCAAAGGTCGTCTTGGCCATGCTCAACCCATTGTTCGATTTCGTCCGCCACCGGGGCGGACATTGAGACTACGTGGGGACCGCCACCGTAGGCGCTAGATGGAAGGTCAGTTCGTTTTGGGAATCTCGAATACCTGACCGGGGAAGATCAGGTTTGGATCGCGAATTTGCTCTTGGTTGGCCGCATAAATGACCGTGAATCGGGGGCCGCTGCCATAGGCGACACGCGCAATACGCCACAGCGAGTTCCCGGGCTGAACGATGACCTGCCCCTCGCGGACGATAATCCGAGAAGGTTCTGCACGAGTGAACGGCGTCGCCGCCCGCGCAACCACCTTGCCGCCGGATTCGACCTGATCGACACGCAGTTCGTAGTCGCCCGGTTTGAGCGAGTCCTCGGGCAGCAACACCCAGTCACCGCCGGGATCGGCACGCGACACCCCAACTAGACGCCCGTCGGCATAGGCGCGCACTTCGGTATCGGGTTGCCCACGCCCAGAGATCACAACGTTTCCTTTCGCATCGTAGTCGACGACATCGATGCTCACGCCGCCCTTTTTTGTCGACTCCGGCGGCGTTGAACCAGGGCCTTGGAGGACCCGGCTTCCGCCTTCACCGCCGCGCGGCGTCAGGATCGCAAGGGGCTGTCCGGGCGTCAGGCCGCCCTCGTCGCGTTCTGGAACGGCAAGGACAACAACCTGCTCGGAATCGACGGACTCGCCCCCCTCTCGGGTCGCGACAATAGACAATTCGCGCGCGCCGGCATCGAGTTGGCGCTGCGGGATCAGCACCCATGCCCCCTGCGGATCGGCGGTCACCGTGCCCAGGGGCATTCCTTGATCGAACACCGTTACGGTGGCCCCGGGTTCCGCCCGGCCGGCGATGACGGCGCTACCGTCGCGGGTGACCCGCACGACATCGAACGTCGGCACGACCTTGGGCGCTTGCAGCCCGTTGGACGGCTGTGTCGACGGGACCGGCTGCGTTGCCGTGGCGCTGTCCGTGGTTGCGGGCGACGTTGGCGGTGCCTGTCGAGTCGATGCGGTGGCGTCTTTTTCCCGAGCGGACGGGCCGGCATCCGGCTTTTCGCCGATCGATTCCGTCGTCGCCGGCGCGCTGCGGTCGGCAATCTCCGGTTCGGGCAAGAACACCAGCGCCCCCGCAATCGCGAGCGCAATGATGACGGCAGGAACGATGAATTTCAGCACACGCCGTGCTCCCATGGTGAGCTGTGGCAGCCCTACCCTACTACACCTAGGGCCGAGAGCGAAGGCCCCTACTAAACCGGCGACCTAGCGGCGCGGGACGTCGTTGACAACCGCCGGCACCGACCGCAGGTAAATGGCGATAGCGTTGAGGTCATCGTCGGATAGGTCTTTCAACCCGTGTTCGATGGCTTCCTCCATCGTCCCCTGGACGTTGTCGAAGTCCGGCTTGAACGTCGTTTTGAGCAGATTCACGATGTCGCCGGTCGACCAGGTGCCGATGCCGGTGGCGTGATCGGGCGTAATGTTGGGAGCCCGTGCGCCTTCGGGACCATCGAGGGTGCCGGCCATATCCATGCTGTCGCGGAGACCGCCAAGAACATTGCGCGGCGTGTGGCATTCGCCGCAGTGAGCGGCCGCTCGGACCAGATAGCGCCCGCGGTTCCATGCCGCCGATTGCGCCGGATCGGGTTCCTCGGGTCCGCGGTCCAAGAACAGTTGCTTCCAAAAGAATTGGCCGATCCGGACATTGAACGGAAACGGGACGTCGTGCGCGGGCGCGACCGCCCGAACCGGTTCCAACGAAAACAGATAGGCCTTGAGGTCCAGCATGTCCGAGTCGGTCAGCCGGGTGTAAGAAGTATAGGGAAACACCGGGAAATAGTGTTGCCCCTTGGGACCGACGCCATCGCGCAACGCCCGAACGAAATCCGCGTCGCTCCATCCCCCGATCCCGGTTTCGAGATCTGGCGTGATATTGGGCGAATAGAAGGTCCCGAACGGCGTGGCAAGGGGCCTGCCCCCGGCGTAGGCGGCACCGTCAGCCTTGTAGTGGGTATGGCAGGAAACACACCCCGCGGCCTTGGCGATGTAGGCCCCGCGCTCGGCGTCCTGGCCATGCGCCGGCCCAATCGCAGCCGCGAACAAGACCGCCGCAGCGTACAGCAACGAACGAAGGGGCCGCGTCGCCGCGGCCCCGTCGATCCGATTCAACGGTCCTCCCGTCTTAGGATTGCGGCAGGCGATAGGCCTTATGGCACGCCCCACACTGCGCTCCCATTGCTCCCATGTTTTGCCCGACGCCGGCCATGTCGCCGGCAGCGGCGGCGGCGGCAACCTTCTGCGAGGCATCCTGAAGCGCCTTGATCATCGCCATGGGCTTGTCGCCATCGGCGAAGAACTCAGGTTTAAGTTTCGAGCCAGCTTCCGACCCTTTCGGAAACAGGTCGTCCAACATGGCGCTCAGCCCGGCGAGCGATGCGCCATGGGCCGCGATATCGTCCTTGTTCTCGACCTTGCCCTGCAAGATCGCCCCGACCGCACCCATATGCGCCCCGATCGCCCGCATCACGTTAACCCGGTATTTCATCGCCTCGGCGGCCATATCGCCTTCGACCATGCGTTCCTGGGCCTGGGCCGACCCGGCCACGACCCCGGCAACCAGCAAGGCCGCCGCTACAAACTTACCAAAACGTCCATTCATTGAGAGATCTCCCCGTCCAAAAATATGCGTCGCAACTGGTAAACACGCTACCGAAGCCGTTATTCCCCGCGCGGCGGGATTTCGACGGTTTGGGCAACGCGCCCGAATCCATCGACATTGTCGTGCGCGCGGATCGTCACTCGTCCGACCGTATCCGGCAGCCTAACGCCGCCTAGCGACCGCGTGAACGGTTGTTCATCGACATGGGGGTGGAGAAGTGTGCGGGTGGCCAATACGCGCCCATCGAGCGCCACGACTTCCCATTTGTCGGCATAATGGTCCCAACCGGTATCCGGATGGCGTACGGTCACATCGAACCGGTATAGTCCGGGGCCCACCTGAGCGACCCGAACTTCCAGAACATCGGCGCTGCCTGCATGGGACGGCACAACCGCCCAGAGCGTCATGACAACGACGAGGAGTCTTCCGAGTAGTATGGCCAACGTTACCTCACTGTGCGTCTATTGCGCGTCGAGCATCCGCGTCGATCAAACCTACAAGGATGCCGCGGTGCGTCTCGGTGAAATCCTCGCCGCGCGGCGCATTACCTTGGTGTTCGGGGGCGGTCGGGTCGGCCTGATGGGGCTGATTGCGGATGCCGTGATGGCCGCCGGCGGCGAGGCGATCGGGGTCATCCCGCGGCACCTTGAAGAAGCCGAGGTCGGCCACCAAACCGTCACAAAGCTGCATATCGTCGAGAACATGCATGTCCGCAAGGAAATGATGTTTCGACTTGCGGACGCCTTCGCCGTTCTTCCGGGCGGATTGGGCACATTAGACGAGACCTTCGAAATGATCACGTGGCGGCAACTCGGACTCCACGACAAACCGATCGTCCTCGTCGACGTTGCCGGATTTTGGCAGCCACTGTTGCATCTGGTGAATCACATTTGCGAGACAGGCTTTGCCGCGCCCCACGCCCGCGATCTTTTCACGACGGTCCCATCGGTCGACGACCTTTTGCCGACCATCGAAGCGATGCCGGAATCTCACCTTCGGTCTTCCATCGATCGTCTTTAGGCGCTGAAAACGGCCCCTCTCCGGGGTTGAACCGCGGCTTGCCAGTGGTATTGTGCGCACGCTCCGATCCCCTCAGGCGACCCCATAAAGCCTAAAAGAAGGAAACTCCGTCCTATGGCGAAGATCAAAGTCGACAATCCGGTCGTCGAGCTCGACGGCGACGAGATGACGCGGATCATCTGGCACTTCATCAAGGACAAGCTGATCCTGCCCTACCTGGATATCGACCTTAAATATTACGATCTCGGCATCGAGGCGCGGGACGAGACGGACGACCAGATCACGATTGACTCGGCCGAAGCCATCAAGAAATACGGGGTCGGGGTAAAATGCGCCACGATCACGCCGGACGAGGCCCGGGTGGAGGAATTCGGACTCAAGAAAATGTGGCGTTCCCCAAATGGAACGATCCGCAACATTCTGGGCGGCACGGTGTTTCGCGAACCCATCATTTGCACCAACGTGCCGCGGCTGGTTCCGGGCTGGACCGACCCCATCGTGATCGGCCGCCACGCATTCGGCGATCAATATCGGGCGACGGACTTTGTGGTACCCGGAAAAGGCAAACTGTCGATCCGGTTCGAACCCGAAGACGGCAGCGCGCCGATCGAACATGACGTTTTCGACTTTCCGGGCGGCGGCATTGCGATGGCCATGTACAACCTAGACGAGTCCATTCGCGGCTTCGCGCGGGCATCGCTGAACTATGGTTTGGCACGCAAGTGGCCGGTTTATTTGTCCACGAAGAACACCATTCTCAAAGCCTATGACGGGCGCTTCAAAGACCTGTTCGAAGAAATCTATCAAAGCGAGTTCAAGAAGAAGTTCGATGCGGCCGGAATCACCTATGAACACCGGTTGATCGACGACATGGTCGCCTCCGCCCTGAAATGGAGCGGCAAGTTCGTTTGGGCGTGCAAAAACTACGATGGCGACGTTCAGTCCGACACCGTGGCCCAGGGGTTCGGTTCGCTTGGCCTGATGACGTCGGTGTTGATGACCCCTGATGGCGGCACGGTCGAGGCCGAGGCGGCTCACGGCACGGTGACCCGCCATTACCGGATGCATCAGAAAGGCGAGGAAACCTCAACCAACCCGATCGCATCCATTTTCGCCTGGACCCGCGGCCTCATGCACCGCGCCAAGCTCGACGACAACGATGCGCTCAACACGTTCGCCCTCACCTTGGAGCAGGTTTGCGTCGGCGCAGTCGAAGCCGGTCACATGACCAAAGACCTAGCTGTTCTGGTCGGCCCCGATCAAAAATGGATGACCACCAATCAGTTTCTCGACAAGTTGGACGAGGGGCTGCAAAAGGCGATGCAATAGCCGCTTCGACCCTCTACCGAGGCCGCCGTTTCTCGGCGGCCTCGCCCAATTCGTCATGTTCGTGATCGACCTGCCAAGCAAAACGCTCCTCGGCGACTTGGGTGATTTGTTCGCTCAGTTCTGGGTCTTGCTCCATCAGGGTATGGAAGTCGTCCGCGTTCAACACGAGTAAGCTGACTTGGGTAAGCGCCCGGACAGTCGCGTTGCGCGTCGTGCGTTTGAGCAGGGCGACCTCGCCGAAAAAATCCCCTTCTGCCAAGACGATCGGGTCGGCTCCTATCTCGAGTTCGACCTCACCCGACGTAATAAAGAACATGTCGTGCGCTTCCTCTCCGCGACGGGCAATGATCGTCCCAGAAGGAACCAAGCGCGCCCGCAGCAAGCTAGAAATCCGCGAAACGTTTTGAGGGGCGAGCTGGGAGAACAGCGGCACGCGCGCCACCATACCCCAACTGACAACAAAATCCCGCCGGTGGATCTCGCTCGAAAACCCCGACGCGATGATGCCGATCGGAATAGCGAAAGTTCCTATTCCGATGATCATCACCACGCCACCGATGAAACGACCCAGAGGCGTTAGTGGAATGACATCACCGTAGCCGACGGTCGTGAGCGTGGCGATCGCCCACCACATGGCGTCGGGGATACTGCCGAACGCTTCGGGTTGGACTAGGCGCTCGGCGTGATACATCGCAGTCGCGGCGATCATCAACAGAACCATCATCACGAAGATCGCGGCGCCCAGGGCGCGGCGTTCCTCGTACAAGACGCGCCCTAGAGATGCCAACGCGGGCGAGTAGCGGGCGAGCTTCAAGAGCCGCATCAATCGGAAGACCAGGAGTATCCGCAGGTCCGTCCCGTTCATGAAGAGGGTCAGATAGAACGGCGCGATCGCGAAGATGTCGATAAGGGCAAATGGGCTGACGAGGTAACGTATGCGCGCCCCGACCGGGCCGAATCGGCGGAGCGGAAGGTGTAGGTCGGCCACCCAAAGGCGACCCACGAACTCGGCTGTAAAGGTGACCACGGTGACGATTTCAATCCACCAGAACACGTCCCCCCAGCGTGCGTCGATTTCGGCCACCGTCCCGAGGGTCACCGTCGTGACGTTGACCAAGATGAGCGCCATCATGGTCCAGTCGAAAACGCGGCTGATCAGATCATCGGCGTGACCCGATTCAAGAATGCGATAGGTGTTTTGTTTGAATGTCCTATCGCTGCGGTCGGTCATGACCCTACCGTCACCCGGCACTCGCGATCGCCTGTTCGACCGCTGCGAGCGCCTCGGTCAAACGCGCCCCGTCGGGGCCGCCGGCCTGGGCCATATCGGGCCGACCGCCGCCGCCCTTCCCACCGAGCGCGGCCGCGCCGGCCTGAACCAAGTCCACGGCACTGAACCGGGAGAGAAGATCCTCGGTCACGCCGACGACCAGCGCCGCCTTGCCGTCCGACGCAGTCGCAATCGCAACGACGCCCGATCCGAGCGATTTTTTTGCATCATCGGCCATGCCGCGAAGCTCCTTCGCGGGAACCCCATCCAATGCCTGCCCCGCGAACTTGATCCCATTCACCGTACGAACCTCCGCGCTGCTTTGGGCGCCACCCGACGCCATCGCGCGCCGGGTGTCGGAGAGTTCGCGTTCGAGCCGCTTGCGGTCCTCGATCAACCCGGCCAACCGTTTACCGAGCTCGGCCGGCGATACTTTAACGAGAGCGGCGGCTTCACGGATGGCCTGTTCCTGTTCTTGAACATAGGCGAGTGCACCGCCCCCTGTTACCGCCTCAATGCGGCGAACGCCCGCCGCGACCGCGCCCTCTGAAACGATCTTGAAGAACCCGATATCGCCAGTACGGCCCACGTGGGTACCGCCGCATAACTCGACCGAATAGCGATGACCGTCCTCGCGGGCCCCGCCCATCGCCACCACCCGAACTTCATCGCCGTATTTTTCGCCGAACAGCGCCAAGGCACCGTGTTCGACGGCTTCCTCCGGGCTCGCGAGGACCGTTTCGACTGCCGTGTTCCCGCGCACCTCGCCGTTGACGAGCGCCTCGACGCGCACGATTTCTTCGTCCGAGAGTGCCTTCGGATGGCTAATGTCGAACCGCAACCGGTCCGGGGCGACCATCGAGCCTTTCTGGGTGACGTGATCGCCCAGCACTTTGCGAAGCGCCGCATGCAGCAAATGGGTGGCGGAGTGATTGGCCCGCACCGCCATGCGGCGGTCCGCATTGACCCGCATTTCCAGCACATCGCCGGTCTTGACGGTCCCGCGCTGGACCCGGCCGACGTGCACATGGAGATCGCCCACCATTTTGCGCGTGTTGCTGACGGCAATCTCCAACCCGTTTGCGCCGATCAGAATACCGGTGTCACCGACTTGTCCGCCGGATTCGCCGTAGAAGGGCGTTTGATTCATCACCACGGCAATGTCATTGCCGTCGTGCGCGGCATCGACTTCGGCCGCTTCGACGAGAAGCGCTTCCACCCGGCCCTCGGCGACTTCCGTGCCATACCCGAGAAACTCAGTCGCGCCGGCGCGTTCGCGAATATCGAACCACACCTTGTCGGTGGCCTGGTCGCCGGAACCCGCCCAGGCGGCCCGCGCATCGGCGCGCTGCTTTTCCATGGCTTTGTTGAACCCGGCAACATCGACGGCGCGCCCTTGGGCACGCAGCGCATCTTGGGTCAGGTCGAGGGGAAAGCCGTAGGTATCGTAGAGGCGGAACGCCACGTCGCCCGAGAGCGGCGTGCCCTCGGCAATCTCCGCCACTTCTTCTTCGAGCAAACGTAAGCCGCGCTCCAGGGTGCGCCGGAAGCGGCTCTCCTCCAGTTTCAGCGTCTCGGTGATAAGGGCCTGGGCGCGGAGGAGTTCGGGATAGTGTTGTCCCATCTCGCGGACCAATGCCGGGACTAGCCGCCACATCAGCGGATCAGGCACCCCCATCAAGTGGGCATGACGCATCGCGCGGCGCATGATCCGCCGCAGCACATAGCCGCGTCCCTCGTTCGACGGCATCACACCGTCCGCCATGAGGAAACTGACCGAGCGCAGGTGATCGGCCACAACGCGGTGCGATACCGCATGGGGTCCGTCCACATCGGCGCCGCTGACCTCCGCCGAGGCCAGGATCAGATTGCGCATCAGGTCGATGTCGTAATTGTCGTGTTGGCCCTGGAGGACCGCAGCAAGACGCTCCAACCCCATGCCGGTATCGATCGAGGGCTTGGGCAGGGCGACCTTTTCGCCGTTACCCATTTCTTCGAACTGCATGAACACGAGATTCCAAATTTCAATAAAGCGATCGCCGTCCTCGTCCGGGCTGCCGGGAGGGCCGCCTGGAATACCCTCGCCATGGTCGAAAAATATCTCCGAGCATGGACCACACGGCCCGGTATCGCCCATCCGCCAATAGTTCGCATCGGTCGGAATGCGGATGATGCGGTCATCGGACAATCCGGCGATCTTTTTCCAGAGCTGGGCCGCGTCATCATCCTCGTGATAGACCGTGACCAAAAGGCGTTTGGCGTCGAGGCCGTATTCCCGCGTGATTAAGTTCCACGCGAGCTCAATCGCCTGATCCTTGAAATAGTCGCCAAACGAGAAGTTGCCCAGCATTTCGAAGAACGTATGGTGGCGCGCGGTGTACCCTACGTTATCGAGATCGTTGTGCTTGCCGCCGGCCCGCACACATTTTTGGCTGGTGACGGCGCGCGCATAGGGCCTCGTTTCCGCACCGGTGAACAGGTTCTTGAACTGCACCATCCCGGCGTTGGTAAAGAGCAGCGTCGGATCGTTGTGCGGGACCAGCGCGCTGGAGGACACCACCGTATGGCCATGCCGCTCGAAGTAGTCGAGGAAGGCCGTTCGAATCTCGTTTACGCCACTCATGCCGTTACCCGCTCCGCGCCATGTCGGTGCGGCCCTAACCCGTTGGATTTTCTCTGTTCTACCACGTCAAAGCCGGAGCTTTTAGCCCCTGTCGGGTGGCCGCGTCCAGTTCGACCGCGCGGCGAGTCCATGGAGCGCACCACACTCAACCCAAAGAAAAACGCGCGAGCCGGTGGCCCGCGCGTCAAGTGGAGAGGAAGAAGATTGGTTTAGGCTTCAGGCTTCCAGGGCGGTATCCGCGGCGTCGGTGACCTCACCCGTTTCCGGGTCGATCTCGTCGCTGACCACCAAACCTGCATTGCTACGGATAGCCGCTTCGATCGTCGCAGCAATATCGGGGTTCGTCCGCAGGAACTGTTTGGCGTTTTCGCGGCCTTGGCCGATCCGCTGGTCCTGATAGGAAAACCACGATCCCGATTTGTCGACGACGCCGGCTTTAACGCCAAGGTCGATCAACTCGCCGGATTTCGAGATCCCTTCGCCGTACATGATGTCGAACTCTACGACCTTGAAGGGCGACGCCACCTTGTTCTTGACTACCTTGACCCGCGTTTGCGAGCCGACGACCTCGTCTTTGTCTTTGATCGCACCGATGCGGCGAATATCGAGGCGGACCGAGGCGTAAAACTTGAGGGCGTTGCCGCCCGATGTGGTCTCAGGATTGCCGAACATGACCCCGATCTTCATCCGGATTTGGTTGATGAAGATGACCATGCAGTTGGACCGCGCGATCGAGGCGGTCAGTTTGCGCAGGGCCTGGCTCATCAGCCGGGCCTGGAGGCCGACATGGGTATCGCCCATTTCGCCTTCGAGCTCCGCCCGCGGCACCAGGGCCGCGACCGAATCGATCACCAATACATCGATGGCGCCCGAACGCACCAACGTGTCGGCAATCTCAAGCGCCTGCTCGCCGGTATCGGGCTGGGAAATCAACAGTTCCTCGACATCGACGCCGAGCTTTCGGGCGTAGGCCGGGTCCAGCGCGTGTTCCGCGTCGACAAAGGCGGCAACGCCGCCGAGGCGCTGGGCTTCGGCCGCGGTATGCAATGCGAGCGTCGTCTTGCCGGAGCTCTCGGGGCCGAAAATCTCGACAATCCGCCCCTTCGGCAACCCACCGATCCCCAGTGCAATATCGAGCCCGATGGATCCGGTGGAAATCCCTTCGACCTCGATCACCTGATCGGTTCCGAGTTTCATGACGGACCCCTTGCCGAAGGCCCGCTCGATTTGGCCGAGAGCCGCCTCAAGCGCCTTTTTCCTATCCATCGAGTCCTTTCCCACAAGCCGTAATGCAACGTCCGACATCGAACACTCCTTGTTATTTCACAGCGCCTTAGGCTTTCCTAGTCCTACGGAGGACCGATTTCCCGGCGCGGTCGCAACAATGTACATGCTTTGTTCTCATCGTCAATGTTTTCTTTTTGTTCTCATTCGAGGTTGCCCACCAACCGACTGCCACCGCAGCTTATGCAGAGGCCAAGCGGATAATTCAGTGTCGATCTAGCCCGCGATTTGGGCGGATTCGCGGATGCCTGCGATCATCGACGAACGCAGGAGAAACGCCCGCGCCCGTTCGGGGTCGGCCACCGTCGCCTGCATGTCGGATAGGATCGCGCGGCGTTCGTCTGGATCGCGGATTTGCATCCGGCGATGGTTCTTGTCGGCTTGGTCGTTCACGTAAGTCGCCGCCACCGGCCGGCGTTGGCGGTCGTAGAGTGCCAAAAGGTCGGACGTGTCCCCGTGCCAGAGGCGCTTGAGTTTGTCAGCGAGATTGACCGCGTCGTGGATGCCGCAATTCATCCCCATTCCCCCGTTGGGGCTGTTGAGGTGCGCGGCATCGCCGGCCAATGCCATCCGGCCGACGCTAAACTGAGTCGTCACCCGCTGGTGGACACGGTACATGCCCCGCGAATCGATCGCGTAGGGTTCCGCGCGGGGCACGATGGCGTTGAAGTGGGCCTGAATGGCCGAATCGGAAAGCGACTCCTCGGGCGCAGCTCCAGGGCGCGGGCGAATGCCCGAACGCCACTTCCCCGGCACCCGCAGCAGGCTGAAGCTCCCCTCATCGGTCCACACATAATTGACGCCAGAAAGACCTTCGTAGTGATCCTCAAAGGGAAAGTCGGCGATGGTCGCAACCATGAGCATTGTCTCGTAGGTCTTGCCGCCAAACCCCAACCCGAGCGTCTTGCGCACAATGCTATGGGCGCCGTCAGCGCCCACGAGATAGCGCCCATGAACGACCTCGCGTTCGCCGCTAGCGTCAAGGGTGACGCTGACAGAGTCGTCGTCCTGCGCGACGGCAACGGCAGTTGCACCGAAGCGCAGAGCGGTGGGATCGAGCACCTTGAGCTTCTCGGCAAGAAACCGAACTGCGTGGACTTGTTCGCACTGAAGCCGGTAGGGATGACGGGTCTCCCCGCCGAGGATTCCAAGATCGAAAACGGCGCGCTCGCCGGTCTCTTTGATGCGCCATTGCCATGTCCGCGCGACCGCGCCGTTGGCCAACAGATGGTCCACCACGCCGAGGTCGTCCATGAAGTCGAGTGTCGGGGGATGCCAGGTCGAGGCCCGCATATCGGTGGGTACGTCGGCCTCGCTTTCGATCACCAATACCGGAAGACCTGCCAGGGCGAGTGTATAGGCGCACGTCAATCCTACCGGCCCCGCGCCGATGATGATTGTCCGGTCATTTCTTTTGGTCGTCGTCATCGATTCGGCCTACCGACCCTATTTTGCGATACCGGAAGGACTAACACGCGACCGAAATAGTTCAAGAAAAGGACGCTCCTGCCCATGGCAATCGGCCCCTTTCCCGCGCGAGCAGTCAAACCGGCGCGGCGTCCCCCGCCCCACCTCGATGCGGACAACCTCCAAGTTCTGAGATCTTGGCCGATGTTCGAGATATGTTCTTCCGCGATATGCGTTTCAGTGTCGCGCTATGCGCCTGCGCAGAGCAAATGCGGATGACCGGTGGCGGGTCAGTGGTGCGCCCTAAGCGTCGGCGTGGACGGCGGCGGGTTCTTCGGTGAACTTGCGGCGAATGGCATCGCCCTTGATTTTCATCACGTAGCCGATGACTTCGGCCACCGCTTTGTAATGGTCGGCCTGGACCTCTTGGCCGATTTCGACGGATGCGTAGATCGCCCGGGCGAGCGGCGGGTTTTCGATGATGGGAATATCGTGCTCCTCGCCTGTTTCACGGATGCGAAGCGCAACCGCGTCGGTTCCCTTGGCGACCAATTTGGGCGCGGCCATGGTCGCGGCTTCGTACTGCAGCGCGACGGCAAAGTGAGTTGGGTTCGTGATGATGACGTCGGCGCTCGGTACTGCCGCCATCATCCGCTGACGGGCTCGCTCGGCGCGCAACGCCCGAATGCGGGCTTTGACCTGGGGATCGCCGTCGGTGTTTTTGTTCTCGTCCTTGATGTCCTGTTTGGACATCATGAGCCCCTTTTTGTGTTCGTATTTTTGATACCAAAAGTCCGCCAAACCGACGAACAGCATGATGACGACGATCGGGATCAACATACGCACGGCTTCGGCGCGGACGATCACAAAGAGTTCCCGGAGATCCACGGCCATCAACTGCGACAGGAGCGTTTGCTCGGGCAGGATCAGGAAAATGATGACGCCGCCCAAGATGACGAGCTTGAGGATGCTCTTGACCAAGTCCACGACGGAACGCGGCGAGAACAGACGTTTGGCGCCGGCGATGGGGGAAATCTTGCTGAACTTCGGCTTTGTTTGTTCCCAGGAGAAGACGAAACCTTGTTGCAGGAGATTTGCGGCAAGGGCGGCCACGATGATTAGCGCGACCGGCGGTGCCAATAGCAAGATGAGCTTGACGCCGATCGTTTGGCTTATTTCGATGAGATGCGCAGGGTCTGTCGGTATCGTGTGCGGCGACTCCAAAAACGGCAAGATGACTTGCCCGACGCCGTGAAGAACGCCGCGACCGAATATGATGACCAACGCCGTGACGGCGAACAGAATGAAGAAATGATTCAGTTCCTGCGACTTGGCGACCTGCCCTTTCTTGTGGGCTTCGTCCAACCGTTTGGCGGTCGGGTCTTCGGTTTTTTGGGATTTATCCTGTTCGTCAGCCATTAGCGGTCCGCCAACAGTTCCGAAAAGAGAACCTCAAAATGGTCGAGGAACCAAATCATTGCCGGTGCCAGCACCAGGCCGAGGATGATCAACGCCAAAAAAATCTGAAGCGGAATCGCGATGAAGAAGATCTGAATTTGCGGCAAGAGGCGGGCGAGAATCCCCAGCCCGATATAGAAGACGAGGCCGAAGACGATAAACGGCGCGGCAATCTGAATACCAACGCGGAATGACCCGGACACGTAACGAATGGCAAGTGCGGCGAAATCGCCCATGGACGGCAGTTGGCCCGGCGTAAACAGCACGTACGAATCCGCAAGGGCGCGGATCATCATCATGTGCAAACCGCTGGCGAAGACCAGAACGAGCCCTAAGATCGTAAGAAACGTCGCAATCAACGCTCCTTGCGTTCCTTGGGTCGGGTCGACAAAGAGCGCAAAACCGAGGCTCGACTGAAAGGCGATCACAGTGCCCGCAACATGGAGGGCGCTCATGGTCATGCGCGCGGCGGTGCCGATCATCACGCCAACGACGATCTCACCGAGAATCAGAAGCAATAGCTCCAACGGCGTTGCCGGCAGGATCGGCAGCGTGCCGATCACCAGTGGTGAAATAACGATCGTCAGAACGATCGCCACCACCAGCCGTATCTGAATCGAAACATAGGCCTCGCCGATCCCTGGCATCAGCATCAGCGCGGCAGACAGCCGAGCAAAAACCAAAAACACCGCGAAAACGTCGAGCGGCAGAAGTTCAGCCAGCATCGGCCGCTCTCAATTTAGGTGCCGGTAATGATGAGTTGCGAGATCCGCTCCATGAACTCGGTGACCTGACGGATCATGAAGGGCAGCAGGATCAGCAGCGCCACGAACGTGACGAGAATCTTGGGAACGAACGTCAGCGTCATTTCCTGGATTTGGGTCAACGCTTGGAACAGGGCGATGCCCAGACCCACCGCGAGGCTGATCATCATGAGCGGGCCGACCGTCAGGAGTAGAACAGTAATGCCGTCCCGGGAGAGATCGAGGAACTCACCGACATTCATGGCTAGATCGGCATCCGAATAATGTTCTGGTAGGCCTGAATAATCCGGTCGCGGACGGCGATTGCCGTCTCGAGAGTAACTTCGGCATTGGTCACCGCAGTAACCACATCGACGATATCGGTACTCTTGTTGAGCGATTTGGTCGCCTGGAGTTCGGAGGTATTGGTGCGGTCAATGCCATCGACGGCGACTTGGCGCATCAGTTCGGAAAAGCTTTGTCCGTTGACCTTCGGCGTCCCGACGCCGTTCGGCTGAAACGCCTGGTTTTTCACCGCGCCCGCGGCCGGAAACGCAACGTTCAAGATGGGAGCTGTCGCCATGTCAGGGTCCTCTTAAGGGAAAACGCGTTAGCTATTGAGAATGCCGATGGTGCGCATCAGCATCGATCGGGCGGTTTCGAGCGCGTTGATGTTGGCTTCGTAGCTGCGCTGCGCTTCGCGCATATCCATCGCTTCGATCAACGAATTGACGTTCGGTCTAAGCACGTAACCGTCTTCGTCGGCACCTGGGTGACCGGGGTCGTATTCTTTTCTGAAGTCCGACCGGTCGAACCCGACCTTCTTGATCTTTACCAAATCGACGTTTTGTTCGCGGTCCAGCACGCTCTTGAAAGAAACCGTCTTGCGGCGGTACGGATCGAGACCGGGCGCTTGCGGGAGCGAGTTGGCGTTTGCCAAGTTCTCCGAGATAACGCGCATGCGTTCACTTTGGGCCCGCAGACCGGAAGCGGACACCATGATCGACTTGATGAGTTGCGTCTCGTTAGCCATGTCCTAATCCTTTGTTCCCGTCCTAAGCACCGCGACCGAGGGCCGTTCGCAGCATTCCGACATGTTTGCGGTAGAGCCGGGTCATCAACTCGTAGTCGACCTGGGTGGCGGATACGAGCATCGCTTGTTCTTCAAGCACGACGCCGTTGCCCGACGGCTCCGAGGTGTACTTCTTGTCTTCCTTGCCGCGGAGTTCGCCGTCGCGCGCCCCTGGATCGGCGATGTGCTGCGGACTGGACACTTTCATCTTGAGTCTCTTGCCCTGACCGCGGGCAAGGTCGGCGAAATCCAGTGGGGCCAAATCGTGGGCGATATAGTCCGGCGTGTCGGCGTTGGCGATGTTCTGGGAGATCACTTTCTGGCGCTGGTTGAGCCAGTCCATCTGGGTCGTGATCATCTTCAGGACGGGTATTTTGTTGAGATCCATGGGCTCTTCCGCCGTCGCGGTAAATTTCCGATTGGCACCCATTTTCGGGCATCTGCGTTAAGGAAAGGTAAAGTTTGCCGCCCTGGACGCCTTTGCCGGGCAGCAATTGCCTATCAACCCACCAGCACCTAGAGTGCGGGATACCGGAGCAGGGCCCCATGCCGGTGATGTGTCTGTTTGCGTTGTGTTTGGTAAAAAAAGGGGACTTTGCTATGACCGGGCCGCACCGGATCGCTGCGTTCTTCACCGTCGGTCTTTTGCTCGCGTTGCTGTGGCCCGGCGGCGTCCACGCGCAAAATGACGGGTGGACGGCCCAAACCGTGAACGGTTCGGTGCAAGTAGCACGAAGTGCGGCGGATCCCGGTCAAGCCCTCGTCGTCGGCGAAATGGTTTCGTCTACGGCCGTCATCACGACCGGCCTCCGAAGTAGCGCGACCATCGAGAGAAACGGCGACCGCATCGATATTGCGGCCAGCACTCGTATCGAACTTCAACCCGACTCCACGTCGACCACGGTTCTTCAAGCCTTTGGCCGGGCTGTCTACGATGTGGTCAGCGGTCGCGGCCCCCGATTCAAAGTTAGGACGCCCTTTCTCGTTGCCGGTGTCAAAGGTACGACGTTCGCCGTCACCGTAATCGGCCAAACCGCCACGGTCAGCGTCAGCGAGGGCGTTGTGGGCGTATCGCCGCCGACGGAATCGGGCGACTTTCAAAGCGCTGACGTGACCGCGGGTCTTTCTGCCAACGTCGGCTTTGGCCCCGGCGGACTGTCGCTGACAGTTGGCGCAACGCCACCGGGACAGGACCCATCGTCTACGCGCGGCAACTTGGACGCGGCCCCCGGCGGATCGCGGTCAGCGGCGCCTGGACGCGGCGATGGCCAGGCGGTCCAGGCCGGCGCGCGCGGTGCGGCAAACGGACGGGGCAACACTGGGCAAGGAAACGGCAACGCGCAGAGCCTCAACTCCGGAGGCGTGAACGTCAGTGTCGGCGCAGCCGGGGGCAATGGCGGCGGTAATGGTGGCGGCAACGCCGGTGGTAATGGTGGCGGCAACGCCGGGGGCAATGGCGGCGGGAACGCCGGTGGCAATGGTGGCGGCAACGCCGGTGGCAATGGCGGCGGGAATGCCGGTGGCAATGGTGGCGGCAACGCCGGTGGCAATGGCGGCGGGAACGCAAGCGGGAATGGTGGCGGCAACGCCGGTGGCAATGGCGGCGGCAACGCCGGTGGCAATGGTGGCGGCAACGCCGGTGGCAATGGTGGCGGCAATGGCGGTGGCAACGCCGGTGGCAATGGCGGCGGCAACGCCGGTGGCAATGGCGGCGGCAACGCCGGTGGCAATGGCGGCGGCAACGGTGGGGGCAATGGGCCCTAGTTCCACGTGCGTCGCTCCTTGATCCCTTTGGCGGTCTTTGGAACCGCCGCAATCGCCTACCTCTCGGGGACGCTTGAGTTCGTCGAACGCGCACTTATCGATTTGCGCTTTTCAGTGGTGCAACGCAGCGTATCGGGAAACCTGGCGGTCATCACGATCGATGCAGAGAGCATCGCTCGGATCGGCGTTTGGCCCTGGCCCCGGACGTTTCACGCCCAGCTGCTCAACGTCTTGCACGAAATGGATACCGGGCCGATTGCCATCGACGTGGATTTCAGCACCCGTTCCACGGAACGGCAGGACTCGGATTTGGAAGTTGCGCTCGCCGACCTCCAAACGCCTGCTATTTTGCCGACGTTTCGACAGTTCGCCGAACCGTCGAGCGCCGAAAAGGTGGTCGCCTCCCTGCCCCTCCCTCGATTTGCCCGCCACGCGAGCCTCGCGTCGATCAACGTAAGACCCGATGCAGACGGTGCGGTCAGAATGGTCGAACCAGTCCAGGACTTCGGCGATCTAATTTTCCCGTTCCTGGGCGTCCGACTGGCGGCTACCCAGGTCCTCGGCCACAGCCCTTTCTATATCGATTACGGCATCCGAGTTTCCGATCTTGCCGTCTACTCGTTTTTCGACGTCCTTTCCGGGCAAGTTAGCCCGGACGCGCTGCGAGACCGTCGAATCCTGATCGGGTCGTCCGCGGTCGAACTGGGCGATCAAATTGCGGTGCCGCACTACCGAGCCTTGCCCGGCGTTTTCGTACAGGCGTTAGCCTTCGAATCGGTAGTGCAAAACCGCGAACTCACCCGCTTGCCGCGGTGGGTCGTCCTGCTCCTGACGCTCGGTGGGTCCGTCGGCGCATTTTGGGCGTTGCGACGGTTGTCTTGGAAACCGGCGTCGTTGGCTTGTGCCGGATCGATCACCGGTCTCGTCATCCTGACATTCGCCTGCCAGGCCGCCACGACCATCCTGTTCGATACCGCTCCCCTGATTGTTGCTATAACACTGAGCTACGGAGCGTCTTTGGTCTCGACGATCGGACGGCAAGCTCAAGCAATTGTGCTCCAAACCGAGGAGACCGGTCTTTGGCGGCGGCGGCTTTCTGCCGTTTTTGAAACCAGCCGGGATGCCATCATCAGTGTCGGTCGAAGCGGCGAGATTCGCGGCCTTAGCGGTTCCGCTGCGCGACAATTCGGTGCGGAACAAATCGACCAACCCCGAACGTTGAAAGACCTCATGCCCTTACCGCCCGGCGCCATCCCGGGTGGGTCGAGCAACGAGGCGCTGGGCAAGCGCCAAGACGGCACGTTCTTCACTGCAGAGGTCTCGGTCGCTCCAGTGGGAGACGATGAACGACTAGCGGTTATCCACGACACCACTGATCGAAAACTGCTGGAAAGAGAAGCGGAGCGCTTCTTGAACCTGTCGCAGGACTTGGTCGCGGTACTGGATCTCGACGGACGTATTCAGCGGCTTAACCCGACTTGGAAGCGGGTGCTGGGTCATACCGCGGAATCGCTGATCGGAAACAATCTCAGTCTGATGTTGGGTGGTGCCGGACGACGCGAACTTGGCGACCTGATCGGCAATCAGTCGCAACGAGAAATTTCAATATCGTTCGAAGCTACCCTGAACGCCAAGAACGGCAAACCCCGGCGATTCCATTGGATCGCCGTCGCCTCGCCCGACGACGCGGCGATTTTCGTCACGGCCCGAGACATATCAGAACGCGAGAAAGTCGAGGAAATGAAAGATCGACTGGTTTCGGCCGTGAGCGAAGACCTTTTGCTACCACTCACAGCGTTGCGTGGGCTGATTCACGCCCTTGGGCGGGAGGACGACCACCTCGTCGATCGGCACAAGATCATTAATCTTGCTAGCCGCAACACGGAAACCGCTCTCCGGACGATAAACGACATCCTCGAACTGAAACGAATCGGAGAGGGCACCATAGAGAGTACGCGCCTTCCTGTGGACATCGGCGAGATCGTTCGAGAGATGATCAACAGCGCCGAAAAACGCGCCCTTGAGGCCAACGTCACAGTGACACTGACCGTCCGCGCGCGGGGTGTCTATGTTCTCGGTGATCGACAACAAATATGTCGCGTTGTCGCAAACCTTTTGGCGAACGCGATCGTCACAGCGCCGCCCGGATCCAACGTTACTCTAACCCTGGAAAGGGAAGGCCCCAGCGCGCTAATTTCGGTCCGCGATGAAGGAAACGGAATCCCCGCAATCCTTAGGGACCAAGTCTTCGAACCGTTCGGCGGATATAATGCTGGCAGCGAAGGCAGGAATAACATTGGCCTCTCCGTAGCCAAGAGTTTCGTGGAACGCCACCAGGGCACAGTGTCGTTCAAGACCGCTGAGGGACAGGGAACCACCTTTTTTGTGACACTTCCGGTGCACGCGGCTGAAATTACCTCTATCGATCGGCACGAAAACCGCCCACTGCACTAGCGGCAAGGGTCGGACGCCTCCAGATCGAGGCGCGTGTTTATCGTCACTATTAATCTCCGGTTAACCATAGCGGCGCTACCGTTCAGCCTTCGTTGACGGAAAGGCTTCCGCCTATGACCGGCGCATCGGCTTCACATATCAAGGCTGCGAGGGATGTCGCCGTCGCCGTCCAGGGCGAGAGTTCACAACCTGGCGAAACCGGGCACGTCGTCGCATCGGGCCACGGCGCCGTCGCGCGCCAAATTATCGAGATCGCCGCCCAGCACGGCATCGCGATTCGACAGGATGCCGATCTCGCTGAGGTTCTCGCCGTCCTGGAAACAGACAGCCCCATCCCGCCCGAGGTCATGGCGATCGTGGCCGAAATATTGGGTTACGTGTACCGCGCAAACAGCGAAGCATTGGCAGGTCAATCATGAAACACCCCGCTCTGAACCCCGCCGTCGAACTCAAACAACTCGGCGACCGGATCGACGACGCCTTGAGCCACGCGAAGGACGGCATGGCCGTGAACCTGAGCGACCTTGAAGAACGCGCGAGTGCGTTGTGCGAATACCTCCTGGCGCTTCCCGCCTTGGAGGCCCGCCCCTACGCAGTAAAATTAGAACGCTTGATTACCGGTCTGAACGCGCTTGAAGAGGCCATTGCCTCGAGCTTCGGCAACCTTGTCGCTAACGCAGTCGCCGTCGGTCCAGACCTGCGTCCCGGCAAATAGACGAGAGCGCTGAACCGATATGGATGTGGATCAGGTCGTACGGGGCCTGTTGGCCCTGGTTTTCGTCCTCGGACTCATCGGCGGCATCGCCTTGCTGGCCAAGCGATTTGGCTTCACGCCGCGAGTGACCCTGCCACGCGGCGGATCATCGGGCGCACGTAAGAACACCAAGGGACGCAGGCTCGACATTGTCGAAGTCCTGCCGGTCGATGCGAAGCGACGACTGATCTTGATCCGGCGCGACGACACCGAGCATCTGGTCCTCCTTGGTGCCGATCGCGACATGGTCGTTGAATCCGGCGTCCCGGCACCGGGTTCGCCCGATGGAGACTTCGCCGAAGAAAACCCAAGCGTGCGCGACGCGCTTCGACGCGGGAAAGGCCCGGGAGGCCAATACGATGTGGCGTAACCGATTCAGGATAGAGGCCTCACCACAGGTCTTTGGCTTCATCGTTTTGCTGGCGGCGCTCGTCGCTGCAGGCCCCGCGGCGGCCCAGGAATTTTCCCTCGATCTCGGCGGCGAGGCAGGGCCGCTTACCGGCCGAATCCTACAGATCATCGCGTTGGTGACGGTCATTGCGCTAGCGCCGTCGTTGCTAGTCGTGATGACGTCGTTCACCCGGATCGTTGTCGTTCTATCGCTTCTTAGGAGCGCGATGGGCGTCCAGCAAACGCCGCCCAATGTCGTGATTATCGGGCTCGCGCTGTTTCTCACGGGTTACGTGATGGCACCGACCTTCGAGAGCGCTTACCAAGAAGGCATCGTACCGTTGATAAACGACGAGATCAGCGAAGTCGAAGCGTTCACGCGGATCTCGGTGCCCGTCCATACCTTCATGCTCGGGCAGGTCCGGGAAAAAGACCTCGGCCTTTTCCTCGACCTTTCAGGTTCGGAGTTGCCGAGCGAACCGTCGACGACGCCGTTCCGTGCCTTGATACCGGCCTTCTTAATCAGCGAGTTGCGCCGGGCCTTCGAAATCGGATTCCTGCTCTTTATCCCGTTCATCATCATCGACATGGTCGTGGCATCGGTCCTGATGTCGATGGGCATGATGATGCTGCCGCCGATCCTGATATCGCTTCCTTTCAAACTGGTCTTCTTCGTTTTGGTCGATGGGTGGAACCTGGTCGCTAACAGCCTGGTTCTCAGTTTCGGATAGCGCCCCTTCCCTCCTCGCCTACTTCACTAGCCGACGCGTCGGCCGGCCCGGCTAGTTGATGGCGCCGACGCCATCCTGTTGAAGACCGCTGCGGTAGCGCTCCATGAACGAGTCGAGCGTACTGATTTGGGCGATTCTGCTGGAAACTTCCCTAAAGCCGATGGAAGCGCGGTCGGGATTCGATGTCAGAACCTCGAAGGCACTCGCGTCTTCGGTCGAGGCCATGAGAGAACCGTAGCGCTGCCGTACGTCGTCGATGGCAGCCCGGTCGTTGGCCAACGCATAGGCGACGGTCATTTGCATCACCCGGTTGCGTTCGTCTCGACTGAGGCTGGCACCGTCTTGGTGGCGCCGGCCTAAGACCGCTTCGAACGCCTGGGCTGCCTGCGGCCAGTTACTGGTTCGCCAAAAAATGTCCGCCCGCAACGCCGCCGCGTCTTTCGAATCGTCCTGAGCCAACAGGCGTTGGGCGTCTTCAAACCGCTGCAACTCGATAAAGGCGCGGGCCTGTAGATAGCGTCGCTCCCCAAGCAACGCGCCGGGGATCGCCCGGAACCTACTTTTGTCCAGCGATTCCAACGCCTTCTGCGGTTGACGGTCGAGCAGGTAAATCGCCGCGAGCTTGGCGGCGACCCGCGCTTTTTCAGCGCCGCGGAGCCGGAAATTGACCTGGAAGTCGATCAGCTCAGCCGCCCGGCCGAGTAAGTCGACCGAGACCAGCCGGTCCGCCAGATTTCGGACCATCTCGTCGCCGTCGCCGCCGACGGGGGTCAGTTCGCGAAAATCGAAATACAGACCGAGCGCGGCGACCGGTCCAAGTTTTTCCGACTCACCGTCGAGATAGAGTCGGCGGTAGATCGCTTCCATTTCATCGCCCGCGGCGCGCGCCTCGGGCGTGCCCTCAAACGTGTTGGAAATCGCGCGAAGAGTCTCCAGCGCGGCACGGTAGTTTCCGTTATCCAAGTGCATCGTCTTGAGTTTGGAAAGCAGGTCCAACTCGAACTGACCGCCACGCCAAACATGCGCCAATCGCTCTAAATGATCGATTGCGGTATCGCCATTCACCTCGCCCTGTTCCAGGCGGTAGTTGGTCATCGCGATCTCGGCTTCACCCCATGTCGGGCGGAATTTTTCCGCGACAACCTGCTCAAGCAATTCTATCCCGCCCTCGGCATCGCCTGCCAGGATTCGCGCTTGACCGAGCACGAGCTTAGCTTCGCTGACCTGGGCTGCCGACGCGCCGGGTTGTCGATCGAACCCAGTAAGTTCGGCCTGCACGGTGTCGATGTCGTCGATGGCAAGAGCTGCCTTGGCCGCCGATAGTTTGAACCGGGCCTGCAACGCCGGCGGGAACGACGAAACGGCAAACGAACCGATCGCAAACTCCTGGGCCGCTGCCTCCCATTCGCCGCGTTCGGCATATAGAGCGCCGCGCCATAGCGAGGCACCCGGATCGGCGCTGAATGCAGGATCGAGCAGGTCTTCCGCCGCCAATTCGGTCCGCCCCATCAATAGGCGCGACGCCCCGCGCAGGGCCTTGTAGGTCAGGTCCTGCTGGATCGCCGGATTCTCCGAAGCCAGAATACCTAGAACGCCGAGTGTCTCGGGTGCCAAGCTGTGGGCGAAGTAAAAACGCGCGAGATCCCATTGGGCCTCAGCACGCTGCGACTCCGGCGCCTCGGCAAGGGCGAGGTTGAGTTCCTGTAGGTGTTCGAAGTAATCGTCCTCGCCGCCGCGGGACCATTCGGCGTAGCGGAGCAGCGTATCGACCGAGGCCAGCACTGCGGTTTCGCCCGCCTCGTCATGGGCGCCGCCGGTGTCGGTCGCGTGTTCGGTGTCGCCGTGGCCGTCGGGCGCGTCGGTATGGCCGTCGTCCGCGGCGGCATCGTCGGATGCGGCACCATGCCCCGCGTCGGCCGCAGGCGCCGCCGCGCCATGCGGTTGCGATCCGGCTGCCGCGACCTGGAGCGGTTCCTGAAGCCCGTCTTCCGAAAGAAATAGTCCGTCGGGGCCGGTAATCCTCACTAGCCCACCGTCGACCGCCAGCGCGACATCGTCGGACCACGGTTCGACGGCCACGCCCTGGGCGGAGGCGAGAACCCGGAATTGCGCAAACGCCCGCTCGGCGGCGACACCAGCGCCGGACCGCAGCGACGGCACGACGGCAATGGAATCGCCGACCTCGGGATCGTCGAGGTCGATCCGATGCTCCGCTTCCGCCAACGGCAACGTAACGCGCGCCTGACCGGCACCGCCGGCCTCGCGACGGACGTCGATTGGATGCGCCGGTGCGGTCGGTGCGCGTCGGAAATCGATACGCCAAGTCCCGCCGACACGGGACGCCGATGCAAGCATTAAGTCCTTTTGGACCCGCATCCGAACGGCCGTTGCGCCGTCTACCTCGGCGGGCGTGGCGAGAAACACGGTTTCCGCGAGGGCTGCTGGGATCTCGGCCACATCGACGGCGCCTTCGCCATCGAACACTGCCCAAACAAATCCGGCACGTTCGAAGAAGGCTGCGGCCACCGGGCCGTCCCACTCGAACAGCGCCGATACGGTGCCGCTTTCCTGAACAAAACGTACCTTGAGGTCGCCTACGGTACCTGTGTCTGCCGCGTGTGCGACCGCGGCCTGGGCTGGCGGGGGCGCCGGGGCCCGTGCCCTTTCGACCGGCGCGACAGGCACCGCGGGCGGTGGCACGGGCGCGGCGCGCCGGGCCGGCGCGGACTCGGCTGCGGTCTGGGTTCGCGGTGCGCCCTCGCCCAGGATGTCGACGACGACCGAACGGCCGTTCCGGAAATGTCGCACCCGGCTGGTGTCTGCGACTTTAAGGGTGGCGGTCGATCCGTATTGCGCGGTGTCGCCGCTTGCAGAGGTAATGCGCGACAGTCGGCCCTCCGCCAACACCCGCGACATCCCGAAACTTGCGGCGCGGTCGAATCGGATCGAAACCGTGTCGCCGGTTTTTACAACCTCGTAGCCGACCTCGCCCGGCCAATCGAACACGACCCGCGTATAGCTATCATGGACGCCAGCGCGAACGCGGATGCTCGGCGCGTTCTGCGGCGCTGCCGGTGCTGGCGGTTGCGGCGCGGCCTGTTGCGGCGGTGCCCGGCGAACAGGCGGGGCTGCGGCCCGCGGTGGCGGTGCGGTCGCGGCCGACTGTGGGACGGCGAAATCGAAAATAATCGACCGGCCGTTCGCCGTCGTCTTGATCTGATACGCGTCGCTCAGGAGGAGCGTCACCGAACGGCCGTCCTCCTCGATTCTGGCATCCAGCACGAGATCGCCAAGCACGTTGGTAATCGCCGAAAGGTCCGCGACCAACGGCCGGCCGAACTCGATGACTAGAAGATCGCCCCCACCGCGCGCGTCATAGGGGACCGGCGCGGGCCAGTCGAACACGATGCGCGCGAAGGTGGGCCCCTGGAAGGCCCGTGCCAGCACGGTTTCCTGCGCCAGACCGTCGAACGGGGTCAGCCCCGCGCAAAGGCCCGCCATAAGGGCTACGGCCTGCAATAGCCTCGCTTCGACGCGCATCAACCAGAATTGCTTTTTTTTCGCGGTCGCCACAAACCCCGACCGGTTGCCGACATTGACTAGACGAACAATATCAACAGTTTACGGCACACAGAAGCGATACCGCGCGATGATAGATGGGGGATCAGCTTCCCTGACCGCCGGTACCAGGTGCCGCTGCGCCCTGAGGCGCGGGCCCCGCCCCGTTTTCGCCCGATTCGAGCCGCTCCGGGAGCTGTTTGCGGGTTCTGATCTCGGTCGTCACCGTGGTCGCGCGTTGCGGCGTCATCGCGGCGAGAACCGGTGCCAGTCGCCGTTCGTTCATCAGTTCGGCAACATCGAGCAGGATATCGAGATCGAGTTCATTGAAGATACGCGCGGCTTCCTTGGGTTTCATGGTCTCGTAGACCCGAACCAGGCTGCGGAGTTTCCCTTCTTCCTGGGCATCGTGTTGTTGGATGAGGGAATCGATCTTGGCTTCAATTTGGCGCAGTTCGGCGATCTTGTCTTCAATCCGCTTTTCGGCGGCCTCCAGCAGGTTCTCGCGGATATCGAGCTCCCGGGCCCGCAACTCGAGCTGTTCGCGCCGTGCCGACAGATCTTGCAGGAGTTGGACCTCGGCTTCGGTAAATATCTGCCCACCGGATTGATCGGCCGGCCTGCCGGTATCGTCGGCACTGGATTGGGTCAGGGCGTCGTCGTCCGCCGACTCGCTTCCGGCAGCCGATTCTCCGGCTCCGCCGGTATCGTTGGCAAAAGGGTCCTCTTCGGTCGCGGGCTCGGCTGCCTGCGCCGCCTGTACCACCAAGGGAGGCCCAAATCGCTCGGCCTCCGACCACAGTCCACTGACCTTGACGCCAAAGGCGGCAAAGGCGAGGACGATAACAATCGGCAGGAGACGGAGTTTGCGGAACATGGGTATCCTTTAGCGCGCCTGCTGGAGCGCAACCATCAGTTGGCGTTCGCTTTCGCTCGCCGTGCGCGCAATTGCCTTTCCGGTCGTGGCCGTTCTTTTGGGCTTCGGGGCCGACCGTTTAGGCGCAGCCTCCGTGGGGCGAGACCGCTCGTCGATGGATGCGTCGAGCCTTTCCGCCAGCGTTTGCGCCGCCTGAGTCACGTAAACAAGGTCGCCCTTTAGGGCACGTGCCTCGTCGATGCGTTCGCTCAAGGCGTTGGAAAGTTCGCTCCCGGTCGACTTAATCGACAGGAGCCCTGCCTGCGCCCGTTCGGTCGCCGAGGTAAATTCGGTCATCAACTTCTTCATCGTCGCGTTAGACCGACGGACCTCGTTAAGGCGCGCGTAGAGTACGACGCAGTATCCGATGGTGATCAGCAGAAGGATGGCGACGGCGCCATCTAGCAGAACCGGGAGATCCATCAGTTCCTATCCTCATTTCTAATCTGATCCGTTACGCGAATGGCCATGGTGCTGCCGACACGTCCCATGCGGCCCACAAGGAGCGGCACGCCGCCGCAGCGGAGTTCGACCTCCGAATCCCGGGTACAGTTGAACATCACGGTATCACCGACTTCGAGGTCCATGACTTTGCCTAGCTTCATCACCATGTCGTCCAATACGGCCTCGATCTGAACCTGGGTGTACCAAAGCTCGGTCGCCAAGTGGCCTTCCCAAATGGAGTCGCGGCCAAACTTCTCGCCCATGAACATCTGCAGCAACAGCTCGCGAACTGGTTCTAGCGTGGCATAGGGCAGCAAGAGTTCGATGCGCCCGCCGCGATCCTCCATATCGACCCGAAGGCGAATCAGAATGGCGGCGTTCGCCGGCCGAGCGATCGTGGCGAAGCGTGGATTGGTTTCGAGTCGGTCGTAGGCGAACGTTACCGGGCTCAGCGGTTCGAACGCGGCGCTCAGGTCGTGCAGGACGACCTCGACCATCGTTTCGACCAGCGATCGTTCGATCGTCGTATAGGGTCGGCCTTCGATACGCATCGCCGCCGTTCCCCGCCTGCCGCCCAAAAGAACGTCGACAATCGAGTAAATCAGCGACGAATCGACCGTCAGCAGACCGTAGTTATCCCATTCCTGGGCGCGAAAAACGCCAAGGATGGCCGGGAGAGGAATGGAATTGAGGTAATCGCCGAAACGGATCGAGGTAATGTTGTCGAGCGATACTTCGACGTTGTCCGAGGTAAAGTTGCGCAGCGAGGTCGTCATCATACGCACGAGACGGTCGAAGACCACCTCGAGCATCGGCAGCCGTTCGTAGGAAACCAGCGCGGAATTGACGATCGCCCGGATCCCGGTGCGCTCGGAGTCGTCGCCGAAACCGGAGTCGAATCCTAGGAGATTGTCGATCTCGTCTTGATTGAGAACGCGTCCCGAGGCGTCGTCGCCGCCGGCAAGCTCGTCCCATTCCGAAGCGACTTCAGCATCTGCGGTGCCACCACCCTCCTCCTCTTGGAGGGCTTTCTCCCATTCGGCGGCAATATCGTCCGCGGGTGCATCGGTTTCTGTATTCGCCATCTCGTTGCCGCCTATTGGACAAGCAATTCGCTGAACAACACGTCGCTAACTTTGACCGGGTCGACAGCCCGGTTGGTGCGCGAGAGCAGTTCTTGCTTCAAGCGAAACAAGCCCGCCGACCCGCTGAGGTCGTCGAGCCGCAATTCGCGCATGTATACTTGGAAGTTATCGATGACCCGGGGCAGCATCGCATCGAGTTGCGCGCGGGTTTCGGGTGTGTCGTTTGCCAACTCGAGCGAGACCGTCAACCTTAGAAAAGATGTGGTCCCGTCCGTGGTGTTCAAGTTTACCGTCATTTGCGGTAGCTCATAGAACCCGACATGACCCGCACCGCCTTCGCCATGCGCGCCCTCGGCGCCGTGTTCGCCGCCAGCCTCGCCGCCATGGGACTCCTCTGCGGCCACTTCTTCCTCGGCGCCGCCGCCGAACGGTCCAATACCCATGACCACAGCGCCAACAACCAGAAGGATGATGACCAGGAGCGGCGCGGCAATAAGAATGATGAGGCGTTTACGCCCCCGCTTCTTTGGCCGCCCCTCACCTTCATCATCGCCATCGTCATCCGGAGGAACTTCATCGATTTCTTCTTCGTCGGTATCGCTCATTAACTCGTTTCCAGTTCGCTGATGGGAACGCTTTTCGCGACCGCCGTTTCGTTGTTCCGAGAGCCTAGGCGCATATCGTTAACAACTCGTTGAAATCGGGCCGGGACGCGCTTGCCGACGATAGCAGAATCGCTCGCTGCGGGCACGGGTGCGGCAAGTTTCTCCCGGCAAGCCGTGCCGGACCACCCGCAATACTAGCCACTCCGACACCGTGCAATAAACGCTAAACACCTGAAACATATGGGTTTTATCGTTTGGCACAGCCGATGCATCGTGTTGGCTGCCTCAGGTGGGCGCCTTCAATCGTTAGAGCGGGTCCAAAACGGACCGGCTGGCAAGGGAAGAAGGGTAATGGAAAACACCTCGTACATTGGCCTGTCGCGCCAAATCGCGCTGGGCCGCCAACTCGATTTGATCGCGAACAACGTCGCGAACATGAACTCAGCCGGGTTCAAGGGCGAACGTGCGATCTTCGAAGAGTTTCTCGTCAAGACGAGCGACCGCAAGAAGCTGTCCTACGTGCAGGATCGCGGGATTTGGCGGGACACGAAGGAAGGTCCGATGCAACGGACCGGCAATCCCTTCGACGTCGCCCTGAAGGGAGAAGCGTTCTTCGTCGTCGGTACAACCGATGGCCCCCGCTATACCCAGAACGGGCGCTTCCAGCTCGACGGCGACGGCAGGCTCGTCACCCAATCCGGTTTTCCGGTTCTAGACGAGCGCGGCGACCCGATCGTGATCGACCCTCTCGACGGCGACATTACGTTCTCGGCCGAAGGTGCGGTGATCGGCGAACTCGGTGAGATCGCAAGGCTCCAGCTCGTCAGTTTCGAGGACGCGCAACGGATGCTCAAGATCGGCGACAGCCTCTACAGCACCGAGCAGGAACCGCAAGAACCGCAGAACGCCCAGGTTCTCCAAGGCATGTTCGAGGGCTCGAATATCCAGGGCATCGTTGAGATGACTCGCATGATGGACGTCGTGCGCGCCTACACCTCGACCGCCAACATGATTCAAACCAATCACGACCTCCAGCGTCGCGCCGTCGAAAAGCTGGGCGAAGTGGTTTCTGCGTAACCGAACCAAGAGTTAGACAGAGGATAACGCCATGACGAGGTCTCTTAGCATCGCTGCCACAGGCATGCTGGCCCAACAACTCAACGTCGAGGTGATCTCCAACAACATCGCCAACTTGAACACGACAGGTTTCAAGCGTCAGCGGGCGGAGTTCCAGGATCTGATCTACCAAAATCAACTGCGCGTGGGATCGACATCGACAGACGGCGGCTCGATCGTGCCGGCGGGTATCCAGCTTGGCACAGGCGTCAATGCCGGCGCGGTCTACCGCATCACCGAGCAAGGCTCGGTCGTTCAAACGGGCAACACCTATGACTTGGCAATCCAGGGCAAAGGATACTTCCGCGTGGTGCTGCCGGACGGGCAGGAAACCTACTCCCGGGCCGGCTCGTTCCAGCTTTCGCCGACCGGTGAGATCGTGACCCAGGACGGGTTTCAGGTCTCGCCCGGCGTGACGGTGCCGGCCGACTCGGTCGGCGTCACCATCAACCAATCCGGCGAGGTCCTGGTCTCGATCGACGGTCAGGTCGACCCTACCAACGTCGGGCAACTTGAACTTGTCACTTTTCCGAACGAGGCCGGACTAGAGGCGGTTGGCGACAACCTGTACCTCGAGACCCCGGCGTCCGGTGCCGCCACCGTGGGCACCCCCGGAACCGGCGGCGTGGGCACCGTTCTCCAGGGATTTCTCGAAACCGCCAACGTCAATCCGGTGTCGGAAATAACCAATCTGATCACAGCCCAGCGCGCCTACGAAATGAACTCCCGCGTCATCACCGCGTCCGACGAAATGTTGCGGACGATCACCAACCTCAGATAGCGAGGCGCCCGAACCGGCGATAGCTCCATGGACATGAAACGCTCCCTCTACCTCTTTGTTTGCGCGACGTTGGTCGCGGGCTGGCCGTTGTTTGCCGGTGCCGCGCCGCAACTCCGGTCGCCAATCGTTGTCGAGGGACCGGATTTGACACTTGGCGATATCTTCGAGGATGCCGGCGGAGCCGCAAACGTGCGGGTCGGTCCCTCGCCTCAACCCGGCGAACGCACCGTGATCCGCCCCGGCACGCTGGCGCGATTCGCTAAACAACACGGCCTGTCGTGGACACCCGGTCCCGCCGTTACCGCGGTGATCGTGCGGCGGTCGTCGACAACCCTGTCGGAAGAGGATGTGCGCATCGTTTTGCGTCAGGCGCTGCGAGATCAAGGGGCGAAGGGCCAGTTCGATGTCGAGTTGCGGACGCGGGGACTCAACGTCCCACTCCCTGCCGACAGCCTTTTCGATCTAGAGATCGACCGGCTGTCCTATGACGACGCGAGCGGCCGCTTTACCGCCCTGCTCCGGGTCAGCGGCGAGGACTTCGCGACCCAGGAAATCTCACTCGACGGCACCGCGCATTCGATCCTGGAAATACCAGTGACGATCCGCGGAGTTGCTAAGGGTGAAATCATCTCGGAGTCAGATGTCGCCTGGGTGGAAATCCGTGCCGACGGCGTGCGCCGGCAAACCGCGACCGATATCGAGCAGGTCGTTGGCCAAGAGGCGAAACGCCAGATCCGCCCCGACACACCGATCCGTGTCGGCGACGTTTGGGCGCCGCGGCTGGTACGCAAGGGCGACCTCGTCACCCTCTCGGTCCACACGCGTCTCATGTTGCTCCAGACCAACGGTCAAGCGCTGGAGGACGGTGCCCTCAACGATGTCGTCAGAATACTGAACTTGAAAAGCAAGAAGACCGTTCAGGGCGTCGTCAGCGGCGAAGGAGAGATTCGCATCCCGCATAACTCCGCCAACCAGCTCCTCGCGACCAACTAGCGTCGAAAAGGAATATTCCCATGGCCCTTCCCTCTACTCGGCACGTTCGCAATGTTTCGCTGGCCCTAGCGTTGGCGACCAGTCTTAGCGCGTGCAATGCGGTCAACCGCATGGCCCAAATCGGCACGGTGCCGCCGATCACGCCGATCGAAAACCCAACCCAGGCCCCCGGATACCGCGTCGTCAGCCTACCGATGCCGGACCCGACCACCGACAACTTCATGTCCAATTCGCTGTGGCGGCAAGGTGCACGCGCGTTCTTCAAGGATCAGCGCGCCGCGCGCGTCGGCGACATCTTGACGGTGATCATCAACATCAACGACCAGGCCTCGTTCGACAACGAAACCGAAAGAACCCGTGAGAACACAGAGGACTCGGACGTCACCAATCTTCTTGGTTTGGAATCCCAGCTTGAGAAGCGGCTATTGCCGGAGGCCTTCAACCCCGCCACCGCACTGAGTCTTGGCAGCACGTCCAAGTCGAAGGGCGCGGGTAAGGTCGACCGCTCTGAAGCATTGAGCATCACGGTGGCGGCGATCGTCACCCAGGTTCTCCCTAACGGCAATCTGGTGATCCAGGGCCGCCAAGAGGTTCGCGTCAATTTCGAAGTGCGCGAATTGCTCGTGGCCGGCGTCGTGCGGCCCGAGGACATCACTGCCACGAACCAGATCCAACACACCCAGATTGCCGAAGCACGGATTTCCTACGGCGGACGCGGGCAACTAACGGATGTACAGCAACCTCGCTACGGTCAGCAGGTTCTGGATATTCTGTTCCCGTTCTAGCAAGTCCGTCCTTGCCAGAGAAAAGGCCGGTCCAGAATGGACCGGCCTTTTCATTTTTTCCTCGGTCCGGGCGTTCGATACTACTCGTCGCGGTAGACCCGTTCGCGGCGCTCGTGCCGTTCTTGCGCCTCGATACTCAACGTCGCGATCGGCCGCGCCTCAAGGCGTTTCAACCCGATGGGCTCGTCGGTTTCCTCGCAATACCCGTAGCTCCCATCGACGATGCGGCCCAACGCGGAATCGATCTTCGAGATGAGTTTGCGTTCGCGGTCGCGGGTACGCAGTTCGAGCGAACGATCGGACTCGGCCGACGCACGGTCCGCCAAGTCGGGTTCCGACAGGCTCGACTCCTGAAGATGGGCGAGGGTCTGATTCGATTCCCGCAACAGTTCGGCACGCCAATCGAGTAGCTTGTTCTTGAAATATCCCAATTGCTTGGGATTCATGAACGGTTCTTTTTCGCTGGGTTCGTAGTTTTTTGGAACCCGGGCGCGAGTATGCAACTGCGCTCTCTTGCGCCGCTCCTCATCGGCCAGACGGGCCCGCTCCGCTGCTGCGATCTTGGACTCTTTGACGCGCTCGGCTTCGTCTTGCTTGCTCGGTGCGCGCTTCGCCTTGCCAGCTCGAGGCTTGCTCGATGCGACGGCTTTACCAGCCTTCGACGCGCTCGGTCGCGCCGCCGGTCTTTTTGCCGCAGCTTTGGTCGATTTGGCCGTACTCTTCGGTGCCTTCGGTTTGGCTGCCGCGCGTTTTTTCGCCACGGGCTTTGCCTTCCCGGCGGGCGCAGATTTTTTAGCGGATGTTGGCGCCTTCTTGGCGGAGGACTTCTTCCGATCTGGAGTCTTCCGCGCCGAGGCCTTTTTTAGGGTCCGCTTCGGTTTAGACGCGGCCTTTTTCGCGGCGGCACGGGCGGGCTTTTTCTTTGCCACCTTGCCCTTAGCTTTTGAGGCTGCCTTGCGTGCGATCGTTCTGCTTGCCATCAGTTCCCCGAAGCCTAGTGATACCGAAAAGACACACTTCGCCAAAAGGCGCCGCAGTATAAGGACGGGACCGCCGCCCCACAAGGACTACCCGGGGGCGCGCTAACGCTTTGTTATTTGACGGAAATCTGCCAGTTACAGGCGTTCGTATTTGGCCAACTCGACAGCAGCGCGAAGTTCGATTTCGTCGAGTATCTGTTGGAGCCGCGGGTCGTCAATCACCAGCCGTTCAGCTTTCACGGCCTGGACGAGGGCACCGAGTTTGGCCCTCGGGATTCCGCCAACCAAAAGACCGAGACGTACTTGATCGAGAAGGTCCAGCATCTCTCGACCGCGACCCATTGCGCGCTTTCGCCCGGTCAGGGCGTCTCCAACTTCCTGTAGCGCGATCAATGCATCGACCGGCGTCAAAGAGTTCGGACCGCGCACTTGTCCCGCGGCGGCTGGCTCGGCGTCGTTTGCCGCGATTTGATCGGAAAAGCCCGCACCGCCGCCGCCGCCACCGCTTTTACGGGTACGGCGAACCGCGTTGGCCTGTATCGGACCGGGCCCGTTAACTTTCATCGACAGGGTCTTCCTTGCTGAAGCATGGCCGCGACTATCGCAGGCCATGCTTAACAGGTCGTAAAGAAAAGCCGACGAGACGGCAGCTTTTGCCGCCCAGGTCGGCCGACTGGGCAGCGTTTGCCGCTTTACGCCGTAATCTTCCTTTGAATTACATAATGAAATCAATTTGTTAAGCCTACATTGGCGTGGCACGGCCTTCGCACTAGAAGAGCCAGGAAGAATTCCCGGTGGTACCGAATCAATGATCCCGCGCCCCCATACCGATCGTCTCTCCAAGTTTCTGCGCTGCGCCGCCCAGGCAATCGGCGGCGCCGTCTTGATCGCCTCCCTCGCCGGGCCAGCAGGCGCCGCATCGCGAATCAAGGACATCGTCAATATCGAAGGCGTGCGCGACAACCTTTTGGTCGGCTACGGCTTGGTCGTGGGTCTCAACGGCACGGGCGATTCGTTGCGGAACTCGCCCTTCACCCGTCAAAGCCTGCAGGCGATGCTGGAACGCCTCGGCGTCAACGTTCGCAACGTCGATCTCAACACCGACAATGTCGCGGCCGTCATGGTCTCGGCCAACCTGCCACCGTTTTCGCGTCAGGGCAGCCGGATCGACGTGACCGTCAGCACCCTCGGCGATGCCGAAAACCTGCTGGGCGGAACACTCCTGGTGACGCCATTGCTCGGTGCCGACGGTCAGGTCTACTCCGTCGCCCAAGGTCCGGTGGTCGTCGGCGGCTTTTCGGTCCAAGGCGACGCTGCGACCTTCGTCAAGGGCGTCCCCACCTCGGGGCGCGTGCCGAACGGCGGCATCATCGAACAAGAAATCCCGTTCGAAATGGCCGATCTGGCGCGGATGCGATTGGCCCTAAAGAACCCCGATTTAACGACGGCCCGGCGCGTCGCCGAAGCGATCAACGCCTTCCTCGGCATTGAAGCCGCAGTGATGTCCGATCCCGGCACCATCGTGCTAACGGCGCCGGCGGCCTACGCAAACGATATGACCGCGCTGCTGGCCGACATCGAACAGCTCCGCGTCGAACCCGATCAGCCGGCACGAGTCGTGATCGACGAAACGACGGGGGTCATCGTGCTGGGCAACGACGTCCGCGTGAATACCGTCGCGATCGCCCAAGGCAACCTGACCATTCGGGTAACGGAGACACCGCAGGTTTCGCAACCGGCGCCGTTCGCCCAAGCCGGCGATACCGTCGTGGTTCCGCGTACACAGATCGACGTCGTCGAGAGCAACTCCAAGCTGGCCGTCGTCGAATCAGGGGTCAACCTTCAGGAACTCGTCGACGGGTTGAACTCGCTCGGAATCAGCCCGCGCGACATGATCTCCATTCTGCAAGCGCTCAAGACTGCCGGCGCGTTGCAGGCTGAAATCGTGTTGATGTAATGGAGCGCCTTAACGCCATGCCCTCGCCCTTACTGGACCTTCAGTCCACGGCGATCGCACAGAGCGCGACGGCGGCGAAACGGTTCGACAGGGCCGAAGCACAGGCACGCAATACAGCGCAGTCTTTTGAATCGGTATTTCTCTTCGAGGTGCTTCAATCGATGTATTCCGGCATGAAGCCCGGCGCGTTCGGCGGTGGCAACGAGGAGACGATGTTTCGTTCCATGATGAACGAAGAGGTCGCCAAGTCGATTAGCCGCCAAGGCGGCGTCGGCATCGCCGACTCGGTCTACCGGGAAATTATGCGCCAGCAGGAGGTTTAACGATGGCAGTTGCTGCGGAACGAATTGTCGGACTGATCGATATCACCGAACGTCTCGGTGAAGTCGTCGAACAGGAGACGTCGCTCCTCAAGCAACGCCGGCCGGACCAGATTGGGCACCTGCTTCCCAAGAAGACGCAACTGGGTGCCGCCTATGAAGAAGAGCTGACGATCATTGGACGCAACCGCGACTACCTAATGAAAGAAGCGCCGCGCGAGATGGGACAACTCCAGGCCGTCGTCACCCGGTTTCGAAAAACCCTCGACGAACATGGGCGGGTTTTGGCCGCCGCCAAAGTCGTCACCGAGCGGATGGTTCGCAACATTAGCGACGAGGTGGCGCGGCGCGACCGCCCCGACGCCGGCTATTCGCGCTATGCCCGCCAGGCGCGGCCAAGTCGAACCTCGCGACCGGTATCCCTCGCCGTCAATCAGGTTATTTGAGCGCCGCAACAAAGGCAAAGAGAGCCGGACCGAGCGATTGACTTTCGTCAAGCGCCCGCCGGCTACCAGGTTCATTGGCTCGCGATCAGGTCTGTTCGTCGACGAAACTTCCCTTGATCTCCCGCAGGAACGCCGACCGCGCCAGATCCGCCTCTGACGGAAACTGACGCTCGACTTCCTTGGTGACCGAGTTCAAGCCACGATAAACAAACCGTTCCGTTGTCGAATCTTGCAGAATCGACAAACGAGTACCGCCGAGATCGGCCAGCGAAGATCCGACCGACTTCCGACGCGGCTCCTCTTTAGGCTCTTCCTGAGCCTCTTCTTCGTTCGCATTCTGCGGTGATGGAGCCGTCGCAGTGACCGCACGTTCTTGCTGTGGACGAACCACAGGTGTCACAGCACTGCTTGGCGTCGAAGTCGTTTCGGTCCTGGCCGGCGCGTTCTTCTGCGCTACAGAGCCTAAAGGAGCAATTTCCACGACCATTTTACTTCATCCGCACCGGTCCTTTTGGGACCGTTTCCTAAGAGTTTCTCTCCTAAAGTCCAATATAAACCAAGCGTTTACCAGTTCAACCTTACGTAATTCGCAACAATCCCCCGATTGCGTCCGTCTCGTCAGCTCGCAAGTGCCGCGCGCTGTAACATGGGAGGACTTTCCCTGTCTTGTTCGTCCTTCGGTACGTAGTTGAGCCTCGCCTCCTCAAACGGGAACAACTTTTTGCACGTACTGAGGGCACGGTAGTAACTTCCCTTTTGAACGTCGGCCAGGATATTGGCGCATTGTGCTCGTGCTTCCCGGTCCTTGATGGCGCCAAGAAACTCATCCAGGCGTCGCTCGAAGAGCTGGAGGTAAGCAGCACTGTTGGAATCGTCCAGATACAACATTTGGATGGCGAAATAGATCCGGCGCACCGGCGTACTCGCATCGCCCTCCTGCATCACGTCCTTCTCGCGAAGGATCGAGACGTTGTTCTGGATGAGTAGGTGAGAGCGGCGTTCACCGTTGACGACAACTGCGCCATTGATGACAAACCGTTCCCGCGGTTTAAGGGTGAGCTTTAGTGCCATGGGAACCTCCCAGGGCTTCCGCCACTCGACCGGCCGCAGCGTCGCGCGCTTTTTGTCGCACGGCCCCTCGCGTAATTGGCCTTGTTGTACATTTGTCTCCTCATTCTAAGTCGACCAGTGAACTCTCGTTGTCCGTCTTTTTGGGCGCTCCGAGCGGGGGCCGGCCGGCGATGACCGGCCCCACTTCGAAACCCCTGGTCCTTTACTGGAAGAGTCCCAGGATGGTCTGCGGACCCGCGTTGGCAATGGCGAGCGACTGCACGCCAAGCTGCTGCTGGATCTGCAACGCCTGCAAAGTGGCCGATTCTTGGGCAAGGTCGGCGTCGACCAAGTTGCCAAGACCTTCGGTCAAGATGTTGACGAGAGATGTGGTAAAGTCGGTTTGAACCTCGATCCGCTTCGCGACGGCACCGAGAGCTGCAAGCTTGTCCGCGACTGAAGTGATCGCAGAATCGATTGCGGTAAGCGCCGTAGAGGCGCCAGCACTGGTAGAAAGATCCGTTGAGGCAATCCCGAGCGAGGACGAAGCCATTGCTTGGGCACTCACCGTAATCGTGCTGCCTTCAGCCGTACTAAGGACCGACGTCGCCGTCGCTCCCGAGCTGATCAGGTTGACCGAGTTGAACTCAGCGGTTGCCACGATCGTGTCGAGCTGATCGCGCAACGCCTTGAAGTCGTTCTGCAACGCGGTACGCGACGCAGAATCAAGACCTGCCTGATTGGCCTGAACGACCTTCGCCTTCATTTCGACCAACAGGTCGGCAATCGCTTTGCCGCCCGAGATCGCAACGTTGGTCACGGCCTCACCGTTCGCCAACGCAATTTTTACCGCGTTGGTGCCGGCAATGTCGCCCCGAAGCCGCGTCGCAATCTGAAAGGTTGCGGCGTCGTCTTTGGGGCCGTTGACTTTCAGACCCGTGGTAATCCGGAGCTGAGTCTTTTGCAGTCTCTTTTGCGTCAAAGAGAGCTGCTCCAACGCGACCATGGCGCCGGAGTTCGTGTTGATAGACAGTCCTTGAACCATCGAAAACCTTCCTTCTAAGTTTGATACCCCACCTTCTGCGGGGTTTTTGACCGGTCCGGTGTTCAGGGCGCCGCAGAAACTGCGGCACCCTGCCTACCGAGCAGTTACTGGAAGAGAGCCAGAATGGTCTGCGGACCAGCGTTCGCGATGGAGAGCGACTGCACCCCAAGCTGCTGCTGAATCTGCAAGGCCTGAAGTCTTGCACTCTCTTCGGCGAGATCGGCGTCGACCAGGTTTCCGAGGCCCTCGGTCAAGATGTTGACCAACGACACCGTGAAATCGGTCTGCACTTCGATCCGCTTCGCGGCGGAACCAAGGGCGGCCAACTTGTCGGCAACCAACGTGATCGCCGTTTCGATCGACGTCAGAGCCGAGGAGGCACCAGAACTTGTTGCCAAGGTAGACGCGTTGATCGTCAGCGTGGTGGTGTCCATCTTTTGGGCGCTCACCGAAATGACCGACCCATCGACGGTGCTGAGGACCTTGAGTTCGCTCGCGCTCTGAAAGATCAGATTGGTCGAGTTGAACTCGGCAGTGGCAACGATGGTCTCCAACTGGTCGCGCAACGCCGTGAAGTCGTTCTGCAAGGCGGTGCGTGAGGCAGTATCGAGACCGGCCTGGTTGGCCTGCACGATTTTCGCCTTCATTTCGATAAGCAGGTCGGCGATGGCCTTTCCGCCCGAAATAGCGACGTTAACGGTGGAATCACCGTTGGCGAGAGCGCCACCGACGGCCTTTGTGCCGGCGATATCGCCCCGCAGACGGGTCGCGATCTGGAAGGTCGCGGCGTCGTCCTTCGGGCCGTTAACTTTCAAACCCGTCGTAATCCGAAGCTGCGTGTTTTGCAGCCTCTTGTTCGTCATGCTGAGTTGTTCCAACGCGACCATCGCGCCGACGTTGGTTTTGATAGAAAGACCTTGAACCATTTTGTTACGTCCTCGTTCTAAGCATCTGGGTCCAGCGTTTTGCTGGCGCCGACGTTTTGCCGGTGGATGGACAATCGTCCGACCACTAGGAAAGCAATGCCTATGCCAGGGAACTTCTGACCGGGTGGCGACCGCCGGATGAAACCGCTAACGTTTTGTTAAGAAAGGGGATTTGTCGACTTGGCGATCGCCGAGACAGGTCTGCCGGGGTCGCGCGACAACGATCCAGACACTCCTTAAGGAAGGATTAACAGGGCAAAATTTTCCGACCCGGCAATTCGTGCCGGTAGCATTTGCCTACCGGCCGCGAAATCGCGGGTCGCCGAAGCCTACTGAAGGGGGCTTTTGGGGTCGGCTTAGGCCGAGGTGCCGAGGCTGCCGATCGCCGAGGCGGCCTGGCTCGGAATGGTCTGTTTCGTCGGCGCCGACGACAGCCCTTCCATGATGGTGCGATTGACCGAAATAAGCGGGTCGAGGTTGCTCTCGCCCCGCAACACCGTCCGGGAGTGTTTATCTACCCAGATTGCGATCGAGATGATGTTCGCCTTCAGGCTGTCAGGAAAGCGATTCTCGTTGGACGCAAGGTCCATTTGCAATGTCAGCCAAAGCCGCCTGTTCCAGTCCACCGCCTTATAAAACTCTTGGGGTTTCAATCCCTTAGAGGTGGCGGCCTCACGGACGGCCATGAGCGCCTTGGTCACCTCGGCAAACAAACGGTATTCCGTCTGCCTGGGATTCTCGGTCGAGGCTTGGGCGGCCTTGTATTTATTGACCGACATTCGCGCTCCTCGGGCGTGCCCGCGTCACTCGCGCCGACAACGCCTTAGCGCCGCCGCCACGACGGTACGGTAACCCAATCGCGTACCAAGATGAAGGCGTTGCGAAATGGCCCACGGAGACGCCGGCGATCCTATGGACCGACGCCGCTTCGCTCGTCACATTCTGTGCCCGATGTCGCATCACGCGAATTTATCACGCAAACGGCGTGCCAGATTCGATCTTGCTCGGTGGGCAACCGGCTTCTGCCGGTCGGCCGCGGCATACTTACGCCGCGAGCCCCTTCATGATCGATTCGTTGACCTGGATGAGTGCGTCGATCGTCGCTTCGCCTTGCTCGGCGAGCTTGGAGTGACGCTCTACCCATATAGCGACCGAAATGATCTGGGCCTTAAGTGGATCGGGCAACTGGTTTTGCGGCCGTGCCAAATCTTCTTCCAAGGCCTGCCATAGCCGGCGGTTGTCGTCCAAGGCACGCAGGAAGTCTGAATCTTCCTTCGCCTTGGCCTTACTTGCTTCGAGGTCGCGCGTGACCTGTTCGAAGAGACGGTACTCGGTCTTTCGCGGATCGAGTTCCGGCGGCGGAACCAATTTCTCGGCGACCGCTCCGGCATGCTGGCTATTGTACATAGTTCAACCTTTCTTTCTCGAAGGGCAGAAGCGACTTGCACGTCATCATTGCGGAATAGAACCGCTGCTCGTGCACGTCATCGAGGATGCGATGGCATTTCTCCAGCACCCCTTTTGTCGAGATAGCGCACATGAAGTCGGTAACGAGACTGGTGAACTCGTCGTAGTAGTGACTCTCCAGTCCGCCATCGAGATACATCATCATGACGGTGAAATAGATGCGCTTGACCGGTGTATTCGCCTCGTCCGGTTGCAGAACATCACGCTCCCGAAGAAGCGAGACTTGGTTCTCAATAATGAGATCCGACCTGCGATCGCCGTTGATGAGTACACCACCGTTGAGAACGAACTTCTCGCCGGGCTTTAACGTCAGTTTTAGCGGCATATTTTCTAAGGGCCTTCGCTGACCCCTCCCCTTATCTTGATGTTATTGGAACAGCGAGAGAATGATCTGCGGGGTCGCGTTGGCGATCGAAAGCGCCTGTACGCCCAGCTGCTGTTTGACCTGGAGTGCCGTAAGGTTGGCGCTTTCCCGGGCCATATCGGCATCCACAAGGTTGCCGACACCATCTGTAAGGATGTCCACCAATTTGACCGTGAACTCGGTCTGAACCTCTAGCCGCTTGGCCGAGGCACCGAGCGCCGCGAGGCGATCGGAGACCGATACGATGGCCGAGTTGACTGCCGTCAACGCCGCACTGGCACCGGAACTGGTGAGCAGCGTGGTTGTGTTGATGGCGAGACTCGTCGTGTCCATCTTCTGCGCACTGACGTTGATGATACTGCCATCGACAGTACTCAACACTTGGAACGTCACCGCGCTTTGGTTGATGATGTTGACGCCGTTGAATTCGGCCGTTGCGACGATCGTTTCGATCTGATCGCGCAACGCCGCGAAGTCGTTGTGCAGCGCCGTCCGTGATGCCGCGTCGAGCTGCGATTGGTTCGCCTGCACGACTTTGGCCTTCATTTCGATCATCAACTCGGAGATTGCCTTGCCGGCGTCGATTGCGACGTTAACGGTGGATTCTCCGCCTGCCAGTGCCGTGCCGACCGCTCGATAGCCGGCAATGTCACCGCGTTGGTTTTGGGCGATCGCATAAGTCGCTGCGTCGTCCTTGGGTCCGTTGACTCTCAGACCGGTCGTAATGTTCAGCTGGGTCTTCTCCAGCCTATTGTTTGTCGCATTTAGATTCTGCAGAGCAATCGCCGCTCCCAGATTGGTATTTACCGACAAGACCATCGTTTCTGTCTCCTCTTCCGAGGTGGCTCAAAGCCTAGGGGTTTCGAATGGCATACAGCCGAGTCCCTAAGCGCAACGGACGTGCCACCTCGGCGGCGGGCGCCGGAGATTCCTCATAATTCATTGTTTTCATTGAGTAATTGGCGTCTCTGTCGGACGCCAGTCGGTCTATGAGGATCGACAACGGAGCAACCGCGCTAGCGAATAATTGCCACATCACGAATCTTTTGCCGTGCGCAGTAGCAACAATTGCCTTTGGCTCGCGGCAAGAACTGACATCCTTCATGCTGGCCACGATGCACGTGCCATCACTAAGGATTTGTTAATCGTAACGCGCCTAGAAATGCTTCATGAGCGCGCCCGCCCAAGAGTATTTCGCCGCCGGCTTGTCGCACCACCGCGAAGGCCGAATCGACGAAGCCGACAAGTTCTATCTACAAGCGATCGAAACCGACCCCGCTTGTTGCGATGCCTTGCTCAACCTTGCGGGCATTCGTATTTCGGCGAACCGGCTGGACGAGGCGGAACTGCTCCTAACGACGGCGCGCCAGGTACGACCGAACGACACCAAGATATTGACCGCCTTGGCCAACGTCTATCAAGCGAAGGGCGACTACCCCCAGTCAGAGGCCTACTACCGCGACGCGATCGCCCGCAGCCCCGACCTCGCCTTGGCACATGCGAATCTCGGGCGCCTTCTGTACCAGACCGGTCGACCAGTCGAAGCGATCGCGAGCTACCTTGCCGCCCTCGATCTCGAGCCGACACTTGCGACGGCCCATGCCAATCTCGGCGCCGCCCTAGTGGCGACTCAGCGTTTGGACGAGGCTGCGATGTCGTTGGATTTGGCATTGAAGCTTGCGCCCCAAGATGCCGATATCCACCTCAACGTTGGCCACCTGCGGTTCGCGCGTGAGGACTATGCCGGTGCGCTTGAGCACTTCACCCGCGCGTCGGAACACCGCACCGGATGGGCCACCGCCCACCTCAATATCGGCGCGGCACTCCACCGCTTAGGGAAATACGAAGCGGCCGAACGGGAATTCAGCCGTGCCGTGGCTCTCGACCCGAACAACGCCGAAGCTCTGCGAGGCCTCGGCACTGCCTTGATTTCATTAGATAAAATTGCCGATGCTGAGAAAGCCTTGGTGAAGTCGGATACGCTCGTTCCCGATCATCCGCAAACGCAATTCCTCCTCGGCCAGATATTCGTATCGACGAAGGATTTCGAGCGCGCGGTGGGTCACTATACCGGCGTCGTTCAGCGCCTGCCCAATCTCCTTGAGGGGCGGTTGAACCTCGGTCACGCGCTGCAAGCACTGCACCGGCACACAGAAGCGATCGAGCAGTTTCAGGCCGCGATCGCTATTGACGCAACTTCGTCCCACGCCTTCAACAACCTCGGCAACTCCCTGGGTGCCGTCGGGCGGAACGAAGATGCCCTCGATGCCTACCGAAAGACGATCGAGCTCGACCCCACGCTGGCCGTTGCCCATATCAACTTCGGCAATACCCTGCGGCAAATGGGGCGTCACGGCGAAGCGCTAGAGGAGTTTCGCCGCGCGATGGAGATCAATCCAAAGGATCCCCGCGCGCTGAACGGCCTCGGGCTGGCCTACCAAGCGTTCAACCGGCAAGCCGAGGCAATCGAAACGTTCAAGCTGGCCATCGCCGTCGACGACACCTATCCGGAGGCGATGAACAATCTGGCAATCGCCTACCAACAGCTCGGTCGCTACCACGACGCGATATCGACCTACAACGAGCTGACCAAGAAGCATCCCGAGTTATCACAGGCCTATTTCAACCTGGGGAGCCTTCTCCAACTCCTCAGCCGTCACGACGAAGCGGTGACCGCGTTTCGCGAAGCGCTTAATCGAAACGTCAGCAACAACGTCGTTTATCCCTACCTAGCCCACGGCTTGATGCAGCAATGTAGCTGGGACAATCTCGAAGCGATCATCTCCCGCGTGATCGAAAACACCGAGCATGAAATAGCCCGAGGTCAGGGCGTTTCGATTTCTCCCTTCGGCTTGCAGAGCATGCCAGCCAGTCCGGACCTTCGTTTTCGCACCGCGCAACACGTCGCACGACGGGCCGAGCGGGAGGTCCAGGACACGCGCAAGCGGCTCGGCCCCTTCACCTACAAACGCCCGACCGGCGGCAAACTGAAGATCGGTTTTCTGTCGCCAGATTTCAGGTTCCATAGCGTTGCCGTGGCCTTCCGCGGTGTCTTGGAACACCGCGACCCCGAACGGTTCCACTACGCCGCCTATGCCGTGACCACCTTCGGCAAGGACGATTTGACACGGCATTTCTCGGAAACGTTTGATAGTTGGACCGACATCACCCAGATGTCCTATGTCGATGCCGCCAAAAAGATGGTCGACGACGGGGTCAACGTCCTGATCGATTTGGCCGGCCATACTCGCGGCGGAAGTCCCGAAGTTCTGGCTCTCCGGCCGGCTCCGGTCCAAGCCCATTGGCTGGGATTTTCCTCCACAACCGGCGCGTCGTACATCGACTACCTGGTCACCGACCGGATCCAATTGCCGCCGGAAGATCAAAAATACTGCAGCGAGAAATTGGTCTATCTACCCCACACCTTTATGGCGGCGTCGCGGCCGCCGGTGGCGGTGGAGACGTTCACGCGGGCAGACTTTTGCTTGCCGGACGAGGGCTTCGTCTTTGCCAACTTCAACTCGCACTACAAGTTCTACCCGACGCTTTTTGCGATCTGGATGCGACTCTTGCGACAAATTCCCGGCAGCGTGATGTGGTTCATGTCGGGAACTAAGACCAGCCAAAAGAACCTGAAACGGGAAGCGCAAGCCCGTGGCGTCGATCCCGACCGCCTCATCTTTTCCGATACCATCGCGCATCCGCGCCACCTTGCCCGTCTACCCCTTGCCGATCTCGCCCTCGACAACCTGCACCACGGCGGCGGTGTAACGACTACCGACTCGCTGTGGGCGGGCGTACCGGTCTTGACGCTGTACGGCGATACGCCGCCCGCGCGAAACGGCGCAACATTGGTAAGTGCGATTGGCGCCCCGGAGTTGATCGCTGCGTCGCTCGACGACTACGAGAAGAAGGCAACAATGTATGCGCGCCAACCGGAACGCCTTGCGGAACTACGGGCCAAACTGCGCGCCAACCGAGATACCGAACCGCTGTTCGACATCGACCGGCTGACCCGCCACTTCGAAAGTGCCTGCGAGATGATGTGGCAGAACTATGTCGAGGGGAACGCTCCCCATGCCCTTGAGGTCCCTACTCTGCCCGCTACGGTGAGAAACCCCGGTCGCGCGTCCTAACCGGACTTTTTCTGCTTGCAGACGCCGAGTTAGTTTCCTGGATTGGCGTCGGCGATCGCGCCCGCAAGATGCCAAGGACGCCCGTCCACAAGGTCGGTCGCAAAGAAACAGAACCGATTCGCCGACGCCGTCGGATAGATCGGCGCAGTCATCACCTGCGCATCCCGATCCGCATAGGCGGCAATCGGCCAGCTCAGGGTTCTCGCACGACGCTGACCGTCGGCGCGTTGGGTGCCTTGGGTAAAGTCCTTGTCCAGGGTGACAATCAGGCTAGTTCCCTCGCGCGAGGGTTCCGTCGCGACGACCAAACTGAGCCGGTTTTCCGCGGCGCGTTCGAGCAGACCGGTATCGATCTCCCAGCGTTCCAACACCCGCGTCGGCACCCCGACGATAGCGGCATCCTTTAGCGCGAGCAGCCGGAACGATTCAACGATCGCCGCGTCGCCGCCGACCACGAGACCGACTCGGCCCTGGGGCAAATCGATCGTATCGAAACCATCGGCAAAGGCTGTCACCCAAGGATGGCGCCCGCAGGTGTGCACCGCGTCCTGGTGGAACACGACGCCCTCGCGGCCGATCAGAACCCCCCGGTGGGTGAACTTGTCGCCTTCGGCATACACGACCGACGCCGCCACAAGACAATCCTGCTTCGCCGCCGACAAAATCTTACCAACCGCCGAGATTCCGTCACGACAGACCGCCGCTGCCTTCGATGCGTCGCCGACCTTGCCGTTGGGGAGGAAGGCAAGTTCGGGGAGAGTCAAAAACTCGACGCCGCGCCCCACCGCCTCCTTCACCGATGCAAGGACATCGTCCC